>NZ_JBVJKN010000051.1:0-42489 GCF_055585225.1 Streptomyces sp. NPDC053673 | reverse complement strand
AAGTGTTCCTGCGGACCGACGAGGACATCGCCGACGAGATCCGGCGCACCGTGATCGAGGACCTGCCGCCCGCCGCGCAGATGGAAGTCTCCGTTTCGGACGGTGTGGTGACGCTGGGCGGGGATCTCCGTGACCGGGCTCTGGTGCCCCTGCTGGCCAGGGCGGTCCGTGCGGTCGAGGGCGTGGTGGACATCCGCCTGGACCTGAACTCCCCCGCAACACGCACGTCGTGATCCGGTCCGCCTCGAAGGCCGAGTGTTTCCTTCGGCCGGCCGGGACAACAGGCCGGTGAGGCGAGCGACAGGGACCGTTCGGCCCTGTTGCGCCGCTGCCTCAAGCGGAGACGATCAGGGTGACCATGAGACGTGCAGGGGGCTGACAATGTCCGAGGCACCCGTCTTCTCGGCGGAAGCGCCCATCAGGGTGTTCCTCCTCGACGACCACGAAGTCGTCCGCCGCGGCCTGCACGACCTGCTCGACGCCGAATCCGACATCGAGGTGGTCGGTGAGGCGGGGACAGCCGAGCAGGCCCTGGCCCGGGGACCCGCGCTGCGCCCCCATGTCGCGGTCCTCGACATCCGGCTCCCGGACGGCGACGGCATCACCGTCTGCCGCGACCTGCGCTGCCACGTGCCGGACCTCGCCTGCCTCATGCTGACGTCCTTCGACGACGAGGACGCACTGCTCGACTCGATCATGGCTGGAGCCGCCGGATACGTACTCAAGCAGATCAGGGGCACCGACCTGGTCTCCGCCGTACGCACCGTGGCAACCGGTCAGTCGATGCTCGACCCCGCCACGACCGCGCGGCTGATGCGTTCGCTGCGCACTCCCGAGGACGGCCACCCGGCCGAGGACGCACGGCTGGCCGCGCTCACGGACAGGGAGCGCGCCGTCCTCGATCTGATCGGCGAAGGGCTGACCAACCGACAGATCGGCAAGAAGCTCTACCTGTCCGAGAAGACCGTCAAGAACCACATCTCGCGGCTGCTGTCCAAGCTCGGTGTGGAACGCCGTGTCCAGGCCGCCGTCATCGCCACTCAGGCTCGTGAGCACGAGGAACCGCTTCGCTGACGGCTGCGGCCACTCCGACTCCGGCTGTCGCCCATGTCCGATCAAGTGCCTGAGGTGCGCGTCCGGGCCGGAAGAACAGGGTGGCCGCAGCAAGATGAAACGACAGCCCGCGATCGACGAGGCCGGGAAGCTCATCGGCATCGTCAGCCGCGCCTGGACGTCGAGCCGCCGCAGGCAGACCGTACGCCCGAACCCCGCTGGTCGGAGCTGCTGATCCCCGCCGGCTGGACCGGCCCGGAAGGCAAGCGACGGAAAGGGCCCATCCGCTTCTCGCGGATCCTGATTGCGCGGTGCACGGTCGCCGACCGCTTCTCCGCGTCCCTTTCAGGGACCCTTTCCGTCAATTCCATGGAAGCACCCGGCGCGCGGTCTGACCAGGGCTCAACGGTCCCCAGTCGGCCCCGCCCGGCATGGCCTGCGGGTCGCCTCGGCAGCCGCCCCCGGAGCTGGGAGACATTTGCGCCGGTGAAGAGCACCCCACACCGATCAGGCGGCCTACGTTCCCGGTCTTCCGCCGTCGGTACCGAGACGCTGAGCGACGGGCACGCGTTTCCGGCCGTCGGGGTAGTCGGCTCGGCACGGTCTCAGATCGGTCCCGTCTTTGATCCGTCCGGTGTCAGAGCCCCTCATCGGCGGGCAGGGGCACGGTGACCACGGGGCAGCCGGCCCTGTGCAGCAGACCATGGGGGACCGAGCCCAGCCGCATGCCGGTGAAGCCCTCCCGGCCCCGGCGGCCTACGACCACGGCGAGTGCATGCTCGGCGGCTTCGGCCAAGACCTCAACAGGGTGACCTCGCAGCACGGCATGGCTCAGCGGAACGTCCCGGTAAGCGCTGGCCCGCGCCGCCGTCGCCTCATGCAGCTGCCTGTGGGACGACTCGAGCGCGGCCTGCTCGTCGAAAAAGCCCAATAGCGGTCGCTGCCACACCCACACCGCACGCACGGAGGCACCACGCAAGGCAGCGGCCTCCAGGGCGTGGTCCAGGGCGACATCGGCCGACCGGCTGCCGTCCACCCCGACCACCAAGTACGGCGGCTCCTCCACGTCGTGCTCGGCTTCCGGCACGACGACCACCGGACAGGCGGCGTTGGCACTCACCGGGACTGCCGTGGAGGCAGCACTGAGCACCTCCGCCAGCCGACCCAGCCGACGCGAGCCGAGGACCACCAACCGCGCGTGCGCGGAGTGCCGTGCCAGGGCCTGGGCCGGATTGGCGTCCGTGAGGAAAGTCGTCACCTCAAGGCCCGGTTGCCGCTCATGGGCACGGACCGTCGCCTTGTCGAGCGCCTCGTCCCCCAGCTGGCGCAAGGCCTTGTGGTGTGCCGTCTCCTCGACGCCGCGTACGCGGTGGGTCACCGGCAGGACGGCGTGGACCAGCTGGAGGGGCACGCCGCGGCGGGCGGCTTCGTCGGTTGCCCAGGCCAGGGCCGCATCGGCCGGTTCCACGGCGTCGACGCCGAACATGATCGGGAGTACTTCACTGGCAGACGTCATGACTCCTCCATCGGTCTGCGTGCGTGTCGCTGCAGCAGTCGGCTGCAGCGGCAGCTCATAACTGCACGGTACGCAGATGGACGCCGAGGCAGCAGGACCAAGCGGTCCCCATTCAGGTAGCCGCCCGTCCGGAAGCACACGGGTGATGCCGGCCGCCCGGCAAGCAGCCGACGTCGCGGTCGCGGCGGGCTTCGGGGATCGCTGAGCGCGACCAGGCCCAGCGGGCGCAGCCCCGACTCCGCGTTTGCCGCGTGCCGCGGCGAGTCTCTGCGTACTCGTCCTACGACGCCTCCCGAACCGGGACCGTCGACCGGGCTGCGCCACCGCCCGACAGCGCCGACACCCATCACGAGAAGCCGGCTGCGATGACAACGATCCGGCGTCGTACCGGCCCCTCGGAGTGGACGAGCTCTGGTCGTCGTGAGTGCGGCCTGCCGTGGTCCCGTCGCAGAACCGACCGGCGGCCCGGGGAGGACCAGGGCCGTTCGGCCCGTGCGCGGGACCGTCGGCCTCTGCTGTCGCCGCGCCCGGGTGGTGACGCTGGAAACGTGGCCAGGTCCTCCGGGCCGGGCCGTTCGGGCCGTCCGGTATGCCCGTCAGGCCCTGTGCGGTCAGCGGGCTGGGGGCCACGCTGGCGGGGACGGTTGAGGGCAGCCCATGTCCGAACCGACCCATGCTCGAAGAGGGACCCGTCATGGACCACAGCCCCTACACCGTGGACGACGTGATGACCAGGACTGTCGTGGCCGTCGCTCCGGATGCACAGTTCAAGGAGATCGTCGCGACCATGGAGCAGTGGAAGGTCACGGCCATGCCTGTGCTGGAAGGCGAAGGCCGCGTCGTCGGCGTGGTCTCCGAGGCGGATCTGCTGGTCAAGGAGGAGCTGCACGACAGGGATCCGGGCATGATCGAGCAGATGCGGCGCCTGGACGACACCGCCAGAGCCGGCGCGGTCAGCGCCAGGGATCTCATGACGACACCCGCGGTGACCATCCGTGCCGGGGCCGGCCTCCCCCAGGCAGCCCGTGTCATGGCCCGGCACCAGGTCAAGCGTCTGCCTGTGGTCGACGCCGACGGCATCCTGCAGGGCATCGTCAGCCGCGCCGACCTGCTGAAGGTCTTCCTGCGCCCGGACGATGCCATCGCGGCCGACGTACGCAGTGAAGTCGTGGACAGGCTCTTCGCGGTGTCCCGCAGGGACGTCGAGGTCGATGTGAACGACGGAGTGGTCACCCTCACCGGCAAGGTCCGCGACAGCGCACTGATCCCCGTGGCGGCCCGTCTCGCGCACGCGGTCGACGGGGTGGTCGGAGTGAACTGCTCCCTCACAGGTCCTTCCGCGAGCGGTGCGCCCGCCGCGTGACAGCGCCACCACGCGCCGACCGTGCCGTGCACCCCGGAACCGACCCGGCTGCGACTCACGCTGTCCCGGACGCAGCGCCTTCAACAGCGACATTCGGGCGGACGATGACGACCGGACAGGTGGCATGGAGCGCGCACTGCTGGCTCACCGAGCCGAGCAGCGTCCGGGCGAACCCGCCTCGACCCCGGCTGCCCACGACCAGCAGCTCCGCTCCTTCGGACGCTTCCAGCAGCGCTTCGGCCGGGCTTCCCCGTACCAGGTGCTCCCGCACCCGCCCGCCTTCCTCCTCGCCGAGCACCTCGCGGATCTCGGAGACAAGGCCGTCCCGCGCGATTCCCGCGTCGAAGTCGGCATCCACCGCGGGAGCGGACCATCCGTGTGCCCCTGGCAGCTCGAACGCGGCCACCGCGTCCACCGTCGCCCCGATCAGACCGGCATACCGAACGGCCCACCGCAGGGCGGCCTGCGACGAGGGCGAACCGTCGACGCCCACAACGACACGCGGAGTCGAATCCTGCCTGTCCATGTCGCTCACCTCTCTCCCCCTTCGCTCCCCACGCTGCGCGTTTCCGAAGCGGTCCGCCACACAGAGGCCGGCGCGCGCCGGCAAGGCAGCGTGACGGTCATCGCGGTCCGGCCCGGACCACGTGGACGGAAGGGCGTGCCGTGCGGCACCACCGTGTACCGCGCAGCTCCTCGGCCGAGTACACGGCACGTGACGGGGGCCGAGGGGACACCGGGTGGGCCCGAAGGGCCCTGGTACGGAGCGGACGGCAGCGTCAATGTGGCTGTACGAGCGACTCCCCACGCGCTCGGCTGCGTCCGCTGGAAGGTGGCGAGGATGATGTACTGGAACGGCGGTGGCTGGGCCTGGATGGCCTTCATGCCCCTGCTGTGGATCGTGCTGATCGGCCTCGTGGTCTGGGTGGTCGTACGCCTCACGCACCATCCTTCCGGCAACGGGGACGGCCGCGAGCGCACAGCGACTTGGCGAGAGACGCCCGAGGAGATTCTCGACCGCCGCTTCGCCTCCGGCGAGATCGACTCGGACACCTACGACCAGGCACGCCGGCAGCTGGCCGCCCACCAGCCGCGGCCCCGATGACCGGCCGCCGGCCCTGTCCAGACCGCCAGGCTGCGCCCGTGCCGGGCCGGGCACATGGGCCGAGAGGCCCCACTGACGTGCTCAGAGCGGCCCTGCGGAGCGACGGCCGGCGCGAGGTGTGTCAGAGTGCCAAGTCGGCACTCTCTGAGCCGGCTTTGGAGAGCGCTCGACACGTTCACGTCGTCGAGTCCGGAGCGGACGGCGCGTCGTGAGGGCCGCGTGGGTTCACCACCCCGTCGGCCGGTGATCCGTGTCGGCGTGATCGCCATCCACAGGTCACGCCGCCCTCCCGCCCACGGCAGGGAGCGTGCCTCCGCCTCGAACCGGCGCCGATCCCGCGCACACCGGGCGTCTGCCAACAGTCCGTGTCGGGGGGGGACTGGATTGCGGAGCGGCTGGTTCGGGCATGACAGCAGTCTTTCCGAGCGCCCATGGCCAACGGCGTTGGTGGAACCGATGAGTACCGGCGCTCGCTGCGGGCGAGCGAACCTGTGCAGGGCCACACGGGAGACGTTCACGGCTTGGTCAGGATGGTGCAGATGTCGCCGTCCGTGCACGTGTCCGGGTCGGTCACAGCCGCCCGGCGGGCCAGCTCGCGCAGCGCGGCGCGGGCCTCGCGCAGCTCGGTCATCCGGCGCTCGATGTCGGCCAGGTGCTGCTCGATGAGCGTGCCGACCCGGGCGCACGGGGCCTGGCCGCTGTCGCGCAGGGCGAGGACCGAGCGGATCTCGGCGAGAGTGAGCCCGGCGGCCTGGGCGTCACGGACGAAGGAGAGCCGGGCGGCCGCCTGTTCCGGGTAGTCCCGGTAGCCGCCGGAGGTGCGCGGGGGTGCGGGCAGCAGACCCGCCTGTTCGTAGAAGCGGATCGTCTTCGTCGACAGCCCCGCCGTCGTGGCGAGCTCTCCGATGCGCATACCGCCAGGGTACGGCTTGACCTTCCAGTGCGCTGGAAGGTCTACGGTCGCCCCATGAACGTCACGAGGATCACCGTGCTGACCGTGCCGGACTGCCCGAACGCCCCCCTCGCACTGGAGCGGATCACCGCCGCGCTCGACGGGCGCGTGGCAGACGTGGAGTTGGTCGAGGTACGGGAGGAAGCGGAGGCCGTCCGATGGAGGATGACCGGGTCGCCGACCGTTCTCGTCGGCGGTGTCGACCCGTTCGCGGTGCCCGGGGCACCGGTCGGCGTGTCCTGCCGTCTGTACCGGGATGAGCAGGGCCGGCCGGACGGGGCACCCAGCGTCGAGGCGCTGTGGAAGGCGCTCGCCGGCGCGACGGAGTGCTGCGAGGACGGTCTCCTCGATCCGGTCGGCCGGGCCGGACGTGGCCGCCGGGCTCCTGCGGAACGGGGACTGCGGGCCGTCCACCAGGCGGTGCTACGGCATGGGCGATTGTTCCGCACTGGACCGGCAGTCCGTCCTGGACGACCACGCCAGGGCCCGCCGGGCCTTCCACGCGCTGCTGGATGACGCCACGCCGGACGCTCGACCCGTCGGCGGTGGCGCCCCAGCCTACAAACCGATCGGTTCTCGAGAGACAGGGGTCAACCTCTTGACCTCTGTGGCCCCGGCCACTACTTTCCGGTAGACGTCGACCCATGACTACCGAAAGGAGGCGACCAGCGGATGTACACCTACTCCGATCTCGGTCGCCTCGCCCACCGCATGGTCTGGGTTCCGGGTCGAATCGCGCACGGCTGCTGAGCACGCCGTTCTGATGTGCCCGTCCGGGGCACATTCCGGGTTTCCCGTCACCACCTCCCGGCACGTCGCTGTTGCGTGCCGTATTGCGCCCGCTCCTCGTACGTGGCGCGTCTGAACACAGAAAGCTGCCTGAAATTGGCGAACATGATGAATCGACCCATCGCGCACCGAAACGAAGGCCTGTCATGGTAGCGGCGCGGATCACGGTCAACGGGAAAGAAACATCGATCTCACCGGCTGCGCCCCACACCACGGTGCTGGACTTTCTGCGCGAGCGTGGCCTCACCGGCACCAAGGAGGGCTGCGCCGAGGGTGAATGCGGCGCCTGTTCGGTCCTGGTGGCCCGTCCCGGGGTGAACAAGCCCACCGACTGGGTGGCGGTCAACGCCTGTCTGGTCCCGGTCGCGGCGCTCGACGGTCAGGAGGTCATCACCTCCGAAGGTCTCGCCACCGCCGGCGAACCCGGTACGGCGCCCACCCTGCACCCGGTGCAGGAGGAGATGGCGGTCCGCGGCGGCTCCCAATGCGGTTACTGCACACCGGGCTTCATCTGCAGCATGGCCGCCGAGTACTACCGGCCCGACCGCTGCGCACACACGGATGCGGAGTCTGACGCGGATTCGGCCGACACCGCCGACGCCGAGCACGGCCCGAACGGTTTCGATCTGCACGCGCTGAGCGGGAACCTGTGCCGCTGCACCGGTTACCGCCCGATTCGCGATGCCGCGTTCGCCGTCGGTGCGCCCACCGACGAGGACCCGCTGGCGCAGCGTCGCGAGCAGTCCCCGCCCGCACCGGTCGCCACCGAATACGCCCAGGACGACAGCGTGTTCCTGCGGAAGAGCACCCTGGCCGAAACGCTGCAGTTGCTGCGCGAACGGCCCGATGCGGTGGTGGTCGCCGGCTCCACCGACTGGGGCGTGGAGGTGAACATCCGTGCCCGTCGGGCGGATTGCGTGGTCGCCGTCGACCGGCTGCCCGAACTCCGGGAGCTGCGCGTCGAATCCGACCACATCGAGATCGGGGCGGCGGTGACGCTCACCGAGATCGAACGCCGCCTCGACGGCGCCGTCCCGCTGCTGGCGGAGCTGTTCCCGCAGTTCGCCTCCCGGCTCATCCGCAACGGTGCGACCCTCGGCGGCAACCTGGGTACCGGCTCCCCCATCGGTGACAGCCCGCCGGCGCTGCTCGCGCTGGAGGCATCGGTGGTGCTCGCCGACGCCGACGGTGAGCGCGAGGTCCCGCTGGCGGACTACTTCACCGGCTACCGGCAGAGCGTGCTCCGTCCCGGCGAGCTGATCCGCGCGGTGCGCATCCCGCTGCCGCTGTCGCCGGTCACGGCCTTCCACAAGATCGCCAAGCGGCGCTTCGACGACATCTCCAGCGTGGCGGTCGCTTTCGCGCTCGACATCGAGGACGGGATCGTCCGCAAGGCACGCATCGGCCTGGGCGGCGTGGCCGCCACCCCGATCCGCGCGCTCGCCACCGAGGCGGCCCTGGAGGGCAAGCGGTGGTCGGCGGAGACCGTCGAGGCCGCGGCCCGGGTGCTGCGGGGCGAGGGCACGCCCATGGACGATCACCGCGCCAGCTCCCTCTACCGTTCCGCGATGCTCGGCCAGAGCCTGCTGAAGCTGCACGCACAGACCACCGAGGCGGTGTCGTCATGAGTCATCTGTCCGAGCGTCCCGAGAAGCCCGCCGTCGGCGTCTCGATGCCGCATGAGAGTGCCTTCCAGCACGTCACCGGCACCGCGCTCTACACCGACGACCTGGTCCAGCGCACCAAGGACGTGCTGCACGCCTACCCGGTCCAGGTGATGAAGGCCCACGGCAGGATCACCGCGCTGCGTACCGAGCCCGCGCTCGCCGTGCCCGGTGTGGTCCGCGTGCTGACCGGTGCCGACGTGCCCGGCGTCAACGACGCCGGGATGAAGCATGACGAGCCGCTGTTCCCCGACGAGGTCATGTTCCACGGTCACGCGGTCGCCTGGGTGCTCGCCGAGACCCTGGAGGCGGCCCGGCTCGGTGCGGCGGCCGTCGAGGTGGAACTCGACGAACAGCCCTCCCTGATCACGCTGCAGGACGCGATCGCGGCCGAGAGCTTCCACGGCGCCCGGCCCGTGATGGTGACCGGCGACATCGACGCCGGCTTCGCCGATTCCGCTCACGTGTTCACCGGCGAGTTCCAGTTCTCCGATCAGGAACACTTCTACCTGGAGACGCACGCGGCGCTGGCCTACATCGACGAGGCCGAGCAGGTGTTCATCCAGAGCAGCACCCAGCATCCCTCGGAGACCCAGGAAATCGTCGCGCACGTCCTCGGTCTGCACAGCCACGAGGTGACCGTGCAGTGCCTGCGGATGGGCGGCGGCTTCGGCGGCAAGGAGATGCAGCCGCACGGCTTCGCGGCCGTCGCCGCGCTCGGCGCAAAGCTGACCGGCCGGCCGGTTCGATTGCGGCTCAACCGGACTCAGGACCTGACCATGTCCGGCAAGCGGCACGGCTTCCACGCCGAGTGGAAGATCGGCTTCGACGCCGACGGCCGCATCCAGGCCCTGGACGCCACCCTGACCGCGGACGGCGGCTGGAGCCTGGACCTGTCCGAGCCGGTGGTGGCCCGTGCGCTGTGCCACATCGACAACACCTACTGGATTCCCAACGCTCGCGTCGCCGGGCGCATCGCCAAGACCAACAAGGTCTCCAACACGGCCTTCCGCGGCTTCGGCGGACCGCAGGGCATGCTGGTGATCGAGGACATCCTGGGCCGGTGCGCGCCGCTGCTCGGCCTGGATCCGATGGAGCTGCGGGAGCGCAACTTCTACCAGCCGGGTCATGGTCAGTCGACGCCGTACGGCCAGCCGGTCACTCAGCCGGAACGGATCTCCGCCATCTGGCAGCAGGTTCAGGACAACGGCGGCATCGCCGACTGCAGGCGCGAGATCGCCGCATTCAACGCCGCGCACCCGAACACCAAGCGGGCACTTGCGATCACCGGCATCAAGTTCGGCATCTCGTTCAACCTCACCGCCTTCAACCAGGCCGGCGCACTGGTGCTGATCTACAAGGACGGCTCCGTCCTGATCAACCACGGCGGCACGGAGATGGGCCAGGGCCTGCACACCAAGATGCTGCAGGTGGCCGCGACCACGCTGGGCGTCCCTCTGCACAAGGTGCGGCTGGCCCCGACGCGGACCGACAAGGTGCCCAACACCTCTGCCACCGCCGCCAGTTCCGGGGCGGACCTCAACGGTGCGGCAGTGAAGAACGCCTGCGAGCAGTTGCGCGCGCGGCTGCTGCAGGTGGCCGCCGGTCAGCTGGGTTCGAACCCCTCGGACGTGCGCATCGTCGAGGGCGTCGCGCGCACCCTGGGCAGCGACAAGGAGCTGGCCTGGAACGACCTGGTGCGCACCGCGTACTTCCAGCGGGTTCAGCTGTCGGCGGCCGGTTTCTACCGGACCGAGGGTCTGCACTGGGACGCGAAGACGTTCAGGGGCTCGCCGTTCAAGTACTTCTCCTATGGCGTCGCCGCGGCCGAGGTGGAGGTGGACGGCTTCACCGGCGCGTACCGCATCCGGCGGGTGGACATCGTGCACGATGTCGGCGACAGCCTGTCCCCGATGATCGACATCGGCCAGGTCGAGGGCGGTTTCGTGCAGGGCGCGGGCTGGCTGACGCTCGAGGACCTGCGCTGGGACGTCAGTGACGGGCCGAACCGCGGCCGACTGCTGACCCAGGCCGCGAGCACCTACAAGCTGCCGAGCTTCTCGGAGATGCCCGAGGAGTTCAACGTCACGCTTATGGAGAACGCCACCGAAGAAGGCGCGGTATACGGGTCCAAGGCGGTGGGTGAGCCTCCGCTGATGCTGGCGTTCTGCGTGCGCGAAGCGCTGCGGCAGGCCGCCGCCGCGTTCGGGCCGAGCGGGGTCAGCGTCGCGTTGGCTTCGCCCGCGACGCCGGAGGCGGTGTTCTGGGCGATCCAGGCGGCTCGCCAGGCCGATGCCTCCCCGAACGGTTACGCCGGCAACGGCGTGGCTGTCGACGGCCACGCCGGAAACGGGCTCGCGGCCAGCGGGCACGCCGCCAACGGCAAGATCCGGACCGATACAGAAGCGCTGAGCGGTGCCTGACATGACGTGGGTCGCCGCGGTCGCACGGCTGCGAGCACGCCGGGAGTCCGGCGTGCTGGTGACCGTCGCGACCGTGCGCGGCCATGCCCCCCGCGACGCCGGTGCGAAACTCGTTGTGGGGCAGACCGAGACGTGGGGCTCGATCGGTGGCGGCAATGTCGAGGCCGTCGCGATCGATCGGGCCCGGGAGATGATCGCCGCGTTCAAGCCGGAGCCGGAGCTGATCGACTTCGCCCTGAACGACAAGGTGACCAACCGGCATGGCGTGCAGTGCTGCGGCGGCACGGTCTCTGTGCTGCTCGAACCACTGCCGGTGGTAAGGGCGGTGGCGGTCTTCGGCGTCGGGCACGTCGGGCTGGAACTGGCGCGCATCCTGGCACGTCAGGACCTCGACCTCCATCTGATCGACAGCCGCTCCGACATCCTCACCGAGGAGCGGCTCGACGTGCTGGCGGACTCGGTGGCGCAGGTGCACGTGCACCACACGCCACTGCTGCCCGAGGAGGTGCTGGCGGACTTGCCGCGCGGCACCCACATCCTGATCATGACCCATGATCACGCCGAGGACGCCGCTCTGTGCGACGCCGCCTTGCGCACAACCCATCTCGGCTCCATCGGGCTGATCGGGTCGGCGGCCAAGTGGGGGCGGTTCCGCAAACGCCTCGCCACCGAGGGCGGTCACGACGAGGCCATCATCGATCGGATCAAGACCCCGATCGGGCTGGCCGACATCACCGGCAAGGAACCCGCGACCATTGCCGTGAGCGTCGCCGCCGATTTGCTGCGCACCTTCGAAACCGAGGGGAACTGACCCTCCAACCGGATCGACAGGGGTGCCCCGCGCTCACGCGAACGCACACATGCGGGGCACCCTTTCGGCACGACCATCGCCGTCGCTTGAACAGGCATCGACCTCACCAGGGCAGGAACCGGCTTGCGCTCTTCGACGCCCCGAACGCGAAGGCGTCGGGCCCATGCTCGTCGTGGCCGGGACGGCGAGCAGCGCGTCCGCGCCCTGCATGAGCACCGCGGCACGCCCCCCTTCGCCATGCGTGGCCCCTGCGCCGCCTTGTGATTCCGGCTCAGGGCTGCTGGAACTCGACCTCCGGGTTGGCCGACGAGGGTCCGTCGAGCAGGGGCTGCCGAATGCCGCGCAGGTGCAGATCGAAGAAGGCTCCGACGTAGTCTCGGGTGATCTCCCCGGAACGCCGTCCCGGCAGAGGTGCCGAGGGATCGGACAGCCCCAGCTGTTCACCGAGCACCGGCAGGTCGATGAAGGAGAAGTGCCCGGAGCCGGCCACGGTCAGCCATCGTTTCCAGCCGTCCAGGCGCGCCCAGTCGCCGTCCCAGGCCGGGCTGCCGGAACCTGGGCTGTGACCGGCTTTCGTCCCGAGCATCAGGAACGGCCGGCCGTCGAGACCAGAGGCAGGCACCGGGGCGAAGAAGGATCCGTCCAGGTTCGCCCCGGCCCGTACCCTCTGATCGGTGACCATGGTCTGCGCGGCGCTGTTGCCGCCGATGGAGTGGCCGGCCGCTCCTACCCGACGCGGGTCGATCATCCGGGCGTGCCGCCATGACGGGTGATGGCCTGTCAGCCGGTCCAGGACGAAGGTGATGTCCTTGGCCCTGCCTTCGGCGGCTGCCTTGTATCCGGCGTTGCCGCCGGCGTCGACCTGTTCGCAGGCGGCACAGGTGAGCATCCGCCCGCCCGGGTAAAGCGTGCCGAAGGACTCGTAGGCGTGATCGACCGTCGCGACGACGTATCCGCGACTGGCCAGATCCCCGGCGAGACCGGAGAGCGTGGCGCGGGGCAGGGTGAAGCCGGGCGAGAGCACCACCAGCGGAAACCTGCCCGGCAGGGGGCGGGCGGCGGCTCGCACATGGGTCCGGGTCGCGCTGACCGTCCTCGCTGGTATCGCTTCGTCCCGCCCGACGCCCTCCAGTAGCAGCCGGGCCTCTCCGGTCGCGATGTACGGCGCCGAGTCGCCGATGCCGGGCCGTGCCGGATAGTACATCGACAGCATGAGCTCACGCGCGCCCGCCTGAGGCATCCATGGGTCCCGGCGGTCGTTGTCGACGAGGTGCAGCAAGTCGCGTCCGACCGCGTACGACCCGGTCGGGCGCAGCAGTTCGAGCCGGCCGGCGGGAGCCCGGTCGGATTCCGGCGCCTGGACAGGCTGTGGGGGCGGCACGATGTCGGCCACCCCCTCCCCTGCCAGCGGCATCGACAGGCCGAGCGCGAGCACGGCGGCGATCGAAGCACGACGGGTTCCGGTCATGCGATGGCCGACCGCTGCCTTGCCGCCGCGGAGTCGGGTGAGTCGTTCCCTGAGCGAGATCATGCAGCGACGCTAAGTTCCCTGCGACATCGGACTCATCGAACGAAAGGCAACGGCGAACCCCAACCTTCGTCAGGGCGCGTGGGCCCTGTCCGGCCCGAGGAGATGCCCCCGCAGTACCGCACAACGCCGATCACCCGACTCCCAGGCTCCGGCATGCTCGCCGGCCACAAGGCGGCCGAGAAGCGCGCGTTGCCGTTCGTTGCTACGACATCATCGGCGCCGTCATCTGCGCGCCGGAATGGCCGTTCTGGTGTACACACCCCGCGGCAACCGACAAGGGCCCGACCGCGGGGAGTGGAGCAAAGTCACACGCGGTCAACGCCGTACCCGTGGCATCCCGAGCCCGATCCAGGAGATGATCTCGCGCTGGATCTCGTTGTTGCCGCCGCCGAAGGTGAAGATAACGGCGGAGCGGTAGCCGCGTTCCAGTTCGCCGTGGAGGACCGCGCCTGCCGAGCCCTCCTTGAGCGGTCCGGCGGCGCCGACGACCTCCATCAGCCAGGCGTAGGCGTCGCGGCGCGCCTCGGAACCGTAGACCTTGACGGCGGAGGCGTCCTGCGGGGTGAGGGTGCCCTCCTGGACGGCGTTCACCATCTGCCAGTTGAGCAGCTTCATCGCATCGAGCTTGGTGTGGGTGCGGGCGAGCCGGCCGCGTACCCAGCCGAGGTCGATGACGCGGCGCCCGTCGGAGAGCTTGGTCCCGGCGGCCCAGCGCTGGACGTTGTGGAGGGCGCGGATGGCCATGGTGCCGTGCGCGGCGAGGGTGACACGCTCGTGGTTGAGCTGGTTGGTGATAAGCCGCCAGCCCTTGTTCTCCTCGCCGACACGGCGGGAGACGGGGACGCGGATGTTCTCGTAGTAGCTGGCGGTGGTGTCGTGGGAGGCGAGGGTGTTGATGACCGTGCAGGAGTAGCCCGGGTCGGAGGTCGGCACGAGCAGCATGGTGATGCCCTTGTGCGGCGGGGCGTCAGGGTCGGTGCGGACGGCGAGCCACACCCAGTCGGCGGTGTCGCCGTTGGTCGTCCAGATCTTCTGGCCGTTGACGACATACTCGTCGCCTTCGCGCACGGCACGGGTCCTGAGTGCGGCGAGGTCGGTGCCGGCGTCCGGCTCGCTGTAGCCGATCGCGAAGTCGATCTCACCGGAGAGGATCTTCGGCAGGAAGTACGCCTTCTGCTCGTCGGTGCCGTACTGCATGATCGTCGGGCCGACGGTGTTGAGCGCCATCAGCGGCAGCGGCACGCCGGCCTGGGCCGCCTCGTCGAAGAAGATGAACTGCTCCATGGGGCTCAGTCCGCGGCCGCCGTACTCCTTGGGCCAGCCGACGCCGAGCCAGCCGTCGGTGCCGAGCCGGCGGATCGTATCCCGGTAGAAGCGCTTCTGGGCGGCGGGGTCGGCGTAGCGGGCGTAGGCGTTGTCCGGTACGAGTCCGTCGAAGTACGCACGCAGCTCGGCGCGCAACTGGTGCTGTTCCGGCGTGTATTCGAGGTGCACGGCCCCTCCAGGCGTCTCACGCTTCCGCTCCCTGCGGCGGCACAGAGTAGAACGCGTTACAAGAACCTGGAAGAGGCGCGGCGCCGGACGGGCGGTCCTCTTCGGCCGGCATCGCGATCATGCCCCCCGCGCTCCCGGATCGCTCGCCGTCGTGTCGTCGGTCATGCCGCAGGCGCGCAGGCGGCGTGTCGGGGCCGTGTCGGTGGCGGCTGGGACGGTCGGGTTCTCAGCCCCTCCCTCTTCTCGGAGTCCTGATGCAGCACCCGATTCCGGTCCGGTTCATCCAGGTCACGGGCGTGCGCCGACTCACCCCGCACCTGGCGCGCATCACCTTCGCCGGCCCGGACCTCACGGGCTTCACCCTGGCTTCGCCCGACCAGCAGGTGAAGCTGCACTTCCCACGGCCCGGGCAGCGGGTGCCGCGACTGCCCGCGCCGGACGCGGGCGCGGGCGGGGACGGCGATGTGATGCGCTGGTACGCCGCCTACAACGAGATCCCGGCGGACGAACGGCCGTGGATGCGCAGCTACACGGTCCGGGCGTGCGACACCCGGCGGGGGACGATCGACATCGACCTCGTGCTGCACAGCGACGCGGGGCCCGCGACACGCTGGGCGGAGTCCGCCCGCCGCGGCGACACGCTCGGCATGTTCGGCCCTTCCGTCTACTTCGCCGAGCCCGTCGAACTCGGCACGGCGGACTGGTTGCTGCTGGCCGGCGACGAGGCGGCGTTGCCTGCGATCGGCACCCTGCTGGAGTGGCTGCCGGCGGGCACCCGCGCCCTTGTGTACGCGGAGGTGGCCGACGCGGCCGAGGAGCAGCGTTTCGCGACGGAGGGCGACGTGACCGTCCACTGGCTCCACCGGGGCGGACGTCCTGCCGGAACCGGCGGGCCGCTGGTCGAGGCGGTCCGCGCGGCTCAGTTCCCTACGGGGTCGGTGTACGCGTGGCTGGGCGGCGAGGCGGGCGCGGTCCGCGCCCTGCGCCGCCACCTCGTCGACGAACGGGGCCTCGACAAGCGGTCGGTCGACTTCGCCAGGTACTGGCGGCTGCGGTTGAGCCAGGACGACGCTCCGATCGAGGACGACCTCGCGGAGGCGAGGGAGCGGCTGGCGGACGCGGGGGCGTAGGGAGCGGTACGGCCGTAGTGCCGGGCGAGCAGCAGATCGCACTCGAAACCACGGCCGGCCCGTCAGCCTCACGCGGTGCGGGCGACCGCGACCGCCCAGGCGAGATGGCCGAGGTTGACCACGATCCGCAGTGCCACGCCCGCGGGCCGGTCCAGCAGCCTCGGCCGGTCGGGGCGGGCGTGGCGTACGGCATCGACGTGGGGCGTGAGGAAGACGGCGATGAGCGCCGCCGCCGTCCAGCCGCCCGCCGCGCGCGTACCGGGCACCGCCACCAGGGCGGCCGCCGCCAGTTCCAACACCCCGGTAACGGCGACGAGCGCACCGGGAGCCGGTAGCCATCGCGGCACGAGCGTACGGAAGTAGCGAGGTACGGCGAAGTGCGCGATGCCCGTGAGGCACAGGAAGATGGCGAGTGCGAGAGGCACGGAGGAGGACAAGGAGGACATGGGGCGATGTTCGGGGCGCGGCAGGCATGGCGTATTGAACAGAACGACCGTGTGCTCGACTTCGCGGGCGGGCCCGGGATCACCGTGTTCGCCGAGTCCGGCGCCTCGGCGGTGTCCCGGCACAGCCACCCGGCGTGGAAGGTCGTGCTGCCCGACCGCGGCACGGGGATGCTGGTGCCGCCGCAGTTCGAGCACGCGTGCGCGGCGTCGTCGGCCTTCGCCGCCGTGTTCCTGGACCCCTGGTGCGTACGGTACGGACCCGGCGCGGCCGGACCCGTACCGCTGGAGCCGTCGACCGTGCGACGCCTGCGCGACGCGCTCGGCGAACAGCTGGACCTCGATGCGCTCCAGGATGCGCTGACCGCGCTGCCCTGGTGTGCCGGGGGCGAGGTGGACCCGCGCGTCGCCCACGCCGTGCGCGCCTGCGCCGGGCACGACGAGCTCGGGGACGTGGCGCGGGAGGTGTCGCTCTCCCCCTCACGGCTGCGCACGCTCGTACGGGCGGAAGTGGGCATTCCGCTGGGCACCCTGCGACGCTGGCAGCGGCTGCGGACCGCGGTGGCGGCGCTGCCGTACGCGCCGCCGGCGCGGGCGGCGGCGCTCGCGGGCTTCGCGGACCAGGCCCATCTCACGCGCACCGCCCGCCGGTTGGCCGGCCGCACACCGGCGTCGCTCCGGCCGGGCCCTCAGAGTCCCCAGAAGGGTCCGTGCAGGCCCACCTCCGCGAAACAGGCGGCGGCGGAGGACGGATCGCGGCGCCGGTAGCCGCGGTCGAGGCGTCCCGCGTACCAGCCACGGGCCAGCCGCCAGAGGGTTCCGAGGTCCATGACGTAGCCGGGTGTTCGGCCGGTCCGCTCCAGCCGGTCGTCGACACAGCCGGTGGAGCAGAACAGCCGCTGGTTGCGGCAGGTGTGGACGACGTCGTCCCAGGCGTGGTGGGCGGGGACGAGGAAGTGGGCCACCTGGTCCCCGGGCGGCGGGGCGTCGCGTCCGACGACCCAGGCGTGGGGGGTGTCGCAGGCGGGGCAGCGGGTGGCGACGAGGACATCGGGTTCGTCGGTCAGCAGGTGCGGCAGGGCGAAGGAGTCCCAGGCGCAGCCGCCCCACCACAGGGTGCGGGTGCCCATGACGGAGAAGCCGAGCGGGACCGAGACGAAGGGGTGCGCCATGACGACCCGTGCGCCGTCGGAGGCCGCCGGATCGTCCAGGACGAGGTCACGGTGCTCGTGCAGGGCCGCAGTGCCTGCCGTACCGCGGCGGGGCCGTGTCCTGTGGCTGCGGCGAGGGCAGCTGTGTGCGGGGCGCGTCCGGTGCGGGCGAAGCCCTCGTAGACGGCGAGGCGGACATCCTCGGTCACATCCGAGGTCACCTCCTCGCTCACGTCTGCGTTCCCGCCTGCGTCCGCGTCCGGGTCGGCGTCCGGGTTCGAGCCTGCGTTCGCGTCCGGGTCCGCGTCCGGGTCGGCGTCCGGGTTCGAGCCTGCGTTCGCGTCCGGGTCCGCGTCCGGGTCCGCGCCTGCGTTCGCGTCTGTGCTCGTGTCTTCGGTCGAGTGCTGGTCGGTCATCGGTGGTTCCTGTCCGTGAACGCGGTGTGCGGTACGTGCCCTCCCAGCTTGTGCCCTGTCGCTGCCCTCGTCTTGAACGCTGGTGTGCGACGTGTCCGGGCCGCGGTCCCCGCTTGACCCTCACGCGACGTCAGGCTTCACCCTGTAACGCGACGAAAGGCAGGTCCATGAGCTACTCCGTCGGCCAGGTCTCCGGATTCGCCGGGATCACGGTCCGCACGCTCCACCACTACGACCGGACGGGGCTGCTCTCTCCCACCGAGCGCAGTGCCGCGGGCTACCGCCTGTACAGCGACGCCGATCTGGCCAGGCTCCAGCAGATCCTCTTCTACCGGGAACTCGGCTTCTCTCTCGACGAAATCGCGGCGATACTCCAGGACCCCGAGGCCGACGTCCTGGAGCAGCTGCGAGCCAGGCACCGGGTGCTGGGTGAGCAGATCGAGAAGCTGCGGCGGCTGATGGAGGTCGCGGAGCACGCGATGGAGGTCCAGCAGACCGGTGTGCGGCTGACGCCGCAGGAGCGCTTCGACGTGTTCGGCGAGATCTCCTTCGATCTGAGCTACGCCACCGAGGCCGGGCTGAAGTGGCGGGACAGCGAGGGACACCGGCGGGCCATGGCGAGCGCCGCCGCCCATACCAAGGAGGACTGGGCGCGGCTCATGGGCGAGGCGGCGGCCTGGCGGAAGGATCTGCTGGCCGCATTCGACGACGGCGAGCCGGCCGACGGAGAGCGGGCGCGTCAGCTCGCCGAGGACCACCGGCAGCACATCGCGCGTTGGTTCACCCCGTGCCCGCCGGACATGCACCTGCGCATCGCCGACGACTTCGCCGCCAGTCCGCGCGCGTTCGCCCTCGTCGTTCCGCCGTCCCAGCAGCGGCCCGGGCTCGCCGCGTATCTGCGGAGCGCGGTCCGGGCCAATGCCGCCCGCCGGGCCCCTTCCGAAGGAGACCGATGAAGATCCTGATCACCACGGCCGGTTCGTACGGCGATGTCGCCCCGTACACGGGACTGGGTGTACGGCTGCGGGACGCCGGCCACCAGGTCGCGCTCGCGGCACACGATCCGTTCGCCGGGCTCGTCCGGGACGCGGGGCTGGAGTTCCGGCGGCTGCCGGGAGACATGCAGGGCCAGGGGCGGCGTGCCGTGGGCAGGCGGGAGCTGATGCGCGTGGCCGCCGAGTCCGTGAAGACGCTCGGTCCCGGGCTCGTCGATGCCGTGCCCGACGGTACGGAGATGCTGCTGGCGTCGACCACGACGGCTCCGCTGGCCCGGCACATCGCCGAAGCCGGGGAGATTCCCTTCCTCGACGTGCGTCTGCAGCCGAACGAGCCGACGCGATGCTTCCCCCCGCCGGTCGGCGGTGCCCGTTCGCTGGGAGGCTGGGGCAACCGGGCGGCGGGCCGGATGGCGCTCTCGATGGTCGACCGGATCTTCGCTGCCGCCGAGGCGGAGCTGCGCGGCCGGCTCGGGCTGTCGCCGTTGTCGGGGAAGGAGCTGCGTCACCGTCACCAGGCGGAGGGCAGGACGGTGCTGTACGGGTTCAGCCCAACGCTGCTGCCGCGTCCCGCCGACTGGCGCGAGGGGCTGGAGGTCGTCGGCAACTGGTGGCCGCACCACGACCCGGCCCGTGCGCTGCCGGCCGCCGTCGAGGACTTCCTGGCGGCCGGCCCGCCACCGGTCCTGATCGGCTTCGGCAGTATGGCGGCCGGTGAGGGCGAGCGGCTGGGCGAGCTTGCGGCGGCGGCGCTGCGACGGGCCGGTCTGCGCGGCATCCTCCAGTCCGGCCGGGCCGGGATGTCGGCGGACGGCGACGGCGTCCTCACCGTCGGGGAGCTGCCGCACGCCCTGCTGTTCCCCGGGACGGCCGCGGTGGTCCACCACGCGGGGGCGGGCACCTCCGCGGCGGCCCTGCGTGCCGGGGTGCCGTCCGTGCCGGTGCCCGTGACGGCGGATCAGCCCTTCTGGGCGGGCCGGCTGGCGGCGCTGGGCGCGGCGACCGCGCCGGTCGCGTTCAAGGCTCTGACGGCGTCGCGCCTCGCCGACGCGCTGGTCCGTGCCGTACGGGAGCGGTCGTACCGTGCGGCCGCCGCGGCCGCGGCCCGCCGCATCGCCATGGAGGACGGGGCGGGCCAGGTGGTGAAGGCGGTCGAGCAGTTCGCGGGCTGAGCCGGCGACGAGCGGGCGCCGCCGGTCCGGCCGGCCGGCAGCCGAGCGCGGGCGATCATGGGGGCCGTTTCGGTCACGATCAGCTCAGTCCGATAACCGACTACTCCCACATGTGAAGGAACGGTATGGATTGTGGGGTTCACGCGAAACCACTCATCGACGATCCTGGAGGTACCACCGTGGTCAGTCTCCGTTCGGCCTCGCTGGCCCTGATGACCACTGCCGCCTGCGTCGCACTCACCGCGGCACCGGCCTCGGCCGCTCCCGGCGACACCACAACCATGTGCGGGACTTCCCTGACGCCGTCCGGCTGGGTCGACGTGCAGTGGTGGAACAGCTGGCAGTGCGGCGTCACGTTCAACCCCAACATGAAGAAGATCCAGCAGGTCTCCGGGCTGCCCATCGGCAGCACCGTGAACACCTGCGCCTCCACGTGGCCGCCCGCGGGCTGGGTGCAGGTGGGCAAGAGCTTCTACACCGGTGCCTGCCAGTACGCGGCGGTGCCCAGCCACGAGCCCAACACCTGGACGATCAAGCGGGTTTCCTGACCCGTGCCCGGCGTCCCCGAGCACGGGACGCCGGGAGGGCGGACCTCACGTCGCGGCCGCGGTGGACTCCCAGGGCCACTCGGCCGCGCGGCCGGACTCCAGGAGCGGGATCAGCCGGAACGCCGCATCACTGAGGCCGCCGAAGGTGTGACGGTGCGGACCGGCGGCTGCATGGCCCTGGGAGTAGCCGCCCAGGTTCCAGGTGTAGACGGGAACCCGCCGGGGAACGGCGCCGAAGGTGTCGATGTAGGGCGCCAGGTACGCCTGTTCGTCGGTGACGACGACCACGCGGTCGTGCTCGTTGTAGTGCCGGGTGACGGCCTGCGCGGTGTTGGTCCCCCCGAGGTCGTGGAACCGGTCCAGCGCTCGGAGGACGGACTCGCCCGGCTCCAGCTCCACCCTCCGGCTGTCGGAGCCGAACTCGACGAGGTCGGCCCGCTCGGCCCGGATCGCCAGGGCCGTGCCGAAGATGGCGGCGGAGTCCGCCCGGTTGAGTCCGGTGTTCACGCTGGGCGTGTCGAACATCGAGCCGGACCGGTCCACCAGGACCAGGGTCCGGCCGGGCAGGGCGGGCACCTGCGCCAGGGAGTGCCCGAGCGCCGCCTCCAGGGCCTGCTCCCAGCGTGGTGACGGGACGTTGCGGTGGGCCGCCAGGTAGCGGAACGGGAACTGCCGGGAGCGCAGCACCTCGACCGGGTCGGAGATCCGACGGGCGACGTCGGCGGCCACCCGGTTCCCGACCCCCGCGAGATCGAAGTTGCGCAGGTTGCGGACGAGCGCCATGGGCCCCATCGAAGGGATCACGGCCTCCCACACCGCGGCGTCCATGGGGCGGCGCAACCAGCCCGCCAGCGCCTCCCAAGTCATCCCTGCCGCAGCCAGCCGTTCGGCTCCGCCAGGCCCGGTGACCAGCGCGTACCGCTCGTCGTCCGGGACCGACATCAGCTCGCGGTGGGCCGTGAGGAGCGGGGCACCCGCCGGTGGTACGGCACGGTCCGGGCAGTGGCACCGGTCCACCGCGTACCGGAACAGCTCGCCCTGCCAGGGCCGGCCGGGCGCCGGCGCGGGGTGGGTCAGCTCCAGGACGTCCCCGAAGCGGAACCCCCGTGAACCGGTGTCGTACTTGAGCAGCGCACGCTCGGTGTAGAGCCGGCGCACGGCGTCCGCGACCCCGCGCTTCACCGGCTGCGGAAGACGTCGTCCGTACCGGGAGGTCCAGTAGGCCAGCAACTCGCCCGGTTCGTCGGCGCGTTGCAGCACCGCGTCGACGGCCTGCCGCGAGGAGCCGGAGGCCCCGGCGTCCAGCCGGGCGCGGACGAACTCGGCCGCACCCACCAGTGACGCCGTCCGCATGTGCGCTTCCGTGCGGAGCCAGCGCAGCATTCCGAGGGTCCAATCCGGGTCGGCGACCGCGAGCAGACGGACCAGTTGGGCGTAGCGGTCGTCGCGGGACCATGCGCTCTCGTAGAAGGTGGGCTGCCCGACCATGTTGGCGACACCGAGCAGGAAGAGCTCGGACTTCGGATCCCGGACGTACCCGGCGCGCCCCGGGCGGTTGCCACCCAGCGACGGGGAAGGGGCCGTCCGCCCGGCGATGGGTGACGGCGTGACGATCCATCGGCCGTGCGTGGAGAGCGGGGATGTCGCTCCGCCTGCGGTGAGGCCCGGTACTTCGGCCTGGATCTCGCTCCTGGCTTCGGCCTTGGCCCGCTGACGGTTGAACTGGGTCATGCAGAGGCCCCCTGGCGGGTGGAGATACGAGGGTCACGCGGTCGTCAACACGCGATCGAAGCGCCGCTCGGCGCACACGGAAGCAGACGCCTCCCGAGATCAGAAGTGGGCACCGGTCGGGTTTTTGTCAGGAAGTAACCGGGGCTCGCGCGCATCGGAAGGCGATGGATCGGACGCTACCGGGCCGGGTCCGCGAACGCACCCGAATTATTCGGAGGCGACCGCCCGGGGGCCCGCCTGCAGCTGCGGCGCCGCCGTCGACCGGACGTCGCGCGCCCTCGCCGGGATCAGGTGGGCCCGGCGGTCTCGGAGCGGGTGCGGTCGTACTCGGCCCGGTCCAGGATCCCCCAGACCGCCTGGCCGACGGCGAGGACGCCGCGGGCGGGGAGCGGCACGTCACCGATACGCGGGTTCTCCCGCAGCCGCACCGGGCGGCCGAGGTCGATGCCGTCGAGCGTGGCCCTCGAACGGTCGACGAAGTACATCTGCTGGGGCATGAGCGTGCCGGTGTGGCCGCTCGGCATCACACCGGTCATCTGCAGGTGCCCCATCCCCAGCGCACGCGCGGCCAGCTCCCGGGCCCGCACCAGGGGCCGGGAGCGCCAGGTGGCGAGCGGCAGGAGGGCGCCGACGCCGTTGAGGATCCCGAGGAGACGGGTCGAGGTGGCGGTCAGCGACCAGTCCAGCGCAGGGGAATCCATCGTCACCCGCAGGCAGGCGGGGCCGGTCCAGGTGACCTCGATACGGGCGTGGCCCGTGCGTGCGCAGGCGGGGCCGTAGTACCGGGGGCACGCCGTGTCGAGTCGTGCCCCGTCGACGTGGATGGACCAGTCGCCACCCGGGCCGCGGTGCCACAGCGTGCGGTAGGGGCCGAAGGAGTTCTCCGGGAAGACGCGCAGGGCGAGCACGTGACCGGAGTCGAAGGGGAGCCCGAAGACGCCCCACCCCTTGACGTACTCGTGATCGGGCCAGGGCGCTCGGCCCCGGACCGCAGGGACGTCAGAGAGCTCGGAGGACAGGTCGAGCATTCCGATCACCTCGCGAGGTACCCCCAGGTGCCTCGGTCCAGGATAGAACCCGCCCCCTCGGCAAGCCGCCCGCGGGCCGCGGGCCGCGGGCCGCGGGCCTCCGTCGTCGCCGCTGGGCCCGCTGAACGAATGCCGAGTCGGCACCACGAGGCGACCGGCCCGCTCGGCGGCGGCACCGCCCGGCTCGGCAGCCCCACCGCGACGAGGCGCACCATCACGATGAGGCCGATGTGCGGGAGCGTGTGCCGACCCGGAGTTCCGCTGGTGACGGGCCCCTGTGTTCCGCCGGGCGGGTGACAGTGCATCAGATCCGATGGGGCGGCTGACCGCCGGAATCCGGCCCCGGCATTCGACAATTGCTGAAAGCACGTCAAAAACCTCACCGGACCAGGTGTTCACGTTGAACACGATGGTCATCCTCTAGGGAACGGTCCGCATCCCTGGGAGGCTCGCATGGAACGCAGGCGGTTACTGCACGCCGGAGCCGGGCTGGTCGTGGCGTCCGTGGCGGGGCAGACGGTGGCCCCGGTCGCAGCGCATGCCGACACAGCCGGAACGACACCCACATCCAGCGCCACGGGCACGGCGAGCAGAGCCGGCACATCCGGCACAGGGGATCACTGTTCGGACCCCGCGGTCTCGACGTACGGCATCGCGACCTACACGGCGGCGATCGTCGGCCTGACCGTGCTCGACGACCGGGCGTACGTGGTGGCACGTGGGCAGAATCCGCCGCTGCTGGGCGAGATCGACCTGGCGGCGAAGAAGCTCACCAGGACGGTCCGGCTGCCCCGCGGCGAAGGCGGGTGGGCCTCGACCGTCTCCGGCGGGCAGGTCTACGTCGGCACGTACCCGTTCCCCGACATCTACCGCTTCGACCCGGCCACCGGCTCGGTGACGCTGATCGGCACGGTGGGCCCGTCGGGCGGCTTCGTCTGGTGTCTCGCATCGGCGCCCGACGGCACGGTGTACGCGGGTACGTATCCGCGCGGCGAGGTCTGGGAGTACTCGCCGACGACCGGCGTCCTGCGCAATCTCGGTGTGGCGAGGCCCGGTGAACAGTACGTGCGGGCGATCGCCGCCGACGAGCGCTTCGTCTACGCGGGCACGCTGCCGCAGGGCCACATCGTCGCGTACGACAGGACGACCGGCGCGAAGCAGTCCATCACGCCGACTCCGTACGGCGGCGCGGCCTGCATGCTCGCGCACGGCGGCCGGGTGATCGGTGGGTTCGGCAGGTCCGTCATCGACATCGCCCCCGACGGCGGCGACGCCCGGGTGATCCCGATACCGGCCACGGAGCGGCTGGTCGACGCGATCACGACGACCTCCGACGGCACGGTGTACTGCATCGGACGCCCGACAGGCACCGTCTACCGGCGCACCGGCGACACACTCGTGCCGGTCGCGGCGCCCACGCCCGCCGATGAGCACCGCGGACTGTTCCCGCTGAAGGACGGGACGCTGCTGGGCGGTGCGGGCAGCGGCCGGCTCTGGTGGCTGGATCTGGCCGACAACACGTCGGACATACTGGAGCTGATCGACACGAGCATGTCAGGACCGGATCCCGTGCAGTCCATGACGTACGGCTCACGCGGAACCGTGCACGTCGGCGGACACTTCTCGATCACGACGCACCGGCCGGAGGCAGGCACGTCCCGTCGGATCCCCGTCGCGGGCGAGCCGAAGCAGCTGCGCATGGCCGGAGGACGTGTGTACGCGGCGCTCTATCCGAGCACCGAGGTGCTGGAGCTCGAACCGGTCCACGGCAGGGTCCGTTCGCTGGGCTTCGTCGACAACGACCAGCAGCGGCCGACGGACATGGCACACGTTCGAGAGGAGGATCTGCTCCTGGTGTCCACCGCCCCGCCGGCCGGGCGGCTCAAGGGCGCCCTGACCCTGGTGGACCGGTCGAGACGCCGGCTCTCGGTGTACCCGGACGTGATCGTCGACCAGAGCGTGATGTCGCTCGCGCTGGACGACCGGCACGGCTGCCGGATCGCGTATCTCGCCGGGGACACCTGGGGCGGCGGAAGCGTCACACCGGCGCGGCCGAGTGCGACGATCGTCGCCTTCGACCTCCGGCGCCGCAAGGTGCTGTGGGAGTTCGCGCCGTTCGAGGGGTACGCGAGCCTGCAGCACATCGAGGTGCACGACGGTGTGCTGTACGGGGTCTACAAGCGGCTCGCGGGCACCTG
The DNA here is from genome assembly GCF_055585225.1 of Streptomyces sp. NPDC053673. Lineage (NCBI taxonomy): Bacteria > Bacillati > Actinomycetota > Actinomycetes > Kitasatosporales > Streptomycetaceae > Streptomyces > Streptomyces sp. NPDC053673. Next base: position 16,976 of record NZ_JBVJKN010000051.1, on the reverse strand, counting down.
GTTCGCCATGGACCTCGAGTCCCGGACGGTCCTGCACACGGGAAAGCTGCCGAGCTACGGCGAGCTCAGCGTGCACCGCGGCGAGGTGTTCGCCTCGGTGTTCGGCGGCTCGGTGTACCGGATCGGTCCCGGCCTCGCGGAGGCAGAACCGCTGCTCACGGGCCTCGGTGACGGCTGGTACAACCCGCCCCAGCTGGCCTGGGAACGGTTGTCCTGGCACGCCTGGGGAGTGTCCGGCCGCGATCTGGCGAGGTTCCGGCTCGATCCGGACTGCCCGAGTCTGGAGCGGGCGAGGATCAGCGCGCCGGACGAGGCGATCCTGGAGTCGCTGCTGGCGAACTGAGCGCGCGTGCGGACGCGGGCCCCGGCGGCCCTTCGGGTGCGGTACCCGGAGGACCGCCGGGGCTCGTCCCGTCGAAAAAGGGCGGGCGGTCCCGGCACAGGGGCCGTTCGGCCCATGTACGGGCCGTCCGGGGACGACGAGGCTGGTCACCGTAGTCGGGAGGCAGCACGATGGAACCCCGTTCACGCATCGCCCTCATCGGCCTGGGCCATGACTTCAGGCGCGATGACGGGGTGGGCTGGGCTGTCATCGACACGCTGCGGGAACGGACCGCGGACCGGCCGCTGCCACCGGATGCCGACGTCGCCACCTGCGACGGCGAGCCGGCCCGGCTCGTCGGACTGTGGCACGACGCGGAACTGGCCGTGGTCGTGGACTCCGCGCACGCGTACCCGGACGATCCCGGCCGGGTGACCCGGCTGGATCTGGACGGCGAGCGTCTCGCACAGCCCGAGGACGATCATCCGCACGGGAACGTACTCGGTGAGGCCATCGAACTCTCCCGGGCCCTCGGACGCCTGCCGGGACGGCTCGTGGTGTACGCCGTCCAGGTCGTCGACTCCACAGTGGGCTCCGGGCTCTCCCCCGCCGTCGCGGCCATGGTGGAACCGGTCGCCGGATGCGTCGCGGACGAGATCGCCCGTTACCAGGCGGCGCAGGCCGGGGAGGATCTGCCCGATTCCGCGCACCACTCCGGCGATGTCCTGGCGCACACGAGATCGCCGGACTGATGGAGCTGTGGACGTGGCCGTGGGCGCTCTGCACGGCGTCGGTGACGAGCGCCGGGAAGGGCTCTCGGGGCCGGTGGCCCTGACCGTTCGGTCCTGTTGCGAGGTTTCCGTGGATCCGCGTGATCGAGTGGGCACCACCGACCACCAGGGGGCTCGTATGTCCGAGGCACCGGTCTTCTCCGCGGAGGTGCCCATCCGCGTGTTCCTGCTCGATGACCATGAAGTCGTCCGGCGGGGCCTTCACGACCTGCTCGGCGCCGAATCCGACATAGCGGTGGTGGGAGAGGCGGCGACCGCCGCGCAGGCCCTGGCGCGAGGACCCGCTCTGCGCCCCCATGTCGCGGTCCTCGACATCAGGCTCCCGGACGGCGACGGCATCACCGTCTGCCGGGAGCTGCGGTCGCTGATGCCGGAGGTCGCCTGCCTCATGCTGACGTCCTTCGACGACGAGGACGCACTCCTGGACGCGATCATGGCCGGGGCGGCGGGATACGTCCTCAAGCAGATCAAGGGTTCCGACCTGGTCGCCGCCGTACGCACCGTGGCGACCGGGCAGTCGATGCTCGATCCCGCCACGACCGCGAAGCTCATGGGTTCGCTGCGTGGCCCGGACGCGGCTCGCCAGGACGGGGACGAGCGACTGGCCGTACTCTCGGAGCGGGAGCGGGAAGTCCTCGCACTGATCGGAGACGGCCTGACCAACCGTCAGATCGCGGAGCGTCTCTATCTGTCGGAGAAGACGGTCAAGAACCACATCTCGCATCTGCTGGCGAAGCTCGGCGTGGAGCGCCGCGTACAGGCCGCGGTCATCGCGGCCCAGTTCCACGAGCACGGGGAGCCGCACCACTGAGGCAGGGCATCCGGTGGTACCGAGGGTCACCGCGGCCGCCGGAGCCCTGCGCGGTCACCGTCCGCCCGGCACCGGCACCCGCCACACCAGCCGGGTGCCACTGGAGGTCCCACGGGTCACGGTCAGCTCACCGCCCAGTTTCGCGGCGCGTTCCGCCAGGTTCCGCAGTCCGCTGCGCCTGCCGCCCTCCTCGATGCCGACACCGTCGTCGGTCACCGTCACGGTCAGCGTCCCGGCGTGTGCGACAACCGATACGTCGGCGTTCGCGGCCCGTGCGTGCCGTGCGACGTTGACGAGGGCTTCGCCCAGTACGGCGACGACCTCGTCGGCCACCGGGCGGGGTACGTCGGTGTCGATGAGGCCTTCCATGCGCACGGACGGGGCGAAGCCGAGCGCCGGGGCGGCTTCTTCGACGACCCGTACGGTGCGGAGTCTGAGTCCGGGTGACACGCCCGGGGCCTCGTGCTCACGCAGCCCGAAGATGGTCGAACGGATGATCTTGATGGTGGCGTCGAGGTCGTCGATCGCCCGCCCCAGTCGCTCGGACGCCTCGGGGTGCTGAACGAAGCGCTGGGCGCTCTGGAGCGTCATCCCCGTCGCGAACAGCCGCTGGATGGCGAGATCGTGCAGGTCCCTGGCGATACGGTCGTGGTCGGCCAACAGGCTCATCTGCTCGGCGTCCCGCCGCCGCTCAGCCAGCTCCAGGGCGAGCGCGGCCTGGCCGGCGAAGCCCGACAACGGCGCGGTCTCCGTATCGGTGAAGGGCGGACGGCCGGCACCACGGGCGAGCATCAGCACGCCCCGCAGCGTGTCCTTGTCGCCGATCAGGACGGCGACGGCGGGACCGCAGTCCCTCCACCGCTCCGGCCTGAAGGTCACGCGGGCGTCGTTGGCCACGTCAGGAGTGGTGGTCAGGCCCTCTTCGCTCAGCAACGCCGCGCTGACGAGCGTCCCTTCGTCGCGGGGCAGCACCACGCCTTGATGCCGCTCCACCCCCTCGCCGAGCGCGAGGACGCCGCGCAGGTCCCCGCCCTCCTCCGTCAGATACACGACTCCGACCCGGGCCTCGGTGATCAGCCGGGCGCGGTCCAGCATCATCTCCAGTACCCGGACTTCCGGAGTACCGGACAGCAGGGCGTTGGTGAACTCGGAGCTGGCGGTCAGCCAGTGTTCCCTGAGGCGGGTCTCCTCGTAGAGGCGAGCGTTCTCGACGGCGATACCGGCTGCCACGGCGAGCGTCGCCAGGACCGCCTCGTCCTCCTCGTCGAACTCGGCTCCACCCCGCTTCTGCGTCAGATAGAGGTTGCCGAACACCTCGTCGCGCACGCGGATGGGGACTCCGAGGAACGAATGCATCGGCGGGTGGTGCGCGGGGAACCCCGACGATGCCGCGTGCTCGGACAGTTCCGGAAGTCGCAGTGGCTCGGGATGCCTGATCAGTTCCCCGAGCAGCCCGTGCCCGGACGGCAGGTCACCGATCCGCTCCCGCAGCTCGTCGCTGATGCCGACCGGCAGGAACTGGGACAACTTCTTGTCCTCCCCGATCACCCCGAGGGCACCGTACTCGGCGTCCACCAGTACCACGGCGGCCTCCACGATCTCGCGGAGCACGTGCGGCAGATCCAGCTCCCTGCCCACGGAGAGGACGGCCTCCAGCAGCCCGTCGAGGCGGTCCCTGGTACCGCGGACCTCGTCGATGCGCACCTGGAGCTCTTCGAGCAGTTCGTCGAGCCGCAGTCGAGGGAAGCGGCCCGACTCGCTCCGGTCGTCCCCGCCCATGATTCCTCCGCCGCTGTCGAACGATCATGGTGTGCTGCCGCAGCTTCACGTTAACGCGCATCGGCCACCTGGGCCCGGTAACGCCCGGCTACTGTCCGTGAGATCAGCTACTGTCCGTGTCCGGCGGGGCGGGCTACGCGGGCGTACGTGGGCGTACGGCGGTCGTCCGCCGGGTCATGGTTCCGGGAGCGGACCGACGGTGGTCGCGGATGGCGGCATCCCCCGGAGGAGCCGGCTGCCGTCGGTGAGGGGACGGCCGGGGCATGGGCACCCCGGTGGACGCCGCCGGGGCCCTGTGGACACACAGGGCACCGGCCGTGCCGGCGGGCGTCAGGCCGACACCTCCGGCCAGCCGTACCCGTAGCCCGGTTCGGGCACTGCGCCCATCGATTCCAGATCGCGGTCGGCAGCCCGCATCAGCCGGCGGGCGAGGTCGCTCATCGCGCGGCTCGCCGCGAGCTCGTCGCCGATCTCGGGGACGTCCACGTCCTGGGGGTTGCAGCGGGCGGTGCCGTGGCCGGTGAGCGTCGTCTTGCCGGTGTCGAGCTCCACCCGGGCCCTGGTCGTGCCGTCCTCCTCGGACAGCTGCATGCGGACCCGCCATTCCAGCGTCCGTGTCATGGGGAACCTCCTCACCCGCGTCCGGCCGCGGAATGCCCGTGCGGCCCCGTCCTGCCTTCAGGATCCACCCGTCGGCGGACGCCCGCGCCCCGTGCCGGGGCGTGACGACGGCCGCCGTCACGCGCTCTCGGACGCGGTGGCCTCGGGGCGGACGATGACGACCGGGCAGGTGGCGTACAGGGCGCACTGCTGGCTCACCGAACCGAGCAGCACACGGGCGAACCCGCCGCGGCCCCGGCTGCCCACCACCAGTAGCTCCGCACCCTCCGACGCCTTCACGAGGGCCTCGACAGGGTTGCCGCGCAGCAGGACCTGCCGCACCTGGGAGCCTTCCGAATCGCCCAGCACCTTGCGGATCTCCTCGGCAAGCGATTCCCGGGCCACCTCCGCGTCGAAGCCGGCATCCACCATGGGGGCCGACCACCCGTGCGCTCCCGGCAGCTCGTACGCCTCCACGGCCTCCACCGTCGCCCCGATCAGACCGGCATGCCGGACCGCCCAGCGCAGCGCCTCGTGCGACGAGGGCGAACCGTCGACACCCACCACGACACGCGGAGCCGAATCCTGCCTGTCCATGCCGTTCACCTTTCTCGCGGTCCCGCGTTTCTCGCGGTCCCCGCCCTCCACGCTGCGCGACATGAGGGCAGTCCGCCAGGTGAGGGCCGCCGGGTGGTGTGGGGCGTCCCCGTCCGTCATCGCTCCAGCTGGGCCTCCGTGACCGCCAGTGCCGCCGCCATGATGCTGAGCTGCGGATTCACCTCGGGGCAGCCCGGCAGCACCGAGGCGTCCGTGACCAGCACTCCGTGCACGCCCCGGAGCCGTCCCGTGGCGTCCACGGGGAAGCGCTGCGGGTCGGCACCCGCCGCGACCGTGCCGGTGGGGTGGTAGGCGGAGAGATGCAGCTGCCGTGGGCCCACGCGGGCGAGAACGCCGTCCAGTTCGGCGAGGCTGCGGGCGCGCGGGGCGGTGGGAATGCCCGTGAGGACCTCCTCCGCGCCCGCCGCGAACAGCAGCTCGCCCATCGCCCGTACGGCACGCATGAGCCGGCCCGCGTCGCGGCGGTCCAGGTCGTAGCGGAGCAGCGTACGGTCCTTGCCCAGTACGCGGCCGGACGGGCGGTCGGCGATCATGGCTCCGAGGGTGGCGAGCCGGTCCGCGCTCTCCAGTTCGCGCCGCAGTTCGGCTCCGAGGCCCGGCAGAACGAAGGAGCCCATCCCGGGCGGGGTCGCGGTCGCCTCGATCAGTACGCCACCGTCGTGGTGCTCCTCCACGCCGACGCTCTGCAGTACGCCTTCCCAGGCGGTGACCGGCTCGGCGAAGCGTCCGGCGACACTGGTGGCGGGGTGGACGCTGAGGTTGCGGCCGAGCCGGGGGTGTCCACCGAGGCCCGAGCGACGCAGCAGCGGCGGCGAGTGCAGGGCGCCCGCGGCGACGACGACGAGCGGGGAGAGGATCTCGAACTCGCCGCCGCCCTCCCGTCGTACGCGTATGCCGGCCGCGCGCGGGCCGCCGGGGTGGTCCCCGTCCACGAGGATCCGCCGCACGGTGGCGCCGGTGACGATGCGGGCTCCGGCGGCGCAGGCGTCGGGCAGCACGGAGAGCTGTACGCTCTGTTTGGCGCCGGTGGGACAGCCCACGACGCACTGGCAGGAGCCCTTGCAGCCGGGCGCGTTGCGGCGCAGCGGGCCCGCCTGCCAGCCGAGGCGTTCGGCGCCGGCGAGCGCGATCCGGCCGTTGTTGCCGAGGACGTCCAGTGGCTGGGTGGCCACCCGCAGCGTGCGTTCGGCCTCGTCGAGGTACGGGCCGAACCGTCCGGCGGGAGCGAACCCGAATTCCTTCGCCCAGCGCTCCTGGACGTGGTCCGGAGTGCGGTAGCACGTACCGGAGTTGACGACCGTGGTGCCGCCGACGGCCCGGCCCACGGGCAGCAGCAGGGGCGGGCTGCCCACGGCGACGGTGGCTCCGCCGTCCCGGTACAGCTCGGCGAACCGGTCGAGCGGGGCGCGCCGCCCGAAGGACTCGGTGGAGTGGTGGTGCCCCTCCTCCAGTACGACGACGTCCAGTCCGGCACGGGCCAGGGTCCGCGCGGCCATGGCTCCGCCCGCGCCGGAGCCGATGACCACGGCGTCGGCGGTGGAGCGGGCGGGCCACTCGTCGGCGGGTGTGCAGTCGAGCGGCGGGTCCTTCCGCGTCAGTGCGGGGACGGTTGCGCGCTGCTCGAGCATGCGCTCGGTCCCGGCGGCGAGCAGCACGGGCACCTTGAGCACGTCGAGGAGCGGGGCGAGAGCGGTGCGTGCGCCGAGCGAGCCGAGCACGGCCTCCCGTTCGGCGGGGGTGAGGGCGGCGAGCCTGCGGCCGGTGCGAGCCAGCGCGTACGCGTCGATGACGCGCGCCGCGGACCGCACTCCGGTGCGGGCGGCCGACGGCATCGAGTCGAGCACCGCTTCGAGTCTCGTCGGGACGCGCGCGGGCCAGTGGTCGGTGCCGTCGTCGGCGATGAGGGCGGCCACGAAACCGGTGAGACTCATCGTGTGCCCACCTCCGCGTGAGCGGTGCCGTCCAGGGTCCATTCGGCCTCCGTACGCCAGCCGCCCCACCACCGCTCCAGCAGCACGTGCGCATCGGCGCGCTCACTGTTGCGGCATATCGCCCGGGAGCCGTCCGGGTCGGTGTAGTCGAGCGCGAGGGTGCGCTCCTCGGGCTGGGTGACCTCGACCCGGATGCGGCGCAGGCCCGCGCGGCCGCTCACGGTCCAGACGGGCAGGCCGACGGCGGAACGGAACCGCCCGATCCCGGCCCAGCCCAGCGCCGTGCGCTCCGCCCGTCGTGGCCAGGTGCGGTCGGCCCGGCGCAGGCGCAGGAAGACCAGGGGCGGCAGCCGGCGCAGCCCGGGCCGCATGGAGACGGCCGCGACGATCTCCAGCACGTCTCCCCCGCCGAGGTCCGCGTGCAGCCAGGCCCAGCGGCGCGCGTTGCCGTGCCCGTAGATCCGGGCCGAGGCGCCGGGCGCACCGGTCGGCGTCAGGGTCGTGTCCCCGTACGAGAACGTGCCGTTGTACGAGGCTCGCGCGGCCGGAAGGATCTGGGCGGCGGGCAGCAGTGGGCGCCGCCAGGACCAGCGGGGAAAGGTGAAGAGCGGCGTGTCCGTCGCGTGTTCGTTGAGGTCCCAGCGCAGCCCACCCGCCGAGCCGGTCAGCCGGCCGGGCGTGGCCGAGATCCCGCCGGCGGTGAAGCCGTCCTCGCCGGCCGTCCACTTGGCGGGGCCGAAGCGCGCGTGCCGTACGGGCCCGTCCTTGGGGAAGACCGCGGCCCAGCCGTGGGCGACCGGCTCGGATTCGTCGGTGGGCGCGGTGAGTTCATGGTGGAGCCAGAGGCCGGTGCCGGTCGCCGGGTCGGTCAGGGTCGTGTACCAGACCTCGGTGCGGCCCGGCTCGCCGCTCCAGCGGGATGCCATGAGCGGGGCCGGGTCCTCGCGGCGCGGGAAGCGGAAGCTCGCGAGGAAGGGCACGAGCTGTGTGCTCACAGGGAAGCGGAGCGCTCCCGCGCCGACCCGTGTCCCGGCCCCGTCGTCGTACAGCGTGTACGGCAGTACGGTCATCGACGCGACCGGTCTGCGCGGGGTCACGGACTTCCAGCCGTCGAGGGTGAGCCGGCGGCCGCCGGCGGTGAACGAGAGGCGGTACCGGATGCGCCGTCTCGCGAGCGGTGAGATCTCCAACTCGCCCTCGACGCACGGGTCGTCGGCCCATCCGGCGATGCGTATCCGGCCCGTGGTCCGCGCCTCGGTCGTGCCGAGAAGCCGCATGACGCGGTCCGCCGACACCCGCAGATCGAGGCGGATCCGGCGGGTCCGGTCCTCACCGTCGAGCCGGACCGTGCCGAACATGGTCTCGCTGAACACCGTTCCGCGGCCGCTCGCGCTCGTGTTCTCGCTCGGGCTCGTGTTCGGGCTCGTGTTCACGCGAGGCCCTCCAGCATGATCCGTTCGGTCGCCGTCAGATACGCCTCGGCAGCACGACGCGCGCCGCTCTCGTCACCGGCCGCGACCGCGTCGACGACCGGCGCCAGCCGCCCGTACGCGACTTCGGCGTCCGTGAACGGACCCACGAGCGCGGTCCGCACCGGCAGATAGGCGTTGAACAGGGTGTTGGTCAGCAGAACGTAGACGCGGTTGCCGGTCGCGCGGGCCAGCGCCCGGTGGACCTCGATGTCGGCGAGCTGCACGGCGTCGCCGCCGTCCGCTGCGCGCACGGCGTCCAGCAGGGTGCGCAGCTCGTCCTGGTGCTGTGCGGTGGCGCGGGTCGCGGCCCGCTCGGCGATCAACGATCCGACACTGCGCCGCACTTCGAAGATCTCACCGATCCAGTCCGGACTGTGCCGTACGAGCATGGGCAGCAGATCGGCCCCGCCGAGCCGCGCGTAGTCGCGGACCCGGGTGCCCACTCCGTGGCGGGTCTCCAGGAGTCCGGCCTGGGCGAGGCGTCCGAAGGCGTGCTTGAGAGTGGTGCGGGTGACTCCGTAGCCGTCGGCGAGCCGGCGCTCCGGCGGAAGATAACTGCCGGCCGGATGGCGGCCGGTGAGGATGTCCTCTCGCAGCCGGCTCTCCAGGACATCGACGATGGTTTCGCGGGGCAGTGCCTCCACGCCGTTCCTCCCCAGTGGCTCAGTGGATGAGCCACTCAACCAATCAGGGGCAGCGAAGTCAATGTCCTTGCGGCCCAAGCCTCTTCAGCGCGAGGTCACATGCGTCTTCAGCGCCAGGTGCACCTGGAGCGCCTGGTCCCCGTGGCGCCACTGCTTCCCGATCAGCGCCGAGATCCGGTCGATGCGCTGGTAGAGCGTGTTGACGTGGACGTACAGGGCAGCCGCGGTTCTGGCCAGATCGCCGTCGCAGGCGAAGTACTCCAGTGCCGGACGAGGTCGCTGCCGCGCGCCGCGTCGTGCTCCACCAGCGGGCCGATGGTGCGGGTCACGAACCGGTCCAGCTCCCTGCGGTCCGTCTGGCCGAGCAGAATGCCGTGGATGCCCAACTCGTCGCGGCAGGCGCCCTCGCCGGCCCGGTCCAGGGCCAACAGCACGTCCAGCCAGCGGGCGGCGTCCCGGTACGCCTCGACCACCGCCGCAGCGCCCGGCGGCGCAGCCCGTCGGGGTCGCGGTGCGGCGCGCCCAGCAGGTCGTCGAGGATCTCGCCGCGCAGCCGCTGCTCGACCTCGGCGACCGACCGCTCTCCGAGCAGCATCAACGCGGCCGACTGGGCGGCCCGTTCGAGGGCGTGGACGTCGGTGGCGTCGAGCCGGCCACGTACGAAGAAGAGCGTGCCCGTCCGGTACGACCTGACCGGCCCAGAGGGCGCCCGCCGCTCCCGCGCCCGGGAGGCCGCCGTACGCCACGACGGCCGGGAGCTGCTGACCTCGGCCGACTCGTTCGCCGCGGATCTGCTGAACCTGTCCTGTCCGGCCCGGCTCCTGTACGCGCCGAAGGGCCTGATGGACCAGACCCCGGGCATGAACCCGCCCGAGCTGGTGGCGCACTGGACGGAGCGGGCGCCGCTGCTGACCCCGGAGGAGGTGCCCGACTGCAACCACAGCACGATCGTCATGGGCACCGCCGCGAGGACCGCCGCGGACCGTCTGGTGCAGCCCGGCTGACAGGGGCGTCCACGGCTGTGCACGTCCGCGGCCGGCCCGCATCTTCTGCCCCGCCGAGAAATCGGACATATGGTTCACCTTGATGACCTATCGGCCCAGGAGGCCTTTCCACGGGTTCACGGCTCGCAGGCATTCACTGCACGCCCTGGAGGGATCCGCATGCACCCAGCTCTCAGCTCCGACGTCCTTGCCCGGCTCCGCAAGCAGCGCCCCTATCCGGCGGTTTCGGTAGTGATGCCCACGCATCGACGCGAGCCGGACAATGCGCAGGATCCCGTCCGGCTGCGCAACCTGGTGGCCGAGGCCAAGGAGCAGCTTCAGGCCGATCCGGCCGTTACTCGCGACACCCGGATCGACGTCGTCCAGCAGCTGGACATGGCTCTGTCGGAGATCGACCTGGCCCACGCGGAGGACGGGCTGGTCGTCTTCGCCGCACAGGGCGAGCATGAGGTGTGGACGCTGGGCCGTTCGGTGCCGGAGCGCGTCGTGCTCTCGGACACGTTCCTGACCCGCAATCTCGTCTCGGCGCAGGCCGCCGAGCGGCCCTTCTGGGTGATGGCCGTGTCGTCCGACCGCGTCACCCTGTGGAGCGGCTCGGCGGACCGGGTCACCCAGGAGGACACCGGGGCGTTCCCGATGACCCGCACGTTCGAGAACCCCGACGCCGAGCGCGAGGAGCAGATCGGCGACGTACCGAGCACCTTCACGGACGAGGCGACCCGGCACTTCCTGCGCGAGGCGGACACGGCGCTGGGCGCGGTGCTCAAGGCAGATCCCCGGCTGCTCTATGTGGCGGGCGAGGCGGCGGCGCTCTCACTGCTCGACGATGTCGGCACGGTCGCCCGGCGGACGGCGACCCATGTCCCGCAGGGCGGACTGGCGGCAGGGCCGGCCAACGCCGTGTGGCAGGCCGTGCGCCCGTTCGTCGAGGCCCAGGCGCAGAAGGACATCGAGGGTGTCCTCTCGGAGCTGGACAAGGCCCGTGGCCGGCGGGCCTTCGCCGCCGGGGTCGACGAGATCCGGCAGAACGTCGAGTCCGGCCGGGTCGCACTGCTGGCCGTGGAGGAGAACTACCGGGAGACCGTGCGCGACTCGGGCGGCCATCTGGCTCCCGCGGAGCCGGGGGATATGGACGCCGTCACCGACATCGTCGACGACATCGTGGAGCGGTCGTTGGAGACGGGCGCCGAGGTCCACTTCGTACCGGACGGCACACTCGCCGGGATGGGCGGCATCGCGAGCACTCTGCGCTACTGAGGCAGGGCGCCGGGGGGTGGTGCGGTCACCGGTAGTCAAGGGACGACCCTGATGAGCACGTGTGCGCAGGGCTCATCGGTCAGGCGGCGGGGGGGGGAGCCGCGCTGGCGGTGATCGTCGCGGCAACGGGAACGGCCACGCTGGCGGCGTGCAGCACCGAAAGCGGCAATTCGAGCACCAGTTCGCCGACGCCGTTCAGCCCGCGCCCGACCCCGCCGGACACCTCGGCGTTCGCGGGGACGCCGCCTTCCGCGCTGGCTTCGCTCGAGGCTTCCGCGCGCGCCGCGTCCTCCGCCGCGGCCTCGTCGGTGGCGGCCGCCGCCTCGTCCTTCGAGGCCTCCGTCTCGGCCGAGGTGGCCCGCGCCAACGCGGCGGCGCAGGAGAAGCTCAAGAACCTGAAGGGCGGCGGGAACGCGCTCTCCGATGTCGCGCTCACAGGCAAGCCGACGGCCGCCACCGGCGGCGTCCAGGCCGTCGTGGTCACGATCACCAACAGCACCGGCCAGACGGCGTCGTACGCAGTGCAGGTCGACTTCACCGACTCCGCCGGGAAGGTCGTGGAGAGCCGGATCGTCGGAGCGCAGGATCTCGCCCCCGGGGAGCAGGCACAGCCACTCGCGATCAGCCGCAAGCCCCCGGTATGAATCTGACCCCCACGGTCGCCAAGGCCCAGCGCTACTGACACCGGACGCCCGGTTCCGTGGCCTTGATCGCTTTCCGGCTCATGCTGGGTGTCGCGGTCGGGCTGGACTATCCCATCGCGGCCAGCTACCTCGCGGAGATCCTGCCGACCCGGAACCGGGGACGCTGGTCCCCGTACTGCTGGCGGGCCTCGGCGAGAGCGCGCTGCTGTACGGCATCGCGGTGACCAGCCCGCTCGCCTTCGCTGTCACCCTGGTCTTCCGCGTCGAACCGGCGGGCCGCTCGCTCGACGAACTCTCCGGTAGGGAAGCGGCCGCCGTTTCGCCCCGGGTGACTCCGCCGTAGCGGCCTACCATGTGAGCATCCGTACCGACGCCCGCCATGGCCGGTGTTCGGCACCACGGCACACAGCCCGACCTGCGAAGACCCTGTTCAGAGTGATGATCGCCAGTCTCATCAGGAGGTAGCCATGCGGATGCTCATCAACGTCCCGGAGACCGTCGTCGCGGATGCCCTGCGGGGATTGGCGGCCGCACATCCCGAGCTGGGTGTGGATGTCGAGAACCGGGTCGTGGTCAGGGGAGACGCTCCGGTCGCCGGCAAGGTCGCGCTGGTGTCCGGGGGCGGGTCCGGGCATGAGCCGTTGCACGGCGGGTTCGTCGGGCCGGGGATGCTCTCGGCGGCATGTCCCGGGGAGGTGTTCACGTCGCCCGTGCCGGACCAGATGGCGCGGGCCGCGGCCGCCGTCGACAGCGGGGCGGGCGTGCTGTTCGTCGTCAAGAACTACACCGGCGACGTCCTCAACTTCGACATGGCCCAGGAGCTCGCCGAGGACGAGGGCGTCCAGATCGCCAAGGTGCTGGTGAACGACGACGTGGCGGTGACGGACAGTCTGTACACGGCAGGCAGGCGCGGTACGGGAGCGACGCTCTTCGTCGAGAAGATCGCCGGAGCGGCCGCCGAGGAGGGCGCACCGCTGGAGCGGGTCGAGGCCATCGCGCGGCGCGTCAACGAGCGGTCGCGCAGCTTCGGCGTGGCGCTGAGCGCGTGCACGACGCCGGCCAAGGGCAGTCCCACCTTCGATCTCCCGCCGGGCGAGCTGGAGTTGGGCATCGGCATCCACGGGGAGCCGGGCCGCGAGCGGCGCCCGATGATGACTTCGGGGGAGATCGCGGACTTCGCGGTGAACGCCGTCCTGGAGGACCTGCAGCCGTCCAGTCCGGTGCTGGCGCTGGTCAACGGCATGGGCGCGACACCGCTGCTCGAACTGTACGGGTTCAACGCGGAGGTGCAGCGCGTGCTGGTCGAGCGCGAGGTACCGGTGGCACGGACACTCGTCGGGAACTATGTGACCTCGCTCGACATGGCCGGATGCTCGGTGACGCTGTGCGAGGCGGACGAGGAGCTGCTGCGGCTGTGGGACGCGCCCGTGGAGACTCCCGCGCTGCGCTGGGGCCGTTGATCCGTGGTACGCAACGCATCCGTGGTAAGCAACGAAAAGGAGACGCTGTGCTGGACGCGGGTTTCTTCCGCCGCTGGATGACCGTCACCGCCGCCGCCATGGACCGTGAGGCCGGCCGTCTCACCGAACTCGACTCCGCGATCGGGGATGCCGACCACGGCAACAACATGCAGCGTGGTTTCACCGCGGTGACCACCGCACTGGAGAAGGAGGCGCCGGACACTCCGGGAGCCGTACTGATGCTGTGCGGACGGCAGTTGATCTCGACGGTGGGCGGCGCGTCGGGTCCGCTGTACGGCACGCTCCTGCGGCGTACGGGCAAGACGCTGGGCGACGCGGCAGAGGTCTCCCCGGAACAGCTCGCCGAGGCGCTGCGCGCCGGCGTCGCCGCGGTGGCACAGCTCGGCGGGGCGAAGGCCGGGGACAAGACGATGCTGGACGCGCTGGAACCCGCCGTGGAGGCGCTGGGTGATTCGGCCGAGTCGTTCGCGGCCGCCCGGGAGGCCGCGGAGCGGGGCGCGCTCGCGACCGTACCGATGCTGGCGCGCAAGGGCAGGGCGAGCTATCTGGGCGAGCGCAGTATCGGACACCAGGACCCGGGGGCGACGTCCTCGGCGCTGCTGATCGCCGCCCTCGCGGAGACGGGCGGGACGAGCGGGACGAGCGGGACGGGGGTGAGCTCGTGAGCCAGGTCGGCGTCGTCCTCGTCTCGCACAGCGCGGAGGTCGCGGCCTCGGTCGCCGAGCTCGCCCGGGGACTCGCGGGCGGCGGCGCCACCGCCCCGGTCGCGGCAGCCGGCGGTACGCCGGACGGTGGGCTCGGCACCAGCTCGGAGCTGATCACGCAGGCGGCGATGGCGGTCGACCGGGGCGCGGGCGTCGCCGTCATCGTCGATCTCGGCAGCGCCGTGCTGACCGTGAAGGCACTGCTCGCCGAGGGGGACGAACTGCCGGAGGGGACCAGGCTGGTGGACGCGCCGTTCGTGGAGGGCGCGATCGCGGCGGTGGTGACCGCGTCGGCGGGCGGCGATCTGGACGCGGTGCGGACGGCGGCGGCGGAGGCATACGGCTACCGGAAGGTCTGAGTGTACGCAACCGTTCGCGGTTTGTGATGTACCTGGGCCTGCGGTGGACGGACGACGCGGCCGTGCTCTCCCCGGCGGGGTCTGCGCATGGGGCCGGTCGCCGCGCTGCTCGCCGACCACGAACTGCCGGCCGCGGCCGGGTTGCGCCGGCCGTGGGCGACGGCAGTGACGGAGGTGCTGCGCACACGGGCTGCCGGCCGCCGACGCCACCGGTCCGCGGAATCCGGAGGACCTGGACCGCTGGGCGGCGCCGGCGTAGCGCATGTCACTCCTCAGCCGTTGTGCAACTTGTTGCATAACCGCTCGTCGACGTCTACAAAGGGACTCGACGCACCTTGCGCGAGGAGGAACCCCTGATGACCCCGCCGCCCCCGCAGCCCCAGGCCCCGGCCCCGTACCCGCACCTGCTCAGCCCGCTCGACCTCGGGTTCACGACGCTGCCCAACCGGGTGCTGATGGGCTCGATGCACATCGGCCTGGAGGAGGCGGAGAACGGCTTCGAGCGCATGGCCGCCTTCTACGCCGCCCGTGCACGCGGCGGCGTCGGCCTGATCGTGACCGGCGGTATCGCCCCGAACGAAGAGGGACGCCCGTACGACGGCGGCGCCAAGCTGACCACCGAGGCGGAGGCCGCACAGCACCGCACCGTGACGGATGCGGTGCACGCGGCGGGCGGCCGGATCGCGATGCAGATCCTGCACTTCGGCCGGTACGCGTACCACCCGCAGCTGGTCGCCCCCAGCGCGCTCCAGGCGCCGATCAGCCCGTTCGTCCCGAACGCCCTCACCGACGACGAGGTCGAGCGGACGGTCGAGGACTACGTACGGGCAGCGGAGCTGGCCAAGTCCGCGGGGTACGACGGAGTCGAGATCATGGGCTCCGAGGGCTATCTGATCAACGAGTTCATCGCGAGCGCCACCAATCAGCGCACCGACCGCTGGGGCGGCTCGTACGAGAACCGGGTCCGCTTCCCGCTGGAGATCGTCCGCCGCACCCGTGAGCGCGTCGGCGAGGACTTCATCCTGATCTACCGCCTCTCGATGCTCGACCTGGTGCCGGGCGGCTCCTCGCTGGAGGAGGTCGTCACGCTCGCCCAGGGGATCGAGGCGGCCGGCGCGACGATCATCAACACCGGTATCGGCTGGCACGAGGCCCGTATCCCGACGATCGCGACCTCGGTACCGCGCGGCGCCTACACCTGGGTGACGCGGAAGCTGATGGGCTCGGTGTCGGTGCCGCTGGTCACCAGCAACCGGATCAACACCCCCGAGGTGGTCGAGCGACTGCTCGCCGAGGGGCGCGCCGACATGGTGTCGATGGCGCGGCCGTTCCTGGCCGACCCGGACTTCGTGACGAAGGCGCGGGAGGACCGCGCCGAGACGATCAACACCTGTATCGGCTGCAACCAGGCCTGCCTGGACCACACGTTCAGCGGGAAGATCACCTCCTGCCTGGTCAACCCGCGTGCCTGCCACGAGACCGAGCTGCTCCTCTCCCCCACCAGGCTGCGCAAGCGGCTCGCCGTCGTCGGTGCGGGTCCCGCGGGTCTCGCCTTCGCCGTGTCCGCGGCCGAACGCGGACACGCGGTGACCCTCTTCGACGCCGCCGACGAGATCGGCGGGCAGCTCAACATCGCCAAGCGGGTGCCGGGCAAGGAGGAGTTCGAGGAGACGCTCCGCTACTTCCGTACGCAGCTGGAGCTGCGCGGCGTGGAGGTCCGCCTGAAGACCCTCGTCACGCCGGAGCTGCTCGGCGGGTACGACGAGATCGTGGTGGCCACGGGAGTCTCTCCCCGCACCCCGGAGATCGAGGGCGTCGGCCATCCGAGCGTCGTCAGCTACCTCGACGTCCTGCGGGACGGCGTCGCGGTGGGCGAGCGCGTGGCGATCGTCGGCGCGGGCGGAATCGGTTTCGACGTCGCGGAGTTCCTCACCGACGGCGGCGAAGGTGCGAGCCTGGACCCGGAGACGTACTTCCGGCAGTGGGGCGTGGACACCGCGTACGGGACGCGGGGCGGGCTGCGGGCTCCCGAGCGCCCGAAGCCGCCGCGTACGGTGCATCTGCTGCAGCGCAAGCCCACCAAGGTCGGCGCGGGTCTCGGCAAGACGACCGGCTGGATCCACCGCACCGAGCTCAAGCACCGTGGCGTCACGATGGTCGCGGGAGCGACGTACGACCGGATCGACGACGCGGGCCTGCACATCACCGTGGACGGCACGTCCACGGTCATTCCCGTCGACACGGTCGTGCTCTGCGCAGGACAGGAGCCGCGCCGCGATCTGTACGAGGAGCTGAGCGCGGCCGGGCACACCGTCCACCTCATCGGTGGCGCCGATGTCGCCGCGGAGCTGGACGCCAAGCGCGCCATCGACCAGGGCACGCGGCTGGCCGCGACGGTCTAGGCCGGTTTGAGAACTAGCGCCGTCCGCCCGTAGGGCGGGGCGCGCGGCGTCTGGTGCGTGCAATCGCAAGGCGGTGGGGGCACCTCCCAGGCGCAGCTCTGGGGGAGATCATCCTCGTACTGGACGTACGTGGATGACTCCGACAACGCAGCGTGGG
>NZ_JBVJKN010000050.1:0-42908 GCF_055585225.1 Streptomyces sp. NPDC053673 | reverse complement strand
CTTCGAGGCGACGTAGTCGCCGTCCGCGTCGGTGTCGTACCGGTACAGGGTGTGCGCACCCGCGGCGAACGCGACGGGGGAGCCCGCGGGCAGGAACCCGGAGGGGAAGTCGTCGGTCAGCAGGTCGGTCATGTGGGCGAAGCGGGGGTTGCCCGTCTGCCAGTGCAGCTGCCGGTACAGATTGATGTGGTGCTGGTGGTACGACGGCGTCGGGATCCGGTGGGTGTGGCAGTAGTACGAGGCCCAGCGCCGGTTGCGCAGCGTCGGGAAGCAGTGGTCCATGGTCGTGCACGCGCCGTCGTACAGCCGGGCCGCGAGGGCGTTGCCCGTCGCCTGGACGTAGTCCCAGAGCCCGAGCATGGCGAAGATCATGCCGTTGTACGTGCAGTCCGACGCACCGGGAGCGGCGACGGGGTACTCCTGGATCCACAGATAGCCCGCGCTGTCGCGGTTCACCACCCACGGAGTGCCGTCGTCACCGCGCAGCAGGGAGCCGAACGCGCCGTCGGCGGCCGCCCGGTAGAGGCTGCGCTCCGCCGCGGTCACACCGTCGAGCTCGGACAGCTGGATGAAGAGGCTGATCGCCTCGCCCTGCGCCATCCCGGAGTACCACGGCGCCCGGTAGGAGATGCCGCTGTGGGAGCGGTGTGTGAAGTCGAACGGGTACGGGAAGTACCAGGCGCCACGTGCCTCCACCCGGGTGTCGATCAGGCGCTGCGCCTGGGCCTTCGCGCGCTTGAGGAAGAGCGCCTTGCGGGCGGGGTCCTTCTCGGTGCGGTACCCGGAGACGCAGCCGAGTGCGAACTGGATCTGGGTGACCGGCTGGTTGTACCCGGCCGCGGTTCTGCTCGGGCGGTACATGATCACGCCGGCGGGGTCCAGGTAGGTGTGCTCGGTGTCCGGGGTGATCTTGGCCCAGCTCGTGGGCCGGTCGCGCCAGGGGCGCAGGTGTTCCGGCAGGTCCGGCAGCGCCGTGTAGCCGGAGGTGTGGAACGTGAACGGCAGCGTTGTGGGCATGTCGTCCCGTACGGCCTCGGCGACAGGGGTGCTACGGATGCGGGGGAGGCGGACCGGCCGGTCGGGCGCGCTGATCACGCCGTCGGCGGGCTGGTCCGGAAGAGGTGGCAGTGGGGGCGCCACGGCACGCCTGCCCTGCAGGCCCGGCGCCGCGGGCGTGCCCGGGACGGCGTCGGCGGCCAGCGCCGTGCTGGCGTCCGTGCCGACGAGGGCGGCGCCGATGGCTGTGCTGATCGCCGTGCCGAGCGCGGTGCTGCTCGCGAGGTGGATGAAGCGTCTGCGATCCAGCGCGGAGCGGCTTCCATCAGCCATGCCTGAGCCCCCCAAGGAAGACCAACGATGGCTGGGGATCCTAGGGCGGGCCAGGGGGCATTTCAGGACGGACACGCGGCAACCGGGACGGCCGACTCGATCGGATGACTGAGTCGGCCTCCCGGCCATCACGGAGTTGACGCACTGCGGCGTGACGCGGCGTTCTGTGGCGTCCCGCCGCGTCCTGTGGGGCTGACGCGGCGGACACACGTCGCGCACCGCGGCTGACACCCGGAGCCCGCTGTGACCGACGCCTGGCGGAAAAGCTCCGTCACAGCCGACGCCCGGCGTCTTTCCCGGCGGACGCCCAGGCCCGGACGGGGCTTGGGTCGTGACCCGGCGAGCCTGTCGGTCTGATCGACCGGACAGTGCTGAAGGTCAGTACACCTAGGCGGCGCGTTCCGTCAGCACGCCGTCCTTCTCCTCGTACACGGAGCCGGTCTGCGGGCACTCCCACACGCCCGGCTCGCCCTCGCGCTCGGTCAGGCGGACGCCGGACCGGCCGACCCAGCCGATCTGCCGGGCGGGAACGCCGACGACGAGGGCGAAGTCCGGGACGTCCTTGGTGACGACCGCGCCCGCGGCGACCATCGCCCAGCGGCCGATACGGACCGGCGCGACGCACACCGAGCGCGCGCCGATCGAGGCACCGTCGGCGATCTTCACACCGACGGCCTCCCAGTCGCCGCCGCGCTTCTGCTTGCCCTCGGGGTCCACGGAGCGCGGGTTGTGGTCGTTGGTGAGGACCACGGCAGGACCGATGAACACACCGTCACCGAGCTCGGCCGGCTCGTAGACCAGCGCGTAGTTCTGCAGCTTGCAGTTGTCGCCCATCTGCACGCCCGTACCGACATACGCACCACGGCCGATCACGCAGCCCTCACCGAGGCGGGCGCCTTCGCGGATCTGGGCGAGCTCCCACACACTGCTGCCGGCGCCGATCTCGGCGGTCTCGTCGACCTGGGCGGTGGGCTGGACCCTGTAGTTCACTTCTCTGCCTTCCGGTGTCTGGCTTCGTTCGTGAGCATACGGGGCCGGTCTCAACGATGGCGGCGCTCCCGCCGGGCCTGGACGAGCTGTCCTGCGAAGACCAGGGTCAGCAGGGAGACCAGCACCGAGCGGAGCACCCCGATGTCCGGGGACCACCAGGAGTGGATCGCGGCCGAGCCGAAGAACAGGACGCCCAGGGTCCGCAGCAGCCACCAGCGCTTCCGTCGCGGGGGCGGGCGCTCGCCCGGGGAGGGCGCGAGAAGCCGGTCCGGGTCCTCCGCCATCGTGTCCCGCATGCCTGCGAGGAGACCGCGCCGCTCCAGCAGCCGGGCGCCCGGCACGCCCTCGAGGACATCGGGCCGCTCGCCGAAGCCGTCCGGGAGCGGCGGGAGGCCGAGGGCGGCGACGAGCTCCTCCTGACGGCGGGCGGGGGCGTCCGAGGAGCGCAGCAGGCTGGTGAGCGGGCGCGGGTCGGGGAGGCCGTAGACCCGGGCCAGTGCGCTCGCGGTGGTGGCCGCGGTGGTGTGGTCGCCGACCGGGGCGGCCGGGTCCCAGGCGTGCGCGGCGATCTCCTTGCCCTTGTGGAGCAGGGTGAACCCGGCACGGTCGCCGGTCCGGCGCAGCACCAGCGTGGGCCACTTCTCGCCGGTGGTGAAGGTGTCCGCGGCCCCGGTCAGCCGGTCCCCGCCGCCGATCAGCGCGGCCCGCTTGCCCGGTGACTCGTCGGGGGCGAGCGCCACGAAGCTCGCGGAGTCGCCCGCCGGGGCGATGCGCAGCGGCACCCCGCACATCAGGGCCGCCTCGGCGACCTTCGACGGCAGGGCGGCGGCTATCGCCAGCAGATGCACACCGGGTCCGGCGGTTCCAGCGGTTCCGGAGGGGACTCCGGCCGCCGAGCCCGTCACGGACTTCGGCGGCCTGGAGAAGAACGGCGTACGGCTCGCGATCTGCATCCGTACTCCCGTGCGGAAGTCCAGGAATTCCTGGCGCGGTTCTCCGAAGTAGCGCCAGGGATACGAGCGGGCCTGCACCCCGATCGCCCGGAAGACGTCCAGCGCCTCCTCGAAGCGCTTGGTCAGGATCAGCATCAGGGCCAGCTCGTTGCGGAATCCGGCTGCCTCCGGGTCGCCCGGCTCATAGAAGGAGGACAGCTCCCGCGCACGGTCCACCGCGGCCGTGATCCGGGAGCGGTCCACCGGCCCGTCGTCGCCGGCGCCGGCCACGACGTCGTACTCGATGGCGGCGGCCAGCGGCAGGGCGTGCAGCTTCGAGCCCGGCAGAGCCTCTGCGGCGGCCCGCTCGGCGAAGGTGAACATCTCCTCGTGCGAGCCGTGCCACTTCGCGCACAGGTACTGGAGCGCGGCGGCGTGGCAGCCGTAGTGGTGCGGGGCGCGGGCCGTCGCCTCGGCCCAGTACGCGTCGAAGAGATCGCGCGGCGCCTGGCTGCCCATGGCGTGGGTCAGGGCGATCCGCCAGGGCACCGGGTCGTCGGGGTTGAGCTCGGCGGCCGCGCCGATCACCGGTACGGCGTCCTCGAGCAGGGCGAAGAACGCCCGGAACTGATCGCGCGACACCTGTTCGGCGCGGGCCGCGGACCGTATCGCCCAGGCCCGGTCGATGCAGAGGTCGGCCTTGACCAGCATCGCGTCCGGGTCCTCCGGCGCCTCGGCGAGCCAGGCGTCCAGCCAGCCCGGATTGTGCAGCGCGGACTCGGCGAGCGCGCCGACGTAGTGGCTGCGCCGTTCCCACTCGGCGCGGAGCCGGGTCGCGGCGAGCAGCTCCCGCGCGGGTCCGTGGTCACCGGCGACGGCCGCGGCGACGGCGGCGCGCAGCGCTGCGGGACGTTCGTCGAGGAGAACCGCCTCGTCCGGCGGAAGGTCGGCGCCGATGGCGGAGCCGTGCCGGAGCAGACGCGGCATGGTGATGAAGGAGCGCAGGGGCACGAGCGCACATTCAACAACCAGGGGCATGCTTCCACCAGGGATCTGCTTGGTTCGGCCCCGGCCTGGTTTGACCCCCTGCGGCCCGCCCCGTAACCTTGACCGTCGGCGTGTTTCCATGCGCGCCAGCTTCTGAGCACCTCCCTCCGGCTCGGCCGGAGAGGCCGTTCATCCCGTGTGGAGAGTCGCAGGCCCGTGGCCTGTGCGGACGGCTGGCATCAGAGGTTCCCGTTCCGAGCGAGAGAGAGATCCGCGTGTACGCCATCGTGCGCAGCGGTGGTCGCCAGCACAAGGTTGCTGTCGGCGACATCGTTGAGGTTGACAAGATTTCCACTGCCAAGGTTGGCGACACGGTCGAGCTCTCGACCCTGCTCGTTGTCGACGGCGACGCCGTGACCAGCGACCCGTGGGTGCTGGCCGGGATCAAGGTCCAGGCCGAGATCGTGGACCACCACAAGGGCGCCAAGATCGACATCCTGCGCTACAAGAACAAGACCGGCTACCGCCGTCGTCAGGGCCACCGCCAGCAGTACACGGCGATCAAGGTCACGGCGATCCCCACGGCTGCGAAGTAAGGGACTGAGGAGAGATGGCACACAAGAAGGGCGCATCGTCCACCCGGAACGGTCGCGACTCCAACGCTCAGCGGCTCGGCGTGAAGCGCTTCGGCGGTCAGGTCGTCAACGCGGGTGAGATCCTGGTCCGTCAGCGCGGCACGCACTTCCACCCGGGCGCCGGCGTCGGCCGTGGCGGCGACGACACGCTGTTCGCGCTGCAGGCCGGTGCGGTGGAGTTCGGTACCCACCGTGGCCGCAAGGTCGTGAACGTCGTTCCGGTCGCCTGATCCAGGCCCCGTAGAACAGTTCTTCGCGAGGGCGGACCTCACTTCTCGTACGGACGTACGGGAAGCGGGTCCGCCTTTCGCGTGTTACTGAAGAGACATTTCCGTACGTAATTTTCTGGAGGCACATCCATGACCACCTTCGTGGACCGCGTCGAGCTGCATGTCGCCGCGGGTAACGGAGGCCACGGCTGCGCCTCCGTGCATCGGGAGAAGTTCAAGCCGCTCGGCGGGCCCGACGGCGGGAACGGCGGTCGTGGCGGTGACGTCATCCTCACCGTCGACCAGTCGGTCACGACCCTGCTCGAGTACCACCACTCGCCGCACCGCAAGGCCACCAACGGCAAGCCCGGCGAGGGCGGCAACCGCTCCGGCAAGGACGGCCAGGACCTCGTGCTGCCCGTCCCGGACGGCACGGTCGTCCTCGACAAGCAGGGCAATGTGCTGGCCGACCTGGTCGGGCAGGGCACGACGTACGTGGCGGCTGACGGCGGCCGCGGCGGCCTCGGCAACGCGGCACTGGCGTCGGCCCGCCGCAAGGCGCCGGGCTTCGCGCTGCTCGGCGAGCCCGGTCGCGCCGGCGACATCGTCCTGGAGCTGAAGACCGTCGCGGACGTGGCGCTGGTCGGCTACCCGAGCGCGGGCAAGTCCTCGCTCATCTCGGTGCTGTCCGCGGCCAAGCCGAAGATCGCGGACTACCCCTTCACGACGCTGGTACCGAACCTGGGCGTCGTCACGGCCGGCTCGACCGTCTACACGATCGCGGACGTGCCGGGCCTGATCCCGGGCGCCAGCCAGGGCCGCGGCCTCGGCCTGGAGTTCCTGCGCCATGTCGAGCGCTGCTCGGTGCTGGTGCACGTGCTGGACACGGCGACGCTGGAGTCCGACCGGGACCCCGCCTCCGACCTCGATGTCATCGAGGAGGAGCTCAAGCAGTACGGCGGCCTCGACGACCGTCCCCGGATCGTCGTCCTCAACAAGATCGACATTCCGGACGGCCAGGACCTCGCGGACATGATCCGCCCGGACCTGGAGGAGCGCGGCTACCACGTCTTCGAGGTGTCGGCGGTCGCGCGTACCGGTCTGAAGGAGCTGTCCTTCGCACTGGCCGACATCGTGGCGAAGGCGCGCGCGGCCAAGCCGAAGGAGGAGGCGACCCGGATCGTCATCCGCCCGAAGGCGGTCGACGACGCGGGCTTCACGGTCACGCAGGAGGAGGACGGCCTCTTCCGCGTGCGCGGCGAGAAGCCGGAGCGCTGGGTGCGCCAGACCGACTTCAACAACGACGAGGCCGTCGGCTACCTGGCGGACCGCCTCAACCGCCTCGGTGTCGAGGAAATGTTGATGAAGGCGGGCGCCCGCGCGGGCGACGGCGTTGCGATCGGCCCCGAGGACAACGCGGTCGTCTTCGACTGGGAGCCCACGATGATGGCCGGCGCGGAGATGCTCGGCCGCCGCGGCGAGGACCACCGCCTCGAAGCCCCGCGCCCCGCGGCCCAGCGCCGCAAGGACCGCGAGGCGGAACGCGACGAGGCACAGCGCGAGTTCGACGACTTCGACCCGTTCTAGACCTCAGGCCCTGACGGGCCTCAAATGCCAAAGGGGCTCCGATGGAGCCCCTTTGGCATTTGTAGGGAGTGCCGTTGGCGGTTGAGGAGCGGTCTGGGGCAGCGCCCCACTTCGCCTGCCCCGGGAAGGGTGGCCCGTGAGGGACAAATCCGATCCGTTCAGATCCGTGAGGTGGAACAACCTGCCGTCCCCGATCACCGTCTTGTACGCGGGGGCAGGGCACATTGCCCCGGCTGGCACTGAACGGAGCGTTGATGAAGGTCTCCTTCCTCATCCACACCATCTACGGCATCGGCGGCACCATCCGCACCACGCTCAATCTCGCGGAGGAGCTCGCCGGACGGCATGAGGTGGAGATCGTCTCCGTCTTCCGGCACCGGGACGAGCCGCTCTTCGCGATCGACCCCCGCATCGAGGTCGTACCGCTCGTCGACACCCGGCCGTCCTCCCCGGGGAACGAGCAGAAGCATCCGCTCGCGCTGCGACCCGCCGAGTGCTTCCCGGCCCATGAGGCGCGTTTCACGGAGTACAGCAAGCTCACCGACGAGCGGGTGCGGGAGCACTACGCCGGCTCCGGCGCCGACGTGATCATCGGGACCAGGCCGGGGCTCGTCGCGTACGTCGCCCAGTTCGCCCCGGAACGCGCCGTGCTCATCGGCCAGGAGCACATGACGCACAATCACCACAAGCCCGAGCTGCGCGCGGAGATGCGCGAACACCTCGCCGCGCTCGATGCGTTCGTCACCGTCTCGGAGGGCGACGCGGCGGTGTGGCGGGAGCGGATGCCGCTGCCGGACACCCAGGTGCTGGCCATCCCGAACAGCGTGCCCGAGCCCATGGTCGCTCCCTCCGATCTGAGTGGGACGACCGTCGTCGCGGCCGGGCGGCTCGCCTCGGAGAAGCAGTACGACGTACTGATCGAGGCGTTCGGCAAGGTCGTCGCCGTACGCCCGGAGTGGACCCTGCGCATCTGCGGCTGGGGCAACCAGAAGGAACGTCTCCGCCGGCGTATCGACGCACTCGGCCTCTACAACAGCGTCCATCTCATGGGCCCCCGATCGCCGATCGAACCGGAGTGGGCGAAGGGCGCGATAGCCGTGTCCACCTCGCGCCACGAGTCCTTCGGTATGACGCTCGTCGAGGCCATGCGGTGCGGGCTGCCGGTCGTCAGCACCGACTGCGACTACGGTCCTCGCGAGATCATCGCGGACGGGGTCGACGGACTGCTTGTCCCCGTCGGCGACACCGACGCCGTCGCCGCCGCGCTGCTGCGGCTCATCGACGACGAGCCGCTGCGTCACCGGATGGGAGCCGCCGCCCGTTCGCATGCCCGCCGCTTCGACCCGGGCCCGGTCGCGAAGCGGTACGAGGAGCTCTTCGCGGACCTCGGCGCGGGCTCCCGTGCCCACGCCACCACCTCGGCGGGCGGCCCCGCAGTGCGCGCCGGGTCACCGCCGGACTCGGACTCGCTCTCCGACGTGGACTCGCTCTCCGACGTGGACCCGGACACGCTCCCGGATTCGGATTCGGCCCCGGACACCCCCCGCGTGGACTGCGTCGCCGAAGACAGCGGTGCGCTCACCGTCACCCTTCTCGGAGAGCGGACAGGGGACGCCGTCCTCGTGTG
Source organism: Streptomyces sp. NPDC053673 (assembly GCF_055585225.1). Classification (NCBI taxonomy): domain Bacteria; kingdom Bacillati; phylum Actinomycetota; class Actinomycetes; order Kitasatosporales; family Streptomycetaceae; genus Streptomyces; species Streptomyces sp. NPDC053673. The sequence goes on along the minus strand of NZ_JBVJKN010000050.1, from coordinate 34,612 downwards.
CGTGCATCCCAACGCCGCCGTCCCTGACCGCGTCTTCCCCTTCGACGCAAGCGGCCGCGCCACCGTCCCCGCGGGCGAGGACTTCGCCGAGGGCATCTGGACCTGCCACACCGAGCGGCAGCACGACCCCGATCAGCCGCAGCCCGCCGCCGAGCAGACCTCGTCCGCCGCCGAGCGGACCCCGCTCGCCACCCGTGCCGTCGACCAGCGCGGAGTGATGCGGGCCGCCGCCCGCGTCCGGCCCGGCACAGCCGTACGCACCCTTGTCCCCTATGTACGGCAGGGCACGCTCTGCCTGCGTTCCTGGGTACGCCCGGTCCACGCCGAGTCGGGCGACGTCAACATCAGCGACCGGCAGATCACCATTTCCGGGCGTTTGCTGGGCGAAGCGCAGCCGACCCGTGATCCGGTCCTTCTCCTGCGCCGCCGTGGTAAGGAGGCCGGCGAGCTGGAGTTCCCCGGTGTCCGCGAGGGCACCGACGGCTTCCGCTGCGCCCTCCCGACCTCCGCACCCGCCGCGGGCCAGGCCTCCGCCCACGACGTCTGGGACCTCTGGCTGCGGTACGCGCCGGGCGCCGCACCGGTCCGGATCGGCCGCGTACTCGACGACGTGGTCGAGAAGGGCACGGTCTATCCGTATCCCTCCGTGGATCTGCTGAAGAAGCGCCCGCTCGCACGTGTGCGCGCTGTGGTGGACCGCTTGCGCTCCCGGCCACGGGACGAGGTAACGGTGAAGATCTTCTTCAGTGCCGGAAACGAACTTGTACTCAACGTCGTCGACAAAGCAATGAAGTAACTGTGAGCCACAGGTCGTCTCTGTGGTATCAGTCACCCCTTCGTCCCGTTCCGCCCTCTCAAATTCCCCTGGCCGACGGGTGAACACCCGGTTTCGGCAGGGTGTGGAGAGCTCGTTGCCTGCCTTGCGGGACCGTCACGGAGAGTGCGACCATCACACCGACCCCCAGTCATCGCAAGGTAGAGGTTCGTCTGTGTCCGTGCCGCAGGAAGCCAAGCCCCGCACCACAGCAGTCGTGCTCGCCGGTGGTACCGGCCAGCGCGTGGGGCTCGCGATCCCCAAGCAGCTGCTGAAGATCGCCGGCAAGGCCGTCATCGAGCACACGCTGACGATCTTCGAGCAGGCGGAAGCCATCGATGACGTGATCGTGCTGATGGCGCCGGGATTCGTGCCCGATGTCGAGAAGATCATCGCGAAGGCCGGGCTCACCAAGGTCACCAAGGTGATCGAGGGCGGTGCGACCCGCAACGAGACCACCGAGCGCGCGATCCGGGCCATCGGTGAGGACCTCGCGGAGGGTGAGGACGCCAATGTCCTCTTCCATGACGCGGTGCGTCCGCTTCTGTCACAGCGAGTGATCGCGGACTGTGTCGACGCTCTCGAGCGCTACCAGGCCGTGGACGTCGCCATCCCCTCCGCGGACACGATCATCGTGACCCGCACCCACGGCGAGGACGGCGAGTTCATCACCGACGTCCCGGACCGTTCCCGGCTCCGCCGCGGCCAGACCCCGCAGGCCTTCAAGCTCTCCACGATCCGCAGGGCGTACGAGATCGCCGCCGGGGACCCCAACTTCCAGGCCACGGACGACTGCAGCGTCGTGCTCAAATACCTGCCGGACGTGCCGATCTACGTCGTCGCGGGCGACGAGTACAACATGAAGGTCACTCAGCCGGTCGACGTCTTCATCGCCGACAAGCTCTTCCAGCTGGCCTCCACCGCGGCCCCGCGCCAGGCCGACGAGGCCGCCTACCGCGAGCTGCTGGCAGGCAGGACCCTGGTCGTCTTCGGGGGCTCGTACGGCATCGGCGCTGACATCGCCGCGCTCGCCGAGCAGTACGGCGCGAAGGTCTACGCACTGGGCCGCTCCACCACCGGCACGCACGTCGAGAACCCGGAGCACGTGGACGATGCGCTCTCCAAGGCGTACGCCGAGAGCGGCCGTATCGACTACGTCATCAACACCGCGGGCGTCCTGCGCATCGGCAAGCTCGCCGAGACCGACAACGTGACCATTCAGGAAGCGCTGAACGTCAATTACCTGGCACCTGTCCAGATTGCTCGCGCCTCGTACAAGTATCTGGCGGAGACCAAGGGGCAGCTGCTTCTCTACACCTCTTCCAGCTACACTCGCGGCCGCGCCGAATACAGCCTTTACTCGTCCACCAAGGCGGCCATGGTGAATCTCACCCAGGCCCTCTCCGACGAATGGGCGGCCGACGGAATCCGTGTGAATTGCGTCAACCCGGAGCGTACGGCCACGCCGATGCGCACCAAGGCGTTCGGCCAGGAGCCGGCCGGCTCGCTGCTGTCCTCCGAGGCCGTGGCCCGGACCTCGCTGGACGTGCTGCTCTCCGAGCTGACCGGCCATGTCATCGATGTACGGCAGCAGGACCCGACCCGCGAGGCCAGCGAGGCCAGCGGATTCGAGCAGGCGCTGGCGTCCGTGCTTGACCGTCAAGAGGATGTGTAATAATTCTCCGTTACTGAAACAATTCGGGCCTCTGTTGGTCGCCATACGCGACACAGAGGCCCGAGTTCGTGAAGGCCCGTCTTCACAATTTCCTTAAACGTGAATCAACCGGCACCTTTGGAGCAGGTTCTACGTGATTTCGACCGCCATTCGCCTGGCACGTGTGGGCAGCCGGTCAGAGCTGGCCGCGGCAGTCCTGATGGGACTGGGGTATCCGTGCGTCATGATCGCCGCGCTGATCCCCAGCATCTGGATGTTCGCCGCGGCGGCCGCCGTGACCTATGCCGCGGACTGGTATCTGCACCAGCGCGGCAGCTATCTGGTCAACCGCCTGAACAAGGTCCGGGCCGGTCTGCCGATCCGCTTCCTGCTCCGCCAGCTGCTGCTGATCCTGCTGCTCGCCCGCGAGAACCTCGCGGAGCAGCCGCTGTTCTACGCGACGGTCGCCTGCTTCCTGCTCTTCTACGGCCTCCAGGCGCCGCACGGCGCGCTGACCACCTTCATCCGGCTGCGCCGGACCATGCCGGTCGTCACGCGCAACGTCGATCTCAACGCCGTACGCATCCCGGACGCCCCGCCGCGCGCCCTGCTGCGCCGCTCCGGCGAGAAGATGCTGCACCTCGACATCCCCGCGATGGCGGGTGTCGTGATCGCGGCCGCCACCGGCCGTGAGCTCGTCGGATACATCGGCACCGCCGCCACCATCGCTCTCGGCCTGCTCTACACCGCCGCGCTCGTGCCGTTCGCGCGCCGGGGGCGCCGTGTGCCGTCCGCGCCCGCCGTGCTCAAGGCCGTGCAGAAGTGGCTGAGCGAGTACCAGCCCACCGTCGCCCTGTACTTCTCCGGCTCCGACGAGTCGGCGTACCAGGTCAACATGTGGCTGGAGACGATGGAGCAGATCGACGGCAGGCCGGTCATCATCATGCGCGAGCGGGGTCTCGTCGCGAAGCTCAACGAGACCTCCGTGCCCGTGCTCTGCGTTCCGGGCGGCCAGCACCTGATGGCGATGAAGCTCGACACGGTCCGGGTGACGCTGTACCCGGCCAACGTCGGCAAGAACATCCACATGCTGCGCGTACCGACCATGAAGCACGTCTTCATCGGCCACGGCGACAGTGACAAGCTCGCCAGCGTCAACCCCTTCTCCAAGGTGTACGACGAGGTGTGGACGGCGGGACGGGCCGGCCGCGACCGGTACGCGCTCGCCGACGTCGGTGTCCTCGACGACGACATCGTCGAGGTGGGCCGCCCCCAGCTGGCCCCCATCAAGACCTGGACGGGGGCCCCGAAAAACCCCATCCCGACCATTCTGTACGCCCCCACCTGGGAGGGCTGGGACAACAACCCCGGCAACACCTCCCTGCTGCTCGCCGGCGAGAACATCGTCCGGCGGCTCCTGGAGGCAGAGCAGCCGGTCCGTGTGATCTACAAGCCACACCCCTTCACCGGCATCCGCAACAAGAAGGCCCTGGCCGTCCACGAGCGGATCATGGCGATGGTGCGGAGGGCCGCCGCCGAGCGCGCCACCGACCCCCGCTGGGCCGAGCAGGCCGCCGCGGCACAGTCCGGGCAGTCGGCCGCGCGTGCCGAGCTGACCCGTATCGAGGCCCGGCTGGCCGAGCTGTCCAAGCCCGGCCGCGCGGGCGGCGACGAGTCCGAGGAGTCGCGAGTCTCCCTCGCCGACCCCCAGCGGCTCGCCGAGATCCAGCGCCTGCGGGCCGAGTGGAACGACGCGTACTGGCGCTCGTTCGGCTGGTGGGAGCACAAGGTCGTCACCGGCTCCGAGCCCAAGCTGTACGACTGCTTCAACGAGTCCGACGGCATGGTCTCCGACATCTCCAGTGTCGTCTCCGACTTCATCGCGAGCGGCAAGCCGTACGCCGTCACCGACTCGGCGGAGCTCGGCACCGACGAATTCAAGCGGCAGAACACCGCGGTACGGGCCGCGGTCATCCTTTCCAACAGCGCCGAGGAGATCGATCAGCTGCTGGCCGCCGTGGCCGACCCGGCGGCCGACGCCCTCGCCGACGGGCGGGACGAGCTGAAGAAGTATCTGCTCGGGCCCGACGAGCCCACGTCCATCGAGCAGTTCGACGCGGCGGTACGGGCGCTGGTGGCCAAGGCCGAGGCGCGCAACGCCGGTGTGGAGCAGCGCATCGGGGCTCAGACGATCGGTGAGCTCGACCGCGAGTCGGACGCTGGCGGCGCGGGTGGCGCGGGCGGCGACACGGAGGGCAACGGCGTCGAAGACAATGGCGCGGCGGGCAATGGCGCGGAGGCGGCGGCCACCGCGGTCCGCTGACGACACCGTCGGCCGAACGGCCCGTAAGCCTCCCTGACAAGGGCGGGCTTACGGGCCGTTGCGCGTGCCGTCACGCCGCTGACATGCGCGCTGTGCACCATGTGCCAATGTCCGACAGCTGTACAGAGCCTCCCGGCTCAGAGCGTCCCGGCCCTGAGTCTTCCGGCGCCGAGTCTCCCGGCCCTGAGTCTTCCGGTGCCGAGTCTCCCGGCTCACGGACTCCCGACGTCAGCGTGATCATCGGCGCCTATGAGGCGATGCCTTATCTGATCAAGTGCCTGGCATCGGTCGAGGCCCAGACGCTGGGCCCGGACCGGCTGGAGATCGTGGCCGTCGACGACGGCTCCGCCGACGGCACGGGGGAGTACCTGGAGGAGTTCGCGGCTCGCACGAAGGTGGCCACGAGGGTGGTGCACCAGCCCAACTCCGGTGGCCCCAGCCGCCCCCGCAACACCGGCCTGGCCATGGCCCGCGGCCGTTATGTCTTCTTCCTCGACGCCGACGACCACCTGGGCGAGGAAGCACTGGAACGGATGGTCGCGATGGGCGATCGGGCCGGCACGGACGTCGTGCTCGGCAAGGTCGTCGGCGTCAACCGCAACGCCGCCAAGTCGATGTGGGCGCGGACCGTCGAGCGCGCCGACATCTACACCTCCAACGTCAAGTTCACGCTCAGCGCGCAGAAACTCTTCCGGCGCGAGCTGCTCGTCCGGCACGGCATGAGGTTCGACGAGTCCCTGCGCACCGGCGAGGACGCGCTGTTCACGATGGAGGCGTATCTGCGCGGCGCCGGAGTCTCCGTCGTCGCCGACTACACGTGCTACTACCTGGTCGGCCGCGAGGACGGCAAACATCTGACGAAGACGGGAGGATACGAGCCGCGTTTCGACTCGGCCCGCGCGCTGATGAAGCTGATCGCCGCGCACGTACGCCCGGGCGCGAGGCGCGATCAGCTGATGGTGCGGCCCTTCACGGTCACGCTGCTGCCGCAGTTCGGGCCGGTGGTGCTACGGCAGTCGGAGGAGAACCTTCGGCACAAGATGGAGCTGGCCGCCCCGCTCATGGCCGCGTACTGGACACCCGGGGTGGCCCGTCGGCTCCGCGCCGAGGCACGGCTGCGGCTCACCTGCGTCGCGCTGGACCGCCCCGATCTGCTGCGGGACGTCCTGGCATTCAGCCGCACGGGCACCGTGCCGCAGGTGGTGCGCCGACGCGGCCGGGCCTATCTCGCCTATCCGCACTTCCACGAGCCGGAGGCGGGCATCCCCGTCTCCGCGTACGAGGTGACCGTGCCCGAGCGCATCGGCGACGAGCGCATCGAACCGCACGCACGGCTCGCACGGAGAGCCTGGCGAGCGGCACGACGGGTGCGCCGGGGAGCCGGGCACGCCCTGGCCAGGATGCGCCGGGCGGTGCTCCCCAAGCGCTTGTCCAGCGGATGAAATGGATGAGCGACGACGGCGGTCCCTGGCATAGATTCGCCACGTGACAGTGGCAAGGCAGTACGTAACGGAAGCACGCAGGATCGTCGTCAAGGTCGGTTCGTCCTCGCTCACCACGGCCTCGGGCGGCCTCGACGCCGACCGCGTGGACGCCCTCGTCGACGTACTGGCCAAGGTCCGCAGCGGCGGCGAGAAAGAGATAGTGCTGGTCTCAAGCGGTGCCATCGCCGCCGGGCTCGCACCGCTCGGACTGGCCCGCCGCCCCAAGGATCTGGCCCGTCAGCAGGCCGCCGCCAGCGTCGGCCAGGGCCTGCTCGTCGCCCGCTACACCGCCTCCTTCGCCCGCTACGGCGTCCGCGTCGGCCAGGTGCTCCTCACCTCCGACGACACCAGTCGCCGTGCCCACTACCGCAACGCCTACCGCACCCTCGACCAGCTGCTCGCCATGGGTGCGGTCCCGGTCGTCAACGAGAACGACACCGTCGCCACGGACGAGATCCGCTTCGGCGACAACGACCGGCTCGCCGCCCTCGTCGCCCATCTCGTACGGGCCGACCTGCTGGTCCTGCTCTCCGATGTGGACGGACTGTACGACGGGGACCCCAGCAAGCCCGGCACCTCCCGGATCGAGGAGGTCCGCGGGCCGGAGGATCTGACGGGCGTGGAGATCGGCTCGGCCGGGAAGGCCGGCGTCGGCACCGGCGGCATGGTCACGAAGGTCGAGGCGGCTCGTATCGCCGCGGCCGCCGGCGTACCCGTCGTGCTCACGTCCGCGAGCCGCGCCGCCGACGCCCTCGCCGGACGCGACACCGGCACCTACTTCCGCCGCACCGGCCGGCGCTCCGCCGACCGGCTGCTGTGGCTCGCCCATGCCTCCACTCCGCAGGGGTCGCTCACCCTCGACGAGGGAGCCGTAAGGGCTGTCGTCGAGGGCAAGAAGTCGCTCCTTCCCGCCGGAATCGCCTCGGTCGACGGCGAGTTCAGCGCCGGCGACCCGGTGGAGCTGCGCGACTCCAGCGGCCGGGCCGTCGCCCGGGGCCTGGTGAACTTCGACTCGAAGGAGATCCCGCAGCTACTCGGCCGCTCCACCCGGGACCTCGCCAAGGAACTCGGCCCCTCATACGAGCGAGAGGTCGTACACAGAGACGATCTCGTCGTCCTGCACCCCTGACGTCCCCCTGAAACGGCTGAAAGTCCGGCCTTCTGGCAAGGACCTTTACCAAAACCGCCCCACGTCCCGTCCCGGGCTGGTCAACTTTGTCAGGGGGCTTTGTCACGGGGACAAGGCGGGGTTCGGCACCACAACGCATCAACAGGAGGCCTCCGGTGAGACGAGCGCGCCCAGGGGCGGCGTCCCGTGGGACACGGGGCACCACCCAGGCCCGCAGGGCCGCGGGGGAGCAGCGTGCCCTGACGAGTGTGGAAGCGGGGGCGGACTTCGACGATTCCGACGACTTCGACAACGTTGACGGTTCCGGCGGTTCCGGCGGGTTCGACGGCTTCGACGGCTTCGACGAGGACAAGGGCGTCGGCACGGGCCGGGGCCAGGAGCCCGGACAGGACGCGGACCCGCACGCCAGGGATCGTGTGGTGTCCAAGCTGTGGCACGTCACGCTCTGCGTCTCGGGTGTGGAAGCCCCGCTGAAGGAGGTCAGGCGCGGACTCGAACAGCTCGCCCACGACCACCCCTTCCTGCTGACCAGCCGGTACGCCAACGATCACGCCGAGATCCGCTACTGGGAAGAAGCCCGGGACCTGCACGATGCCGCGGCCGTGGCACTGCGTCTGTGGGGCGAGCACCGCTCCAGTGCCAAGCTGCCGCCGTGGGAGATCGTCGGCCTGGAGGTCATCGACCGCGAGACGTACCACCAGCGCATCGCGGAGGGCTATGGCCCGCCACCCGCCGCCCCCGTCGGCGTTCACCCGTTCTGACGAAGCACCGCGGACCGGCCGGCCGCCCTGGGCTGTCCGGGTGACGGCCCGTGCAGCCCGGGACGGTCGGGCGCCTGAACGCCTGGACGCCCGGGCGGTCGGGCAGGGCGGGAGGGCCGGAAGGCCGGGGAGCGCCGACTGAGGAACCACGGAGCTGCGCGTGAGGACCGCTAGCTGCGCGTGAGGACCGGGCGCGGCGGCGAGGAACGGGGAGGCCGTGGCGCGGGGCCCCGGTCTCGCTCCGGGGCCCGATCCGTCTCGTAGTACGGAATACGTGCGGGATGCCCGCAGACCGCGCATTACCCTGCGGGCATGACCTCGCTCTCCCCGTACGACAACATGACCCCGGTCGCGCAGGCCGCCTACCGGGCCCGCGCGGCCGCCGCCGGGATCGCGCCACTCCCGCGCGCGGTCAAGGACGACGCCCTGCTGGCGATCGCCGACGCCCTCGAGGTCCGTACGAGCGAGATCGTCGAGGCCAACGCCGAGGACATCGCCCGCGCCCGGGAGGCCGGCACCAGCGAGGCGATCATCGACCGGCTCGCCCTGACCCCCGAGCGGGTCCGGGCCATCGCCGCCGACGTCCGGGACGTCGCCGCCCTGCCCGACCCGGTCGGCGAGGTCGTCCGCGGCTCGACCCTCCCCAACGGGATCGACCTGCGCCAGGTCCGCGTCCCCCTCGGCGTCGTCGGGATCATCTACGAGGCCCGGCCGAACGTCACGGTGGACGCCGCCGCGCTCTGTCTGAAGTCCGGCAACGCCGTCCTGCTCCGTGGCTCCTCCTCCGCCTACTCCTCCAACAACGCCCTGGTGAGGGTCCTGCGCGACGCCGTCGGGGGGGCCGGCCTGCCCGCCGACGCCATCCAGCTCGTGCCCGGCGAGAGCCGTGACTCCGTACGCGAGCTGATGCGCGCCCGCGGCCTCGTCGACGTCCTCATCCCGCGCGGCGGCGCCTCCCTGATCCGCACCGTCGTCGAGGAGTCCACAGTCCCGGTCATCGAGACCGGCACGGGCAACTGCCATGTGTACGTCGACGCCCAGGCCGACCTCGACATGGCCGTCTCCATCCTCATCAACTCCAAGGCCCAGCGCCCCAGCGTCTGCAACGCCGCCGAGACCCTCCTCGTGCACCGGGACATCGCCGACGCCTTCCTCCCGCGTGCCCTCGACGCCCTCGCCGAGGCCGGTGTCACCGTCCACGCCGACGAGCGAACCCAGGCCTACGCCGAAGGCTCCAAGGCCAAGGTCGTGCCCGCCACGGCGGAGGACTGGGAGACCGAATATCTCTCGTACGACATCGCCGCCGCCGTCGTCGACTCACTCGACAGCGCCGTCGAGCACATCCGCCTCTGGTCCTCCGGGCACACCGAGGCCATCGTCACCACATCCCAGGCCGCGGCCCGCCGCTTCACCCAGCTGGTCGACTCGACGACGGTCGCCGTGAACGCGTCCACCCGTTTCACCGACGGCGGCCAGTTCGGTTTCGGCGCGGAGATCGGCATCTCCACGCAAAAGCTGCACGCCCGCGGTCCCATGGGCCTTCCCGAGCTGACCTCGACGAAGTACATCGTGACGGGCGACGGTCACACCCGGTGACGAAGGAGTGCGGGCAGTTGACCGCACTCCCTGCCCAAAACCCGCACCCAGGTCTACCCTGAAGGCGTGCCGGACGACGTGGGGGGCAGGCCGTTCCCGGACGGCTGGGAGCCCGACGACGACCGCGGAGGCGCGGACGAGGACTTCGCCTCCGTGGTGTTCGACGAGGACTTCGTACGGGCCGCCGAGATCCACGAACCGACGGCCGTCGAACGGCTGCTCGCTGCGGCCCAGGCCCGCGCCGAGGCCGAAGCCGCCCGCGCCCGGGCCGGCGCCGGCCCCGCCGACGACGAGCTCTACGACGACGGCTACGGCCCTGCGGACGAGTACGGCCGCGAGCGTCGCTACGACGACTACGACCCCGTCGGCCGCGCGGGCCGGGACCTGGGCCCGTACGGACCGCACGGCGGCTCCCTGCGCCCCTACCGCGGCGCCGCCCGCTGGCATCGCCCCGTCGCGTGGGTCCTCGCCCTGGTGATGGGCATCGGCATGGTCGCCCTCGCCTTCACCGCCGTCTACCGCGGAGCCGCGGCCAACCGCCAGGACCGTGTCCCGCCGCCCGCTACCACGGGCGTCGACGGCCCCACCAAGGGCTCCGTCCCGGAACGGGTCACCCGCCCCTCGGCCTCCGCCGAGTACTCCGCACCCCCCGCCTCCGCAGCGCCGCGCACTCCCTGACGGAGCGCGTGAGAGCTTGTCAGAACTTGTCGCGCGGCAGCGCGTTTACGTGTGCTTCTCCCGACCTACCCTGAAGGTATGGCAGGGCGTGGAGACCCACCTGAGGGGACACCCGAGGGGCTCCCCGGCGGAGGTGAGGACGAGTACCGGTCCGTCGTCTTCGACGAATCGTTCGTCCGCGCTGCCCGCCTTCAGGAGTTCTCCGCGCAGGAACGGATGGGCGACCACGCCAGGGCCGTCAGAAGCCGTCCCGGATGGATCCTGTGGACCGGGTCGAAGCAGATCCTGCTGCTGCTCCTGCTGATCGCACTGGCCTTCGGCACCGCCATCTACATGGGCGTCCGCCATCCGTATGAGACACCGGCGGCCCAGCCCGCCCAGCCGCTGCGGAGCACCGTGATACCCCTGGCGCCCAAGGACCCCGTGCCCGGCGGGGAGCCCGCCGAGCTGTACGCCCACAGTCCGGCCGCGCAGTTCCGCAACGGCGGCGCCGGCATCACCTTCCCGGGCGCCCGCCGCACCAAGAACTTCTCGGAGAGTCAGGTCACGACCGCGCTGACCATCGCCAAGGACTACCTCGTGGAGTCCTCGCTCGACCCCGACGTGCTCACCGGGGACGCGGTGCGGCCCGTGCGGGTGCTGCTCGACCCGGAGCAGCTGGACCAGTTCGACCGGTCCCTGGCCGCCCCCGCGGACGACGGCAGGCACGCGCTGACCGGCTGGCTGGTCCGCTTCGACCCGGCGAAGACGGCCCTGGCCGACCCCGAGGTGCGTGTCCAGGGCACGCTCCGCGTCACCGACGCAGGCCCCAACGCCCTCGAAGTGACCTCGGACCACACTTTCGTCTACGCCCTGCGCCCCGCCGCCGCGGGCTCGGGCTCGGGTCCGAGCGCCGAAGAGGGCGGGCAGCACGCCGACGACGCCTCCCTGTTCACGGTCCGCCGCGAGCTGCACTTCCGCTTCGACCGCGACGACCTGCGCACACACCGTGCCGAGCTGCTCTTCAGCTATGTGCAGGCCGGTCCCATGGCCTGCTCGGCCGACGCCTCAGGCGCCCTGCAGCCGCTTCTGGCGGGCCAGCGGGGCACCAGTGAGGGCCCAGCCGGCACCGACCCGTACGAGACGGGCCGGGCCGCCGCCGCGCTCTGCGGGGTCCTCGCCCCAAGCGCTCAGCCCTCGTCCTGACCGCCGGTCCCGGTCCCGGTGCCACCGTCCGCCGGACGGCTGCCGTTACCGCCGCTGCGGCCCGCGCCGCTCGCGCTGCCCGTGAACTTGTCGCGCAGCCGGCCGCCCAGGTCGCCCGCACCTCCGGCTATGTCCCCGACCAGCTTCATCAGCGGATCCTTGCTGGTCCGTACCGTGTCCGCATAGTGGGAGGCCGACTCGCGGAACGAGTCCGTGACCGAGGTGTCCTTGTCCTCCGTACGGCGCGGGTAGTGACCGTCCATGATCCGCTGGAAGTCGCGGCTCTCGGCCCACTTCTTCAGCTCGGCGGCGCGCACCGTGGTGAAGGGGTGCGTGCGCGGCAGCAGATTGAGGATCTTCAGCACGGAGTCGCGCAGGTCGCCTCCGGCCTCGTACTCCTCGGCCTGCTCCAGGAACGCGTCCACATTCATCTCGTGCAGGTGGTTGCCACCGGCGATCTTCATCAGGCCGCGCATCGACGCCTGCAGATCCTGACCCACCAGCAGTCCGGCCCGGTCCGCCGAGAGCTCCGACTTGCGGAACCACTCCCGCAGCGCCGTCACGATCGCCATGATCGCGACATTGCCGAGCGGGATCCAGGCGACCTTCAGCGCGAGATTGGTGAGGAAGAGCAGGATCGTGCGGTAGACGGAGTGGCCGGAGAGGGCATGCCCCACCTCGTGGCCGACGACCGCCCGCATCTCCTCCTCGTCGAGCAGCTCCACCAGGCCGGTGGTGACCACGATGATCGGCTCGTCCATGCCGATGCACATGGCATTCGGCTTCGGGTCCTGCGTGACGTACATCGGCGGGACCTTGTCCAGGTCCAGGATGTAACAGGCGTCGCGCAGCATGACGTTGAGATGTGTGAACTGGGCGTCGCTCACCCGCACGGAGTCGGAGAGGAAGAGCAGCCTGAGGCTGCGCTCGGGCAGCAGCCCGCTGAGCGCCTTGAAGACGGTGTCGAAACCGGTCAGCTTGCGCAGCGCGACCAGCGCCGAGCGGTCCGCGGGGTGCTCGTACGCCCGGGAGGAGATGGCCGTGAAGCGCTTGCGCTGCCTGCTCGGCACATTCTCGTGGCTGCTGTCGGTCATTGGGTGCCCCCTGATTCTTTACGAGTCCTGCTGTTCTTTGCGAGTCCTGACTCGTCCCCCTGGCAGACCCCAGCGTAGGTGCTGGAGCCACGGTGTGGCGGGGCCTGTGGATAACCGAGGAGCAGCCCCGATATGCCGGACACCGCCGCACTGCTCGCCGCCGCATCCGAGCAGCAGGGGCCGGGCGACACGCTCCGCATCGTGTTGCTCGTCTCGACGACCGGAGCTGCCCTGCTCGCCTGGTTCCTGCTGCGCGGACACCGCGGAGACGGGGGCGACGAAACCGACAACGACTGAGTCGGCGTGAGCGTGCCCGGACCGCACGCATACGATGTGCCCGAAGCTCCGCTCCGTCCCCCGATCGATAGGTCCTGCAGAAGATGAGTCTCGCCAGCACCGCTGCCAACCTGGTCACTCTTGCCGAGGGCGCCGAGCACGGTGGCAGCCACGAATCCCTGAGCCCGTACCTCACCGGCGGCGGCGCCCTCTTCGCCCTGCTCCTGCTGCTGTGGATCACCACCCGCTTCAACCGCGACCGCTGAGACGGGGCCGAATCGCCGTGCCAGTAGGCTCTGCACGCATGGGACAGCAGGAAGTGCCTACCGGCCGCGGCAAGCGCCGACTCGGCGTCATGGGCGGGACGTTCGACCCGATCCACCATGGACACCTGGTGGCCGCCAGCGAGGTGGCCGCCCTGTTCCACCTCGACGAGGTGGTGTTCGTTCCGACCGGGCAGCCGTGGCAGAAGACCCACAAGGCGGTGTCGCCGGCGGAGGACCGCTACCTGATGACGGTCATCGCCACGGCTTCCAACCCGCAGTTCTCGGTCAGCCGTATCGAAATCGACCGCGGCGGCCCGACGTACACGATCGACACCCTGCGTGACCTGCGGGCGCTCAACACCGACTCGGACCTCTTCTTCATCACCGGGGCCGACGCGCTCTCCCAGATTCTCACCTGGCGGGATGCCGAAGAGCTGTTCTCGCTCGCCCACTTCATCGGCGTGACCCGGCCCGGCCACGACCTGACCGACGACGGACTGCCCAAGGGCGGGGTGTCCCTCGTGGAGGTGCCCGCGCTGGCGATCTCGTCCACCGACTGCCGGGCGAGGGTCGCGCAGGGCGACCCGGTCTGGTATCTGGTGCCGGACGGTGTGGTGCGCTACATCGACAAGCGCCAGTTGTACCGCGGCAAGTGAGCCACGGAGAGGGGCACCGGTGAACGACCAGCAGAACCCGTACGACCCGTACTACCCGCAGCAGCCGCAGATCATCGGCTACGACGAGTACGGGCAGCCGGTTTACCAGCAGCCCCAGCACTCCCAGCAACCTCAGGGTTACGACCCGTACGCGCAGCAGCAGCACCCGCAACAGAACCCGCAACAGAACCAGCGGCAGTCGCCGCAGCAGCAGGGATACGGCTACGACCCGTACGCCCGGCCGCAGCAGCCCCAGCAGCCCCAGCAGCCCCAGGGGTACGACCCGTACGGCCAGCAGCCGCAGACCCAGGGCGGGTACGGCTACGACGGCTACAACTACGACACGGGCCAGCAGGCCGCCGTCGTCGACGCGACCCAGCAGTGGAGCGTCCCGCCCCAGCAGCCCCAGCCCCGGCATCAGCCACAGCCCGGGGCGGCCCGACCCGCACCGGCTCAGCCCGCTCCGGAGCAGGCCGGTGTGCCCGGGCAACGCCGCCCCGCGCCCGGGGGCGCCGACCGGGGCCCCGGCGGTGACCGTGAGTACCGCACCGAGCAGTTCTCGTTCATCGAGGAGCCGGACGAGGACTCCGAGGACGTCATCGACTGGCTGAAGTTCACCGAGAGCCGCTCCGAACGACGCGAGGAGGCCAAGCGCCGCGGCCGCAACCGCGTCGTCGCTCTCGTCGTCGTCCTCGCCCTCGCGCTCGCCGGAGGGGTCGGCTACCTCTGGTACACGGGCAAGCTGCCCGGCACCTCGGGTTCCGGCGGCCCGCAGAACACCGCCACCGGCCCGCAGAAGCGCGACGTGATCGTGCTGCATCTGCACAACACCAAGCAGAAGGGCACCTCCACCGCCCTGCTGGTCGACAATTCCACCACCAAGCAGGGCACGACGGTCCTGCTCCCGAACTCGCTCTCCGTCGCCGACGACGAGGGCGCCGCCACCACCCTCGGCAAGTCCGTCGACGAGGACGGCACCACGGGCACGCGCGAGGCGATCGGCACCCTCCTGGGTACCCGGATCACCGGCACCTGGCGGCTGGACACCCCCTACCTGGAGAACCTTGTCGAGCTGGTCGGCGGCATCGACCTCACCACCGACACCGCGGTGCCCGGCGCCAAGAAGGGCGAGGCGCCGGTGGTGAAGAAGGGCGAGAACCAGACGCTCAACGGCCGCATGGCCGTCGCCTACGCGACCTACCGCGGACCCGGTGAGGCCGAGGCCAAGCAGCTGCAGCGCTTCGGCCAGGTCATGTACGGCGTGCTGCGGAAGATCTCCAGCGACCCGAAGGGCGCGACGGTGACCGTGGAGACTCTGGCCCAGATCCTGGACCCCTCGCTGCCCGAGGAGGACCTCGGAGCCTCACTCGCGAAGCTCGCCGAGCACGCGAAGGGGGGCGACTACAAGACCGCCCTGCTGCCCGTCCAGCCGGACGGCACGCTCAGCCAGGAGGCGAGCGACAGCGTGGTCAAGGACATCCTGGGCGGCAAGGTCAGCGCACCGGAGCAGGGCGCGGCGGTGCGGGTCGGTGTGCGGAACGCCAGCGGCAACGGCGACGCCACCGAGGCCGCCAGGATCGTCCTGATCAACGGCGGCTATGCGTTCGTCGACGCGGGCAAGGCGGAATCCGAGTCGTCGTCGCAGGTCATCTACGGTGACGCGGCCCAGAAGGCGAAGGCGGCCGAGGTCGCCAAGACCCTCGGCCTGCCGGAGAGCGCGGTCGAGAAGGGCAAGGCGGCGACGAACGCGGACGTCCTGGTCGTCCTCGGCCAGGACTACAAGGTCAAGTGATCCGGTAGCCCGGTCCGGCCCCGGCCGGACCGGGCGGGTCGGCGTCGCCCGGACCGGGCCAGGGCCGGCGTCGTACGGGCCGCAATTAAATCGCTGCGTGGGCTGTCGGCGGTCCGTGAGACCCTTGAGGGGTCTTGACCGCCGACGAAAGCCTGCTTGTGACCGCCACGGACCGCTCCATCGAGCTCGTCAACGCCGCCGCCCAGGCGGCCGCCGACCGGCTCGCGCACGACATCATCGCGTACGACGTCAGCGACGTGCTGTCGATCACCGACGCCTTCCTGCTCGCCTCCGCACCCAGCGACCGCCAGGTCAAGTCGATCGTCGACGAGATCGAGGAAAGGCTGCTCAAGGAGCTCGGCGCCAAGCCGGTGCGCCGTGAGGGCGACCGTGACGCGCGCTGGATCCTGCTCGACTACGTCGACATCGTCGTGCATGTGCAGCACAGCGAGGAGCGTGTCTTCTACGCCCTCGAGCGGCTGTGGAAGGACTGCCCGGAGCTGCCGCTGCCCGAGGACGCCCTGAAGACCCGCGGCAAGGCCGAGGAGCACGCCAGGCTCGTCGGCGACGGCAGTGGTACGGACGGTGAGCTGAGCTGAGCGGCAGCGACACCGGCAAGGGCAGAGGCCGCCGTATCGTCCTGTGGCGGCACGGCCAGACCGCCTGGAACGTGGAGCGTCGGTTCCAGGGCTCCACGGACATCGAGCTGACCGAGACGGGCGTCGGCCAGGCACGCCGCTCCGCTCGGCTGCTCGCCTCGCTGAAGCCGGACGCGATCATCGCGTCCGACCTGAAGCGGGCGGCGGCCACCGCCGGCCAGCTCGCCGCGATCACGGGGCACGAGATCACCCGTGACGCCGCGCTGCGCGAGACCTACGCGGGCGCCTGGCAGGGTCTGACCCACGAGGAGATCGTCGAGCGCTACGGCGAGCAGTACGCCGCGTGGAAGCGCGGCGAGCCCGTCCGCCGCGGTGGCGGCGAACTGGAGACCGAGGTCGCCGACCGGGCCGCTCCCGTCGTCCTGCGCCATGCCGACAAGCTGCCCGACGCCGGCACGCTCGTCGTGGTCAGCCACGGCGGCACCATCCGCACCACCATCGGCCGGCTGCTCGGCCTGGAGGCGCACCATTGGGAGAGCCTGGGCGGTCTGTCCAACTGCTGCTGGTCCGTGCTCGGTGAGGGCGCCAGGGGCTGGCGGCTGCTGGAGCACAACGCGGGCACGCTCCCCGAGCCTGTCCTCGGCGACGACGACTGAGACCGGGCGGCAGCTGGGACCCTTCGGCGCCTGGGACGGTTCGGTGACCGGACTGCCGACCGGGTTCCGACTGATCCATTCGGCGTAGGGGACCGGCCGCCGGCTGAGGCCGGTCGTCGGCCGTGGACCGGCCCGATGACCGCCCAGGACCGGACCGATGGCCCAGCACCGTCCGGATTTCACTTTCCGGCTGGTCACAGGCTAAGGTTCTTCTTGTTCGCAGCGCGGAGCGCGAAGAACACAAGGGGCTATAGCTCAGTTGGTAGAGCGCTTGCATGGCATGCAAGAGGTCAGGAGTTCAATTCTCCTTAGCTCCACAAGCACCATCGTCCGGATCCCGTCCCCATCAGGGGGCGGGATTTCGCTTTTCAGGACTCGCTTTTCAGGACTCGCTTTGCAGGGCTTGCTACGCGCGCGCCGACCGTTGCGTCGCCGGGTCACGCTACGAGCCTCAGTCCGGCGGGCACACAGCTCATCCCCAGGCCTCAGTCCGGCGGGCACGGAGCTTCCACATGCGGTGGTCGCTCTCCTCGTCGTTCGGCGTATAGGCGACGATCCGGCACTCCGGCATCCCGTCGATGGAGAGTGAGACCGAGGTCATCCGGACCTCGCCCACCGCCTCGTGCCGGAAGGTCTTCACCCTGGGCCCGGGCGGGACGACATCGCCGCTCTCCCACAGCTCCGCGAAAGCCGGGCTGGCATCCGACAACCGGCGTACGAACGCCTCCCACGAGGGCTCGCCGACATGCCGCCCGTACGCGCCACGCAGCGTCGCCACCATGACCGGCAGCTCGCTCTCGCGGAAGACCAGCGGGCAGCTGGGCTCCGGCACGGTGAAGAGCGTCCACAGGACGTTCGGTACCCCCCTGTTGCCCGCAGGGCCCGAAGGCGGCCGAATGTCGTAGAACAGGTCCCGGTAGGCGGGGTTGGTGGCGAGGATGTCGTAGCGCGAGTTGTAGACCACGGCCGCGTGAGGATCAAGGGCGTCGATGATGCCCTGGATCTCCGGGCTGACACTGGCCGCATCCGACTCGCGGTCCGGCGCGTACGGCACCTCCGCCAGGTGGTACAGATGCTCCCGCTCGGGCTGGTCGAGCCGGAGCGTGCGAGCCACGGCATCCAGGACCTGCGCCGAGGCATTGATCGGGCGGCCCTGCTCCAGCCATGTGTACCAGGTCACACCCACTCCGGAGAGCTGCGCGACTTCCTCGCGGCGCAGCCCCGGGGTGCGTCTGCGCAGCCCTGGCGGCATGCCGACATCCTCGGGGGTCACCCGGGCCCGGCGGCCGCGGAGAAACGCTGCCAGCTCTGGACGGCGGCGCTGTGCCGGTGCTGTCATCGTCGCCACACCCCCATGGTCGAAGACCTGTGCCGCCGCTGCCAGGTGCTGCCAGTACCAGTATCAGCGGGCTCTCGTTACCCGTATCAGTTCGCCTGGAGGCTCGGTCCATGACCACGACCTCTACGGCGGCTCCAACTTCCGTACCCAGTAAAGACCCTGGCACTGACAACCGGCCCGGCCTGCTGCTCGCCGTCGTGCTGGCGGCGCAGTTCATGGCCCTGCTCGACGTCTTCATCGTCAATGTGGCCGCTCCGACGATCCGTACCGAACTGAACGCCTCCGGAGCAGGGCTGCAGCTGGTCATCGCCGGTTACACCATCTCGTACGCCGTCCTGCTGATCACCGGCGCGCGGCTCGGTGATCTGATCGGCCACCGGCGCATGTACCTGGGCGGGCTGGCGGTCTTCACGGCCGCCTCGCTCGCCTGCGGACTGGCCGCGGGCGCCGGACAGCTGATCGTCTTCCGGCTGGTCCAGGGGGCGGGAGCGGCCCTGATGATCCCGCAGGTGCTCAGCCTCATCCAGCGGAACTTCACCGGCGAGCGGCGGGTGCGGGCCCTCGGCGCCTACTCCGCCGTCCTGGCCACCGGTGCAGCCGCCGGGCAGGTCGCCGGCGGTGTACTGGTCAGCGCAGACCTGTTCGGTGCGAGCTGGCGCCCGGTCTTCCTGGTGAACGTCCCGATCGGCATCGTCCTGCTGGCGCTGGGTACGAGGGCGCTGCCGCGCGACCGCCACGACGATCCGGAGCGCACCCGCGGTCTCGACCTCCCGGGCCTCGTCCTGCTGGCCGCTGCGGTCTCGCTCTTCACCGTTCCGCTGGTCCTCGGTCAGGAGCAGGACTGGCCGCTGTGGTCCTGGCTCTCCTTGGGGGCATCCGTGGCCCTCTTCGCGGCGTTCTGCGCGTACGAGTCGCGGCTCGCGCGGCGCGGCGGTGCCCCGCTGATCGCCCCGCGTGTGCTGCGTATCCCCGGTATGGGCCGCGCGGTACTCCGGATTCTCCTGGTGATGGGCGTCAATGCCGGTTTCCTGTTCACCCTCACTCTGCACATCCAGGGTGGTCTCGGTCACAGCGCGCTCCGCGCGGGCCTGACCTTCGCGCCGACGGCTGTCGTTTTCGGCGTGATCGGGCTGACCTGGCGGCGCTGGCCCACAGCACTCCATGGAGCGCTGATTCCGGGCGGATTCGTGCTGACCGCCGTCTCCACCGTGGCGGTGGGCTGGGTGCTCAGGGACGGTGGCAGCGGCGGCGCCGGCTTGTACGCCGCCTTCGCCGGTGTCGGCACGGGCCTGTCCCTCGCCTTCAGCCCCGCCCTGACCAGTGCGCTCGCGACGGTACGGCAGGAGGACGCCGCGGACGCCAGTGGTTTGCTGGCGACGGTCACCCAGCTCGGGCAGCTGCTCGGAGTGGCGACTTTTGGCACACTCTTCCTGAACCGGCTGACCGCGCCGGGGGCGCAGCCGTCCGCCGACGCGCTCTGGGTATGCGCGCTCGCGCTGGGCGCCGCCGCGATCTTGGGAGCGATGGCAGGTCTCGTTCGCCGACGCCCATGACCCTCTTGCGGTGCCATGGCAGAATCGGGACGGGCGGAGGGAGATGACGGCTCGGACGGGAGGGAGAGGCGATGCCCGGAGGCAGCATCGAGGAGGATGATGACCTGCTCGTCGCTGCGGAGGGCCGTGCTCGCCTCAGCTGCCCCTCATGCGGTTCGTCCCATGTTGCCCAAGTGCTCGGCGACAACGGAGGTATCTCGTACGTGTGCACGGCCTGCGGCCACAGCTGGAGCTGAGTGATGGGTGCACACAGGAGGAAATGCGACTGGTGCGGCAGCGGTACGCCGATCGTCCGTGACATGGATCCGATCAACCCGGAGTACCAGTACTGGTGCGAGGAGTGCGCCCGGGCGCTGATCATAAAGGGCGACCCCATCGAGACATACCGTGAACTCGAAGGGGAGCCGATCTACGGACGGCTGCTCGACGAACACTGCACGCTCAAGCGCTTCTATTCGTTCGCGACGGCCTGACGCTCCAGCCCGACCGGCACAGCGACGGTCATCAGTCCGGAGCACCGCGTTCCCGGCGGTCGCCGGCGTCCGCAGTTCCGGTACCCCGAAGGCTGTGAGCGGTGTGAACAGCAGGGCTGCGAACGGTGGGTAGGCCGTCGGCAGATCCGCCTTGCGTGCAGGCGGCTGCGCCGAGGGTGTAGTGGTTGAGCCTGGCGGGCGGAGGCGAGCGCCATCACGATCACAGTCACGAACAGGGACGTTACCGGCCTTCTCGGTGCAGACCGGAAACGATTTGGTGAACCACCGGGGGGACCGTGTAATGTTCTCTGTGTCGCCGCGGGGGAAACCCACAGCGAAGCGACAGACAGCAAGGGGCTATAGCTCAGTTGGTAGAGCGCTTGCATGGCATGCAAGAGGTCAGGAGTTCAATTCTCCTTAGCTCCACAACAGCTCGTCAGAGCACAAGAAGAGGGCCATCCGATCCGGATGGCCCTCTTCCGTGTCTCCCGTCAACCCCGGCCGCTGCCAAGGGCCTTGCGGTCGCCGCCGGGCGGCAGCGCCGGGCGGCGCTCGGCAGGCGCCTGCTCGATACGGAGCGCGAGCGCCGGGCAACGGCGTACGGCACGCTGGGCGCGCCCCCGCATATGCATCGGCACCGAGGCTTCCGCCACCGACGGATACCCGTCGGCGCCCATGCGGATCAGCTCCGGAACGATTTCCGCGCAGATCCCGTGGCCCCGGCAGAGCGTCCAGTCCACGGCGAGCTTCTCTCCGCTCGGGATGGACTCCTCCGCCTCTTCGTAACCGGCACCGGGCAGCGGCAGCACACCGAGCGTCTCGCGACCGCAGCCGCCATGCAGGACGTGCGCGGCGAGGTCGTCCGTGAACGCCGAAAGGGTCGACGCGAAGAAGCGCGCGGAGCCGTCGGGGTGCTTGCACGCGCCGCGCCCCTTCACGGCCTGGGTCACCTCGCGCAGCGCCTCCAGGGCGGCCGGTCCACCCCCGTTGATCACGTCGGACAGCCCGCCGGCAGCCGCGGGCAGACCCAGCTTGCACGGACCGCACTGGCCGGCCGTCTCGGCCGCGAGCCAGTTGGCCACGCGCTGCGCCTCCCCCAGGGGGCAGGTCTCGGGGCCGATCGGCAGGATCGCGCCGGCGCCCAGCGCGCCGCCCACGTTGGCCAGCGATTCCCGCGAGATCACGGCGTCGTGCGTGGCGGCGGCGTCGATCCAGTTGCCGTGGTAGCCGCCGGTCAGCACGCCCTGGGGGACCGGGGGAGCACCGGCCAGCTGCAGCACATACCGCATCGGCACACCGGTCGGCACCTCGATCACCATCGGGCGCGCGACAGCACCGGAGACCGTCAGCATCACCGTGCCCGGCTCGGTCTCCAGGCCCGTGTGGCCGTACCGGCGCGCCCCGATCCGGGCGGCGACGGCCAGCTGCGCGAACGTCTCAGCGTTCGACAGAAGCGTCGGCGCCCCGCCGACACCGGACTCGGCGGCGCGCTCGCGGCGGCCCGGAGGCAGAGCGGGGCCGCCGTTGATCGCCCGGATGATCGCCGAGGCCTCGCCTGAGACCATGCGCTCGGGGTTCCGCTGCACCCGTGCGCGCAGCTGCTGCCCGCGCCGGTCGGAAAGTCCGCGCTCGGCCAGCGCGGCCCGCATCGAGATCTCCGTGGAGTTGCGGGTCACCGCGACGATCAGGGTGCGTGCGCCCAGCGCCTCGGCGGCGAGCAGCGCGCCGTCCAGGATGAGGTGGGGCGCCCGGTTGACCATCACGGTGTCCTTGCGGCAGGCCGGCTCGTCCTCACTGGCGTTGATCACCACGACGGGCCGCACACCCCGTCGAATGGCGGCCTTGGCCACGGCTCGCAGCTTCTGGGCGAACGGGAATCCCGCCCCGCCGCGGCCCCGCAGGGATATGTTCTCGGCGAGCTGAGCCAGCAGCTCCCCGGTCATGGGTTCGAGCGGCCCGTGCACTTTCAGGTGCATGGAGAGGTCGAGACGCTCGACCAGGTCGAAGCCCTGGGTCAGCTGGGGGAGGCCGACGACGCGGACTTCGGGGACATCGGGGAGGGGGGTGTTCACGGTCGGTCTCCTGCGGGTGCGTGCCAGGGTTCCCCAGCCGGGGGCGGGTAGAGCGGGCCGGGCGAGGGCTGGGTGTCGTCCAGCCGGGACGTGTCGGGCGTCCGGCCGTCGTAGCCGCCCCCGGTGCTGTATGCGGAACCCTGGTCGTACGTGGTGCTGTAGGGGGAGGTGGCGTTTGTGTCGTACGGGGAGGTGGCGCTCGTGTCGTACGGCGACGACAGGGGCGGCGAGGGGATGGCCTGCGCGGGCGGCGGCGGGGAAGGTGCCGGCCAGAGCCCGGAGCGGGGCGCGGACTCGGAGACGATGGGCAGCTCCTCGGTCATGGGCACACGCTCGGCGAGCGGTATGCCGTCCGAGGAGGCCCCTGGAGGGGTCCCGGACCCTGCCGTACGCGCGGAGGCGTCACCGGCCAGGGAGACGGCGCGGTAGGCGGCGGAGATCCCCGTTCCGGGGCCGTCGCCAGGCAGCGGCCCACTGGGCACCGGGCCGGCATCGGGGAAGGACCCCGCGGCCGTGGCCGGCTCGGCGGCGAGGGGCGGTGTCGCTTCGTAGAGCTGCGTCGCCTCGTACAGCGGCGGGGCGGGAGCGGCGAGCCGGCGGGGCTCACCGCGCGACGGGCCGAGGGGCTGTCCCATGGGTGAACCGAGAGGCGATCCCAGGGGCTGCCCGATCGGCCTGCCCACCGGCTCGTCCTGGTCGGCGGGACGGCGCTGGAACTCGCGCTCGAACCGGGGCTGCGGCTGGGAGGGAATGCCGGAGGCGCCGGGGAGCGGCGCCGTCGACAGGTTGCGCACGCCCTGCTCCGGGGCGGCGGGCGGTTCGCCGGCCGCGCCGGTCAGTGCCAGGAGCTGCTCGACGATCCTGCGCTTCGCCGGGCGCGGCAGCAGCCGCAGGGACACGGCGGCGGCGACTCCGGTGAGCGAGAGGCAGTACATGACGACCACCCAGGTGGCCGCGGGACGGCCCGTGTACAGGCCGTGCATCAGCGCCGAGCACCACGCCGGGTAGGCCAGCATGTGCAGGGCCCGCCAGCTGCCGGCGAAGCTGCTCTTGCCCGCGAGCGCGCTGCGCGCTGCGCCGGTCGAGGCGGCGATCACCATCAGAAGGCCGGCGAGCGAGCCCAATCCGATGAGGCCGGAGGTGCCTGTGACACCGAGGCCGAACGGGACCAGAGCGCCCAGCAGTTCGACATGACCGAGCGAGACCTTGACCGTGGCGTGCAGCAGAAGGAATCCGAGCGAGGCAACAGCGGTGGTTCTGTGGATGGCCTGGGCGAGCAGACGGTGGCGCGTGGAGAGAAACAGCCGGTCGGTGGCGATGAGGCCCCAGGCGATCGAGGCCGTGAGGGAGACCAGTGAAAGAACACCGGTGGTGAAGTCCAGCGCGGCGCGGAAATCGTCACTGCCGCCGATGGCGAGCAGGGGTATGAGCACAAGCGCGGCGACACTCAATCCGCCCCGCGCCTGACGGCTCAAGGCCGGTTGACCGGGCGACGAACGGATCTTGCGATGAGGTTTCATGGGGGCGACTCCGAGTGGTGCGGGAAAGCGGTCCCGTGAACGCACTCTAGGTCGCCGCATACCCGCTGGTACGAGGTTTGCGTGTTTATCGAGGCGGGTGGACGACAACTGACTCTGGGGTTGCCCCGGATAGGGGCGATACGCCGAGTAACCTCTGTGACGAAGTCGCTCGTCACTCTCGCGGCGGACGCTCCGCGGCTTTCTCCCGGACCCCTTCCGGGTGCCTCGCACACCGTTCCCTGTGCTCTGACGTGGCGTTCGTGCCCGCCGAGCGGACACTCGATGCGGCCCGGAGGGGCCCTGCTGTACCCTGACGCCATGCGTGCCGTACGCCTTCTGCTTAGCGAGCCGCGCTGATCAGTCCCGACCGGTGAATCAAACGGTCGGAATCGGCGCGGCGTCCCCTCCTGTGCGAGGGGATTTTTCGTTTCGGTAATCGCCGGCAGAGACGATCGATGGAGCTTTCAGGATCATGAGCGAGACGAATTCCTCCCCCGTGGCCTTCGGCGCGGGTGGGGCCCCCTCCGCGGAGGCGGCTGCACCGCACCGCTATACGGCGGCCATGGCCGCCGGGATCGAGGCACGCTGGCAGGACTCCTGGGACGCCGACGGCACGTACGAGGCGCCCAACCCCAGTGGTGATCTGGCCGGTGACCCGAATGTCGTCGCCCGGCCCAAGAAGTTCGTCATGGACATGTTCCCGTACCCCTCCGGTGCGGGCCTGCACGTCGGACACCCGCTGGGCTACATCGCGACCGATGTCTACGCCCGTCACCAGCGGATGACCGGCCACAACGTGCTGCACACCCTGGGCTTCGACGCCTTCGGCCTGCCGGCCGAGCAGTACGCAGTCCAGACCGGCACGCATCCGCGCGTGTCCACCGAAGCCAACATCGAGAACATGAAGGTCCAGCTGCGCAGGCTGGGCCTGGGCCACGACAGGCGCCGGTCGTTCGCGACGATCGACCCGGACTACTACAAGTGGACCCAGTGGATCTTCCTGCAGATCTTCAACTCCTGGTACGACGAGGCGGCGAAGAAGGCCCGTCCGATCGCCGACCTGGTGGCGCAGTTCGAGAGCGGGGAGCGCACGCCCGAGAGCGGGCGCCCTTGGAATGAGCTGAGCGCTGTCGAGCGCGCCGATGTGCTGGGCGGGTACCGCCTGGCGTACGCCTCCGCCGCCCCGGTCAACTGGTGCCCTGGCCTGGGCACCGTGCTGGCCAACGAGGAAGTCACTGCCGACGGCCGCTCCGAGCGCGGCAACTTCCCGGTCTTCAAGGCCAATCTGCGCCAGTGGAACATGCGCATCACCGCCTACGCCGACCGCCTGCTGGACGACCTGGACGCGCTGGACTGGCCCGAGGCCATCAAGCTGCAGCAGCGCAACTGGATCGGCCGCAGTGAGGGCGCGCGCGTCGACTTCTCCATCGACGGCCACAACGGCGCTTCGGTCACGGTCTTCACCACCCGCCCCGACACCCTGTTCGGCGCGACCTACATGGTCCTGGCGCCCGAGCACGGTCTGATCGACTCGATCCTGCCGGCCGAGTGGCCGCAGGAGGCCCAGGGCAAGGATGCCTGGACCGGTGGCGCTGCCACCCCGGCCGACGCCGTCGCCGCGTACCGCAAGCAGGCCCAGACGAAGAGCGACGTCGAGCGGCAGACCGAACACAAGGACAAGACCGGTGTGTTCACCGGCACCTACGCCCTGAACCCGGTCACCGGCGCGCGGATCCCGGTCTTCGTCGCCGACTACGTGCTGATGGGCTACGGCACCGGCGCCATCATGGCCGTCCCCGGTCAGGACGAGCGCGACTGGGAGTTCGCCGAGGCCTTCGGCCTGCCG
Source organism: Streptomyces sp. NPDC053673 (assembly GCF_055585225.1). Lineage (NCBI taxonomy): Bacteria > Bacillati > Actinomycetota > Actinomycetes > Kitasatosporales > Streptomycetaceae > Streptomyces > Streptomyces sp. NPDC053673. Next base: position 8,846 of record NZ_JBVJKN010000050.1, on the reverse strand, counting down.
ATCATCCGCACCGTGCAGCCGCCGGAGGGCTGGGAGGGCGAGGCGTTCACCGGCCAGGGGCCGGCGATCAACTCCTCGAACGACGAGATCTCCCTGGACGGTCTGGGCGTCGCGGAGGCAAAGGCCAGGATCACCGAGTGGCTGGTCGCCAAGGGCATCGGCGAAGCGACCATCAACTTCCGGCTGCGCGACTGGCTGTTCAGCCGGCAGCGCTACTGGGGCGAGCCCTTCCCGATCGTCTACGACGAGGACGGCGTCGCCCACGCGCTGCCCGACTCGATGCTGCCGCTGGAGCTGCCGGAGGTCGATGACTACTCGCCGCGCACCTTCGACCCGGACGACGCGGACACCGAGCCCGAGACCCCGCTGTCCCGCAACGAAGAGTGGGTCAACGTCGAGCTGGACCTGGGCGACGGCGTCAAGCGCTACCGGCGCGAGACCAACACGATGCCGAACTGGGCCGGTTCGTGCTGGTACGAGCTGCGCTACCTGGACCCGCACAACGCGGACAAGCTGGTCGACCCGGAGATCGAGCAGTACTGGATGGGCCCGCGCGAGGGGCAGCCGCACGGCGGCGTCGACCTGTACGTCGGCGGCGCCGAGCACGCCGTACTGCACCTGCTGTACGCACGCTTCTGGTCCAAGGTGCTGTTCGACCTGGGGCACGTCTCCTCCGCAGAGCCGTTCCACAAGCTGTTCAACCAGGGCATGATCCAGGCGTACGTCTACCGTGACGGCCGCGGCTTCCCGGTGCAGGCCACCGAGGTCGAGGAGCGGGACGGCAAGTTCTTCTTCGACGGCGAGCAGGTCAAGCGCGAGCTGGGCAAGATGGGCAAGTCCCTGAAGAACGCCGTCACTCCGGACGAGATCGCCGCCGAGTACGGTGCCGACACGCTGCGCCTGTACGAGATGGCGATGGGCCCCCTGGACGTGTCGCGGCCGTGGGACACGCGCGCCGTGGTCGGCCAGTACCGCCTGCTGCAGCGCCTGTGGCGCAACGTCGTCGACGAATCGACCGGCCAGGTCACCGTCGTGGACGAGGAGCCGGACGAGGTGACGCTGCGCGCTCTGCACAAGGCCATCGACGGCGTCGGCCAGGACATGGCCGCGATGCGCTTCAACACCGCCATCGCCAAGATCACCGAGCTGAACAACCACCTGACCAAGACGGGCGGTCCGGTCGCCCGGTCGGTGGCGGAGCGGCTGGTCCTGCTGATCGCGCCGCTGGCGCCGCACATCGCCGAGGAGCTGTGGCGCAAGCTGGGCCACACGGACTCCGTCGTGCACCAGGACTTCCCGGTCGCCGACCCCGCGTACGTCGTGGACGAGACCGTGACCTGCGTCGTGCAGATCAAGGGCAAGATCAAGGCGCGCCTGGAGGTCTCCCCGTCGGTCACGGACGCGGAACTGGAGGCCCTGGCGCTGGGTGACACTGCGGTTGTCGAGGCGCTGGGCGGCGCGGGCATCCGCAAGGTGATCGTGCGGGCGCCGAAGCTGGTGAACATCGTCCCGGCGTAGCCGCCGTCGTCCCTGGGGTGAGCCCGGTCGTTGCCGGCCTTCCCTGGTCTTTCCCCTACGGGCAGGTTGGGGGTTCTGATGGAACCCTCGGCCTGCCCGCTCCGTTTACGGTGGAAGGACACATCCATACGACTCGGAGGGCGCCCCCATGGAAGCCGTCATCATCATCCTGGCGCTGCTCTTCGTCGCCTTCGTGGCACTCGGGGTCTATGTGAGCGTCAAGGTGATCGGTGCGGCCAAGCGCGGAGTGGACCGCACGATCACTCAGGCCCGGCGCACCGTCGAGGACACGACGCTGCGCGCGAAGAGCCTCGGGCAGGGCGGTGTGGTCGGTGAACTGGCACAGCTCCGGCTCCGCCTGCGTACGTCGATGAAGGCCACCCAGGACGCGCTGCACGCGGGCGTGGCCGAGGACGCGTCGCTGTCGGAGTCGATCGGCCTGTTCGAGCGGTTGAGCGCGCACGGACATGAGCTGGACGACGAGCTGAGGCGACTGGAGCGCGAGCCCGACCGGAGCAGGATCGTGGAGCGGCTGCCGCAGCTGCGCGAGCGGGTCGAGAGGATCACGCACTCCGCGGAGTCGCTGCGATGGGCGGCCAGGGACCGGGCCCGGGCGTTCGCCGAGGACGATCTCGAGGCGCTGAGCGCGCAGATCGACGTGGAGGCGGGGGCGCTGCGGGACTGGTCCAGGACGGAGCCGATGTGGGGGCCGGAGCCGACGCGGGACTCCTCGTCGGCTCCGGCGCAGGCTCCGGCATCCGCACCGCAGGCGACACCGGCTCCGGCACAGGCTCCGGCGTCCGAGGCGGCGCGGACGGGGGAGTCCGAGGCCGGAGCGTCGGGGCCGCAGGCGATCACGGGCCGTGATCCACGACAGCCGATGATGTACTCGTGGGAGAAGACGGCCCGTCCGGAGACGACGAACTAGGACGAGCTGGACGGGCCTGTGGGGTGGCCCGGGCCGGAGGCGGCCGCCGGGGCGGACAGGCGTGCCGGACCGGATGTTGTGCCGGACCGGAGAGGGTGTGAGGGCGGGACCGTCAGGCGAAGCGGAATGCTTGGCGGTGCCCGGTGGAGGGTACGTGATTGCTCGTGCCAGGCTTGGATCCGGCGCGGACCAGCTCCGTGCCGGGCACTGTGCAGGACTGCGAACCGCCCCCAGACGGAAGGGTTCGCCGACCGGAACCGATCACTGGGGCGGGGTCGGACTGCCCTGCGGCGGCTCCTGGGGGTAACCTCCCGCTCATGTCCCGCCATGTCGCGATCGTCACCGATTCAACGGCCTATCTGCCGCCGCAGACGATGGAGCGGCATGGCATCACCGCGGTGCCACTGACCGTCGTGCTCGGCGACCAGGCCCTCGAGGAGGGCACCGAGATCTCGGCCCGCTCGCTCGCCCTCGCACTGCAGAAGCGACGTCCCGTGACCACGTCCCGGCCCAGCCCCGAGACGTTCGCCGCGGCCTACCGGGCCACGGCCGAAGCCGGTGCGACCGGAATCGTTTCCCTGCATCTCTCGTCCGAGTTCTCCGGGACCTACGACGCAGCGGTGCTGGCGGCTCGGGAGGCGCCGGTTCCGGTCCGTGTGGTGGACACCGGAATGGTCGCGATGGCGCTCGGCTTCTGCGCGCTCGCTGCGGCCGAGGCGGCCCACGGCGGTGGCACTCTCGACGAGGCGGTGGCCGCGGCCGAGAAGAGGGCCGCGGGCACGTCCGCGTACTTCTACGTCGACACACTGGACTATCTGCGCCGGGGCGGGCGCATCGGCGCGGCCCAGGCGCTTCTGGGCTCGGCGCTCGCAGTGAAGCCACTGCTCCAGCTGGACGGCGGGCGCATCGAGCCGCTGGAGAAGGTGCGTACGGCATCGAAGGCGATCGCCCGGCTGGAGGAGATCGTCGTCGAACGTGCGGGCGCCGACGGGGTGGATATCGCGGTGCACCATCTCGCGGCACCGGAACGGGCGTCTGCGCTGGCGGAACGGCTGCGGGAGCGGGTGCCCAACCTCGCCGAACTGCATGTGAGCGAGGTGGGCGCGGTGATCGGTGCGCACACGGGGCCTGGACTGCTGGGGGTTGTGGTCTCACCTCGGTGAGGCCCACAACCCCAGCGGCGGTCTCAGCGAGATGAGCCAGCGGCTGTTGGGGATGGCCTCGTCTGCGCTGTGTGCTCCATGTGGTCCCTATGGTTCCTGGGCTCTCTTTGACTCCTGTGGGTGACGTAGTTGTCCACAACGGCTGGGCCATCCACCGGAATTGAGGCGGCTCGGCGGGATTCGACGGACGTGCCTACCGTCGGGGGCATGACCTATCGATCACGCTCCGCGACGAGTGGCCCTGGCCGTGTCCCTGCCTCGGACAGCCGTGTCCACGACCGACGGAGGTTGCGCGCCAGACGCCGCCCGGCATCGGGTTCGCCGGCCCCACCGGCCTCGGCCCTGCGGCGACGTGCGGACGCGCTGTTCCAGACACCGAGCGGTCCCGTTGAGGGTGTGGGCGTCCCGTCGGCGCCGGATGGCGGACGGGGGGACCGGTCGGCGGAGGCTGTGCAGGTGGAGGGGGTTCGGCGGGCGCTGACAGGGCGGTCGGTGCCACGGCGGCCGGACGGCAACCGACAGTCTGCGGAATCACGTAAGTCTGAACCGCCTGTGCCTGAACGGCCTGTGTTTGAACCGCTCGTGCCTGAACGGCCTGCGTCTGAACCACTTGCGTCTCAGCCGTCTGCGTCTGAACCATCTGCGTCTGAACGGGTGGCGCCTCAATCGTTGGCGTCTGAATCGTTGGCGCCCGATCCGGTGACGCCCGATTCGGTCACGCATGGACTGCCCGCTCCCGAGCTGTCGGTGCGGCAGCGTGGGCGACTCGCTCTGTGGGAGCGAGTGCCGCTGTGGCGACGAGTGCCGCTGTGGGTCCGGCTCCGATGTGGGCTGGAGCCGCGGGCACTTGCCGCGCTGGCGGTCGTCCTTGTGGTGGCCGTCGGGTTCGCCGTGCAGCACTTCTGGTCCGGCCGTCCGGAGCCCATGAGGGCACCGGAGCTCGTCAGGGAGGGCCGTCCCGCGCCTGTCGCACGGGAGCCGAGGCCCTCGCCCGGGGCGCCACCCACGGAGGAACCGGCTGCGCGGATCGTGGTCGATGTGAGCGGCAAGGTACGGCGTCCGGGAGTGCTTCGGCTGCCCGCCGGCTCGCGTGTGGCCGATGCCCTTCGAGCGGCGGGCGGTGTCAGGGCCGGTACGGACATCACCGGCCTCAACCGGGCGCGGGTGCTGATGGACGGCGAGCAGGTGGTGGTGGTGGGCGTCGTGCCGCCGCCGGGCAGTCCTGCTCCGGGTCCGGCCGGTGGCGGCGGAGCACCGACCGCGGGACCCGTGAGCCTGAACTCGGCGACGGCGGAGCAACTCGACACGCTGCCGGGAGTCGGCCCGGTGCTCGCCCAGCACATTGTGGACTACCGCACCGAGCACGGCGGATTCCGCTCGGTGGACGAGCTCCGCGAGGTGAGGGGGATCGGCGACCGCCGGTTCGCGGACCTCCAGTCCTTGGTACGGCCATGACGCGCCGGGGAGTTCACAGCACAGCGGCTCATCCGCTGGGCGCGTCCGATCCCCGTCAGGAGGGCCCGCCGGACCTGCGCCTGGTCCTGCCCGCGCTGGCGGCATGGGGAGCGGCAGCCTTGTCCCTGTCCGCTCCGGCGGGCTGGCCGGCCGTGGCGGTACTGAGCTGCCTTGCCGCGGCTGTGCTGCTTGTGGTGCTCCCGCTGGTGCGGGCTGCGCGACGGGGAGCCCGGCGCGGCGCCGGGAATCGCGTTGCGGCCGCTGCCTTGCTGCTCTGTGCCGCCGCGGGGGCGACGGCGGGTGGGCTGCGCGGTGCGGATCTGTACAGGGGGCCCGTGCCTGAAGCGGCGCGCCGGCACGCGCGGGTCACCGCGGAGTTGACCGTGACCTCCGATCCGCGCATGACGCGGCCGCGTGTGCGGGGTGATCGGATGACGGGGGCGGCGGTCGTGCTGGAGGCGGAGGTCACGCGGTTGACGGCGACCGACCGGTCCGTCGTCGCCACCCGCGCACCGGTCCTGGTGATCGCCCGGTCGGGGGCGGCGACGGGGAGGTGGCTGCGGCTGCTGCCCTCGACACGGCTGCGGATCGACGCCCGGTCGGTGCCGGCTCTGGAGGGGGACGACCGTTTCGCCGCCGTTCTGAGGGTGCAGGGCAACGGGCCGCCCCGTATCACGGGGCCCCCGACCGCGGTGCAGCGTACGGCCGGGACGCTTCGGGCCGGGCTGCGCCGGGCGACCGGCGGACTCGAACCCGATGCCCGCGCGCTGCTCCCGGGGCTGGTCGTCGGGGACACCTCCCGTATCGGACCTGAGCTGTACGACGCGTTCCGGGCGACGGATCTCACTCACTTGCTGGCGGTCTCAGGAAGCAACCTCACTGTTGTGCTGTTCCTGCTCATCGGTCCACCCGGTACCGCACTGCTGGCCGAACGCCGTGGACTGGCGCCCCGGTTGGGTATCTCGCTCCGCGCGACGGCGCTGCTCGGCGGAGCGCTCGCGATCGCCTTCGTGGTGGTGTGCCGGCCCGACCCGAGTGTGCTGCGGGCAGCGGCGTGCGGGCTAATCACGCTGCTTGCCATCGGGACCGGCCGCCGGAGATCGCTGATTCCCGCGCTGGCCGCCGCCGTGCTGCTGCTCGTGCTGTACGACCCGTGGCTGGCCCGCACGTACGGCTTTCTGCTGTCTGTGCTGGCCACAGCCGCCCTGCTCACCCTTGCCCCGCGCTGGAGTGCGGCCCTGAGTCGGCGCGGGGTGCCGGGACGGCTCGCGGAGGCGCTGGCAGCGGCTGCCGCGGCACAGGCCGTGTGCGCCCCGGTGGTGGCTGTGTTCGCGGCGCGGGTCAGCCTCGTGGCGATTCCCTGCAACCTGCTTGCCGAGCTGGCGGTCGCGCCGGCCACGGTGCTGGGATTCGCGGCGCTCGCAGTGGCGCCCTTGGCGATGCCGGCCGCGGAGATGCTGGCCCGGTGCGCGGGCTGGCCGGCCGGGTGGATTGCCGACGTCGCCCGTGCCGGGGCGAGACTGCCCGGAGCTCAGGCCGAGTGGCCGGGCGGCTGGCGCGGCGGGCTCCTGCTGGCCGCGGGCACGGCCGTCGCCGTGCTCGCGACGCGGAGGCTGATGCGCCATCCATGGCCGGCCGCCGGCTGTGCCCTGCTGCTTCTGCTCGCAGTGCTGCGGCCGCCACCGCTGACCAGGATCGTCACCGGATGGCCGCCACCGGGCTGGTCGTTCGCGATGTGCGATGTGGGCCAGGGCGATGCCACGGTGCTGGCGGCAGGTGGTGGCACGGCCGTTGTCGTGGACGCCGGGCCGGATCCCGAGCTCACCGACCGGTGTCTTCGTGAGCTGGGGGTCAGGAGGGTCCCGCTTCTGCTGCTGACGCACTTCCACGCCGACCATGTCGCGGGGCTGCCCGGCGTATTGCGGGACAGGGCGGTCGGCACGATCCAGACGACGACGTTCGAAGAGCCGCGCGACCAGGCGGAGTTCGTGCACCGGACCGCCAGAGCGGCCGGAGTCCCGGTGATCCGCGCGGGACCGGGCGAGCGGCGCCGGACGGGCCGGCTCACCTGGCAGGTGCTGTGGCCGGACGCCGGACCGGCTCCCGGCTCGGTTCCCGGACCGGCTCCCGGCTCGGGTTCTGGGTCGGTTCCCGGACGCGGTGGGACGCCGGACGGGCCGAACGATGCCAGCGTCACTCTGCTCGTCCGTGCCGCCGGAGGCCTGTCGTTGCTGCTCCTCGGAGACCTCGAACCGCCGGCGCAGCAAGGGCTGATACGGGCTCATCCCGCACTGCCGCCGGTGGATGTGCTCAAGGTCGCCCACCACGGCTCGGCGTACCAGTACCCCGCTCTTATGGCCGGTGCGCGACCGCGGCTCGCGCTGATTTCCTGTGGCCGGGACAACCCGTACGGTCATCCGTCGCCCCGTACCGTCGGCGCTCTGCGGGCCCAGGGGGCGCTGGTACTGAGCACGGACAAGGACGGGGCGATCGCGGTGACGGGAGCCGGTGCGGAGCTGCGAGCCGTGGCACGCGGTCCGCGCGGCCCCGACGCCGGGTGAGCCGCGTAGCCGGGTGTACAGGCTGGGCGCGCAATCGGTCGGACCAGCCGGTCGGTCCAGCCGGTCGGTGCAGCCACCGGCCGTCGCGCATGAGCAGCGGCCCGGCTGCGTGACGGCGGCCGGCGGAGTTGTCATGGCCGTAACGCCAGGTCCGGGCGGTCTTCGAGGGCCCGACAAGATCACCCGGACAGGACCTGGGAGGCATGGGGGGCACGGTACGTCGGGCTACGGGCGTACGTGCCTACGCCGACCGGCCTAGGACCAGTGGCGCATGGCGCAGCCTCGTGCTCCCGGCGAGACTGCCTCTATGGACACCGCATCGCAGACACTGCCGCCGGAGACCGTCGACGCCTACCTCCGCCGCATCGGAGCCGTCCGCCCGGAGCGGCCGGACGCCGTGGCCCTGCGGGAGCTGCAGCTGCGGCATCTGCTCTCGGTTCCTTTCGAGAACCTCTCGATCCATCTGGGGGAGAGCCTGGTACTGGAGGACAAACCGCTCCTCGACAAGATTGTCGGCGCCCGACGCGGCGGCTTCTGCTACGAACTCAACGGTGCCTTCGCGGCGTTGCTGCGAGGCCTGGGCTTCGGCGTCACGCTGCTCCAGGCGCGGAGCTTCGGGCCGGACGGGCGGCTCCGTATTCCGTACGACCACCTCACCCTGCGCGTGGAGACGGCGGATGGCGCCGGTCCTTGGCTGGCCGACGTCGGATTCGGCGACCACAGCCACCACCCCCTCGTCCTGGAGGAGCAGGGGGACCAGAGCGATCCGGCCGGTGTGTTCCGGATCGTCGAGGCGCCCGATGGGGATCTCGATGTACTGCGGGACGGCAAACCGCAGTTCCGCGTCGACATGCGTCCGCGCGTGCTGGCGGACTTCGAGGCCGGGGCCTGGTATCACCGCACCTCTCCCGCCTCCCACTTCACTCGGTCGCTCGTCTGCTCCCGGCTCACCGAGGACGGCCGGATCACCCTGAGCGGCCGCAAGCTCGTCACCACGGCGCACGGGGAGCGGCAGGAGCGGCCGCTCGGGGACGACGCCGAGGTGCTGGCCGCGTACCGGGACCACTTCGGGCTGGTGCTGGACCGGGTCCCGGAGGTCCGGCAGGACTTCTGAGAAGCGTCGCTGAGCTTGTTCTTTAACCCTTGAACCGCTGTAGGGCGATAAGCGTCTTCTCGCGGCGGACGGTTTTGCCGACGTCGTAGCGGGGTGCCCGGCGCCTG
>NZ_JBVJKN010000049.1:0-43246 GCF_055585225.1 Streptomyces sp. NPDC053673 | reverse complement strand
ACGCTCCCCCAGAGCTTCGCCTGGGTGGGGGTGCCCCCGGCGGAGCCAGGGGGAGTACCCCCAGCTGCGGCACCTCGCTGCGTTGTCGGAGTCGCTGCTGTCGAACGCGTACATCCCGACGGACAATCTGCCGGCCGGGCTGCGTACGGTCGCAGAGTGGAACCCAATCAGCGCGGTGACGACGGCGGTACGGGACCTCTTCGGCAACGCGGCGGTGCCGGCGGACGCCGCCTGGCCCGTCGCCCATCCGGTCGCCGGAGCCGTGGCCTGGTCGCTCCTGCTCATCGCGGTGTGCGCACCTGCGGCGGTCCGCCGGTACGCCCGCACATGACCGGAGACCGGCCGGAGGACGGCAGGGACCGGCAGGACCGGAGGATGACAAAGGTGTGCCGTACACGATAGGTACGGCTGTCATGAGCCAACAGCCACTGCCCCTCGACGGCGTCACGGTCGTCGCCGTCGAACAGGCCGTCTCGGGCCCCTTCGCCACCCGGCAGCTCGCCGACCTCGGGGCCCGCGTCATCAAGGTCGAGCGCCCGGACGGCGGAGACTTCGCCCGGGGCTACGACACCGCGGCCCAGGGGCTCGCCTCGCACTTCGTGTGGTGCAACCGCGGCAAGGAGTCCCTCGCCGTCGATCTGAAGGATCCACGGGGGATCGAGGTGGTCCGCAGGCTCATCGCGGACGCCGACGTGTTCGTGCAGAACCTCGCCCAGGGCGCGGCTGCCCGGCTCGGCCTGGACGCGGCCACCCTGTGCGCCGCGCACCCCCGGCTGATCGCGGTGGACATCTCCGGATACGGCGCGGACGGCCCGTACGCCCCCAAGCGCGCCTACGACATGCTCGTCCAGTGCGAGGCGGGGCTGGTGTCCGTGACCGGCACGCCGGAGCAGCCGGTGAAGGCGGGCATCCCGGCGGCGGACGTCGCGGCGGCGATGTACGCGTTCTCCGGCGTGCTGGCGGCGCTGCTGCGCCGGGGCACCACGGGGCGCGGCGGGCCGGTGGAGATCTCGATGCTGGAGTCGCTCGCCGAGTGGATGGGGCATCCGCTGCACCACGGGATGCACGGGGGCTCGGCGCCGGCGCGCACGGGCGTGGCGCACGCCGTCATCGCGCCCTACGACGCGTATCCGACGGCGGACGGCGGGCAGGTGCTGCTGTCGGTGCAGAACGACCGGGAGTGGCGGCGGCTGGCCGAGCAGGTGCTGGGCCGCCCCGACCTCGCCACCGATCCGGCCTTCGCGACGAACACGGCGCGTACCGCGAACCGCGCGAGGACGGACGCCGCGGTCGCCGGGGCGCTGGCGCGGCTGGACGCGGCCCAGGCCGTGGCCCGGCTGGAAGCCGCGGGCATCGCCTGCGCCCGCCTCAACACGGTCGAGGACCTGGCGGACCATCCGCAGCTGGCGGCCCGCTCCCGCTGGCGCGATGTGCCCTCGCCCACGGGTCCGCTGCGGGCGATGCTGCCGCCGATCACCTTCCCCGGTGGTCCGGAGCCGCGCATGGGCGCGATCCCGGCCCTCGGTGAGCACACCGACGCCCTGCTCCGCGAGGCGGGCCTGACGCCCGAGCAGAGGGCGGAGCTCCACCGGGACGGGGTGGTCGTGACAGGACAGGCACCCGACGGACGCCCTGAGTGACCGTTTTGTGCGTGCCCTTCGCCACAGCGGGACGGGTCGGCACCGGTCGGTAGGCGCGGCGTCACATTCCGCGATCGAGGGTTGTGACCTGCGGTGATGCACGTTCCCGGGGCTCGTCGGCGGGACCGCCGGGCCACTGCGTCGCCGTGGAGCACAACAGGCAAGTCAAATGATCACTGGATAAACTCCTCGTTTGCCGTGCGCGGAACATGGATTCGCAGCGCACTCGCCACGACGACGGAGAGTGAGAGATGCGTATGAACGGGCCCTGTGCAGAGCCGGCCGGCGATCGGCGCACTGTATGACCGTCGCCCCGGAGCCCCCGACCCTCCTCGACCCCCTGCTCGACGAGGCACCCGCGCCGGCTCTCTTCGCCGCCGGGAGTACCCCGGCGGAACGAACCCTCCTCGACATCCTCGACGAGACCGCCCGCCGCCACCCGGAGGCACTCGCCGTAGACGACGGCGCCACGCCCCTCACGTACCGCTCCCTCCTCACCGAGGTCGAGACACTGCGGCTGCGGCTCACCGGGGCGGGGATCGGCGTCGGCGACCGGGTCGGCGTCCGCGTCCCGTCCGGGACCGCCGATCTGTACGTCTCGATCCTCGCCGTACTGGCGGCCGGCGCCGCCTACGTCCCCGTCGACGCCGAGGACCCCGAGGAGCGTGCCGAACTCGTCTTCGCCGAGGCCGCGGTCAGCGCCGTCATAGGCGCGGACCGGAGCATCACCCCGAGCGGCGCCCCCGGTGGCGCCACCGGCCGCCGCCCCGGCCCGGACGACGACGCCTGGATCATCTTCACCTCCGGCTCCACCGGGAAGCCCAAGGGCGTCGCCGTCAGCCACCGCAGCGCCGCCGCCTTCGTCGACGCCGAGGCGCGGCTCTTCCTGACGGGCGCACCGCTCGGCCCGGGCGACCGGGTGCTCGCGGGGCTCTCCGTCGCCTTCGACGCCTCCTGCGAGGAGATGTGGCTGGCCTGGCGGCACGGCGCCTGCCTGGTGCCCGCGCCCCGCTCCCTCGTACGCACCGGCCTCGACCTCGGCCCCTGGCTCGTCGAGCAGCGCATCACCGTCGTCTCGACGGTCCCCACACTTGCCGCGCTCTGGCCCGCCGAGGCACTCGACGACGTACGGCTGCTGATCTTCGGGGGCGAGGCCTGCCCGCCCGAGCTGGCCGAGCGCATGGCCGTCCCCGGGCGTGAGGTCTGGAACACCTACGGCCCCACCGAAGCGACCGTCGTCGCCTGCGCCGCCCCGCTGACCGGCGAAGGGCCGGTACGGATCGGGCTGCCGCTGGACGGCTGGGAACTCGCGGTCGTGGATGCCCGGGGCGAGATCGTGGCGCTGGGCGAGACCGGTGAGCTCGTGATCGGAGGCGTCGGCCTCGCGAGGTACCTGGACGCGGCCAAGGACGCCGAGAAGTACGCGCCGCTGCCCGCACTGGGCTGGGACCGCGCCTACCGCAGCGGCGACCTGGTCCGCGCGGAGGCGGAGGGCCTGCTCTTCGTCGGCCGCGCGGACGAACAGATCAAGCTCGGCGGCCGCCGTATCGAGCTGGGCGAGATCGACGCGGCGCTCCAGGCCCTGCCGGGCGTCGCGGGCGCGGCGGCGGCGGTCCGCACGACGGGCGCGGGGCACCAGCTGCTGGTGGGCTACGTGGTCCCGAGCCGCGGCGCCGAGGAGTCGTCCGACGCCGAGGCCGTCGAGGACGCGGCCCCGGGCCCGCGGGCCGGCGCGGAGTCCGGCATCGGGTCGGGCGCGGACTCGGGCGCAGAGTCCGGCATCGGGCCGGGCGCGAAGTCCGACATCGGGTCGAGCGCGGAGTCCGGCATCGAGTTCGACGTGGCCGATGCCACGGCCCGGCTCCGCAAGGAGCTGCCCGCCGCGCTCGTGCCCGTCATCGCCGTCGTGGACGATCTGCCGACCCGGACGTCCGGCAAGGTGGACCGCGATGCGCTGCCCTGGCCGCTGCCGGGCAGCGGACCGGACACCTCCGGCGGCGATGCCGGCTTCAGCGAGACCGAGGCATGGCTCGCCGAGCAGTGGGCCGAACTCCTCGGGACACCCGTCACCGGACCGGACGCGGACTTCTTCGCCAACGGCGGTGGCAGTCTCGCCGCGGCGCAGCTGGTGTCGCGGATCCGGGAGCGGTTCGCCACCGGGTCCGTCGGCGACATCTACCAGAACCCGACCCTCGGCGCACTCGCGCGGACACTGGAGGCCGCCTCCAAGGGCGGCGCGAAGGTCCGCACGGTGCAGCCGGTGGCCCTGCGCACCGGGGTCACGCAAGTGCTGCTCATGCTGCCGCTGCTCACCGTCGCCGGCCTGCGGTGGAGCGTCGTGGCCGCCGCCGTCAACAACGTCGTCGGGCTGCCCTGGGCACCCGCCGTCTCGTGGTGGTGGGTCGCGCTCGGCTGGCTGCTCGTCGTCAGCCCGCCCGGGCGGATCGTGATCGCGGCGGGCGGGGCACGACTGCTGCTGCATGGGGTGCGCCCCGGCACCTACCCCCGCGGCGGACGCACCCATCTGCGGCTGTGGACCGCCGAGCGACTCGCCGAGCTGAGCGGCGCGACCGGCCTCGCCGGCTCCTGGCTCACGTACTACGCCCGGGCGCTCGGCGTGCAGATCGGCGAGGACGTCGATCTGCACGCCCTGCCGCCGGTGACCGGCATGCTGCGGCTCGGCAAGGGTGCCGCCGTCGAGCCCGAGGTGGATCTGTCCGGTCACTGGCTGGACGGCGACCGGCTGCACATCGGCACCGTACGGATCGGGGCCGGCGCCACCGTCGGCGCCCGCAGCACCCTCTTCCCCGGCGCGCGGGTCGGCAAGCGGGCCGAGATCGCCCCGGGCTCGGGTGTGACGGGCACGGTCCCGTCCTGCGAGCGCTGGTCGGGCGTCCCTGCCTCGCGCAAGGGCAAGGCCAATCGCCGCCTCCCTGAGGGCCGCCCCGTGCGCCGGCGCCGCTGGACCGTGATGTACACGGTGACCTCGCTGGTCCTCGGACTGCTGCCCGCACTCGCGGCGCTGCCGGGTCTACTGGTGATCGGCTCCTTCGTGGGTGGCCGTACCGGCCTCGGCGAGGCCGTGGCGGCGGCGCTGACCGCCGTACCGTTCGCGACGGCCGCCGCCATGATCGCGTACGCGCTGCTGATCCTCGTCGGGGTGCGCGCACTCTCCATCGGACTGCGCGAGGGCTACCACCCGGTCCACGGCCGGGTCGCCTGGCAGGCATGGGCGACCGAGCGGCTGATGGACATGGCACGCGTGCATCTCTTCCCGCTGTACGCGAGCCTCTTCACGCCGGTGTGGCTGAGGGCCCTCGGCATGAAGATCGGGCGCGGGGTCGAGGCGTCGACCGTGCTCGCGCTGCCCGCCATGACCACGGTCGGCGACGGGGCGTTCCTCGCCGACGACACGATGGTGGCCTCGTACGAGCTGGGCGGCGGCTGGCTCCACATCGCCGAGGCACGTGTCGGCAAGCGTGCCTTCCTCGGCAACTCCGGGATGACGGCCGCGGGCCGCCGCGTGCCCAAACGCGGCCTTGTCGGTGTGCTGTCGGCGGCCCCGAAGCGGGCGAAGGCGGGCTCCTCGTATCTCGGCATGCCTCCGATGAAGCTGCCCCGGGCGGCCGAGGAGAGCGACCAGAGCCGCACTTTCGCCCCGCCGCAGCGGCTGAAGTGGGCGCGTGCGTGCGTCGAGCTGTGCCGGATCGTGCCGGTCATGTGTGCGGTGGCACTCGCCGTGCTCGCGCTCGCGGCCTTCGATCTGCTGGCCGGCCGCTTCGGTTTCGCGGTCGCGGTGCTGAGCGGCGGCGTGCTGCTGACGGCCGCGGGCCTGGTGGCGTGCCTGGTCGCCATCGCGATGAAGTGGCTGCTGGTCGGCCGGTTCAAGGCGGTCGAGCACCCGCTGTGGTCGTCCTTCGTATGGCGCAACGAGCTTGCCGACACCTTCGTGGAGGTGCTCGCCGTGCCGTGGCTGGTCGGCGCGACCGCCGGTACGCCGCTGATGAGCCTGTGGCTGCGCGGCCTCGGTGCCCGCATCGGCCGCGGCGCCTGGTGCGAGACGTACTGGCTCCCGGAGGCCGACCTCGTCACCATCGGCCGCGGTGTCAGCGTCAATCGTGGCTGCGTGGTGCAGACCCACCTCTTCCACGACCGGATCATGCGCATGGACAATGTCGTCCTCGGAGCGGGTGCGACACTCGGTCCACACGGCATCGTGCTGCCCGGCGCGGTGCTCGGGGACCGGGCCGCGGTCGGGCCGGCGTCGCTGGTGATGCGCGGGGAGAGGGTGCCCGCGGACACCCGGTGGCTGGGCAACCCGATCGCGGCGTGGAGGAAGTGAACGCAGCCGCAACCGCACAGCACGGGCACAGCTCAGCACCGGTACAGCACAGGGCAAGACCGGAGGACGCACGAGGGTGACGGATTCCTACCTGCCGCAGCACGGAGACGGCGGCTATCGGACGACGGAGTACGACCTGGAACTGGACTACCTGCCGCACACCGGCCGGCTCTCCGGGCGGGCCAGGATCACCGCCGTCGCCGAGCGTGCGCTGCCCGAGGTCGTCCTCGACCTCGGGCAGTTCCGCCTGGGAAAGGTGCTGGTGGACGGGGGCCGACCGGCTCGCTACACGCACCGCGGGGACAAGCTGCGGATACGGCCGGCACGGCCGCTCCGCGCCGGCGCCACCTTCACCGTCGAGGTGCGGTACAGCGGCATCCCGCATGCCGTTCGCACCCGGGAGTGGGGCGACATCGGCTGGGAGCAACTGCACGAGGGCGCTCTGGTGGCCTCGCAACCGCATGGTTCCAGATCCTGGTTCCCGTGCAACGACCGGCCCGACGACAAGGCCGCCTACCGGATCGTGGTGACCGCCCCCACGCCGTACACCGTGATCGCCAACGGCTCCCTCACCTCTCGTACGATCAGCGCCTCCACGACGACGTGGGTGTACGAGCAGCCCGCGCCGATGGCGACCTATCTGGCGACCGTCCAGATCGGTCGTTACGAGCTGGTCGACGTGCCGCACGCGGGGGCGGTGCCGCAGCCGGCCGCCGTGCCGCGCGAACTGCTGGGCCGCTTCGAGCACGACTTCGCACGCCAGCCCCAGATGATGACGGTCTTCCAGGACCTCTTCGGGCCCTACCCCTTCGACGACTACGCGGTCGTGGTCGTCGACGAGGAGCTGGATGTGCCCGTCGAGGCACAGGGCCTTTCGATCTTCGGTGCCAACCATGTCGACGGCCGGCGCGGCAGCGAGCGGCTCGTCGCGCACGAGCTGGCGCACCAGTGGTTCGGCAACAGCCTGACCGTCGCCGACTGGCGGCACATCTGGCTCAACGAGGGCTTCGCGAAGTACGCCGAGTGGCTGTGGTCCGAGATGTCCGGCGGCCCGTCGGCGACGGCCATGGCGGCCAAGTCCCGGGCCCGGCTCGCGCTGATGCGGCAGGATGTCCGGATCGCCGACCCGGGGTTGCGGCGCCTGTTCGACGACCGGGTCTACGAGCGTGGCGCGCTCACTCTGCACGCGCTGCGCACAGAGATCGGGCACGCGGCCTTCGTGGGGCTGCTGCGGGAGTGGACCGCGACCCACCGGCACGGTGTGGTGACGACGGAGGAGTTCATCGCGCTCGCCCGGCAGCACTCCACGCGGCCGCTGGACAAGCTGTTCACGATGTGGCTGTACGAGACGAAGCTTCCGGTTCTGCCTCAGCAACGCCGCTGACCCGGGTGGGGAGCCCTGGGCGTGCGGAGTCCTGAGCCCCGTACTTCAGGTTCAGGGACTCAAGAACCGGGCGGGGCAGGGGTGGTCGGGCCTTGGAACCGGGCCGGTGAGAAGGGGACGGGTGCGCGTGAACGGTCACGCGTGCCCGGCGCCGCCGGCCGGCCACCCCGCCGGCCTACTGGCCGCGGCTGCCGAAGAGCGAGCGCCGAAGCCTGCGCAGCGGCGCGAAGAGCGAGACGCGCGCGCTCTTGCTGCCGCGGGTGTGCGCGACATCACGCGTCGTCAGCTCAAGCATCAGCGATGTCGCCTCGGCCGCCTCGCGCTGCGGCACGGCAGGTCCGCCGAGCACCGCGAGATGGCGGTCGAGACGCGAGCTGGTCGCACTGCTCCCACATGTGATCGCAGGCACTCGCGGCCTGCTGCGCACCGTTATCTGTTCCATGTCACTCCCCACCCGTACGAGGGCACCCGGCCCGGGCAGGTTAACCCTATCGCCCCGCGGTGACACTCGTGTATCCCGGTCGCCGGATTCAGCACACTCGTACGGTGGTTGACGGCCACGCACTGAATCCATCTGATTCCAGGGCGAGTTGGACAGTTTTCGAAGTCGGCCAATCCACCCGCCCATCAGTCCCGAACACCTGTCACCAGGCAGTGCTCAACTCCTCGTACAGGACGGGACGGACATGATCTCTCTCAACAGGAGCACACGGGGGCGCAGGAGTCTTGCCGCGCTCATCTGTGGTGCGCTGGCAGCCGGGGGGCTCGCGGCCGCCGGCGTGAGCACCACCCTCGCACCGGGGTCGGCGAACGCATCGAGCCATCGTGAGGCCCCGCTGATCTCCGGTCAGCCCCAGTACGACAACACGGACGTCTACGCGTTCGTCAGCCCCGACCGGCCCGACACGACGACGATCGTCGCCAACTGGCTGCCGTTCGAGGAGCCCGCCGGCGGACCGAACTTCTACCGGTTCGCGAACGACGCCCGCTACGACATCCACATCGATTCGGACGGGGACGCCCAGGGCGACCTGCTCTACCGCTGGACGTTCCACGACCAGGTCAAGAACGGCGACACGTTCCTGTTCAACACGGGTCCCGTGACCAGCCTGGACGACCCGGACCTCAACATCACGCAGAGCTATGACATCGAGCTGCTGCGACTGCGGAACCAGCATGTGATCTCCACCACCAAGATCGCTGACGATGTGCCGGTCGCCCCCTCGAACGTGGGCAAAGCGTCCATGCCGGACTATGCGCACCTGCGGCACCAGGCGGTGCGCAAACTGCAGGACGGCAGCACGGCGTTCGCAGGGCAGGCCGACGATCCGTTCTTCCTCGACCTGCGCGTCTTCGACCTGCTGTACGGAGGCGACCTGTCCGAGGTCGGCCGGGACACGCTGAAGGGCTACAACGTCAACACCATCGCGCTGCAGGTGCCGTCGGACCACATCCGGCAGTCGGTCGGACAGCCCGTGGTCGGCATCTGGTCCACCACCCACCGCAGGAACGCGAGCGGTGACTGGACCCAGGTCTCACGGCTCGGTATGCCGCTGGTCAACGAGGTCGTCCTGCCGCTCAAGGACAAGGACAAGTTCAACGCGTCCGCGCCGTGGAACGACGGCGACTTCCTGAAGTCCGTCACCAATCCCGAGCTGCCGAAGCTCATCGAGGGCATCTACAAGATCGAAGCCCCGGAGGAGCCACGCGACGACCTCGTGTCCGTGTTCCTCACCGGGGTCAAGGACCTGAACCAGCCGCCGAACGTACGGCCGGCCGAGGCGCTGCGCCTGAACACGGCGGTCCCACCCACGTCCGCGCCGAAGCGGCTGGGCGTACTGGACGGCGACAACGCCGGCTACCCGAACGGGCGGCGGCTGACCGACGACGTCGTGGACATCTCGCTCCAGGTCGTCGAGGGCGAACTGCTGGGCAAGAAGAACGACTTGGGCGACGCGGTGGACGCGAACGACCAGGCGTTCGGCTCGGCCTTCCCGTACGTGGCGCTGCCGACGTCGGGCTCGGACGGGCCGCTGGCCAAGGGCGCAGGCAATCGCAGCCAGCTCAACGGAGGCTCCGCGCTCACGGCGGGCGACGCCTCGGGCAACCGTACGGTCCTGACCGCGTCGGTGGCGGCGGCGGGCGCGGGCATCGTGCTCGTGGGTCTGGGCCTCGCGTGGTGGCGGATGCGGCGGCGCGGCAGGTGGTCATGAAGCCAGGCACGGGTGCCGCGTGGCAGCTCGGAGCCGGGGTCGTGGGGCTGGCGTTCGTGCTGACAGCCGTGGGAGCGGTGGTGGGGGGCGCGAGCGAGCTGCCCGTCCCCACCGCTCCGGCGGCCGCCGGAGCCGCTGTCGGTCAAGGTGTGCGTCCCCTGCAGGCGCATCTGAAGGCGCAGCCGAAGGATGCGGGCGCCTGGGCGGCGCTCGGCGCCGCGTACGTCGAGGAGGCCAGAGCCGACGGCGACCCCTCGCGCTATCCCCAGGCCGAGCAGGCCTTCGCCCGCTCCCTGCGGCTACGGCCGGATGACAATGCCGAGGCGCTCGCCGGGCGGGCCGCCCTGGCCGCCGCGCGGCACGACTTCACGGCGGCGCTGCGGGACGCGGACCGGGCGCTCTCCGTCAATCCGTACAGTGAGCGCGGGCTCGCCGTACGGATCGACGCGCTCGTCGAACTCGGCCGATACGACGAGGCGTTGAAGGCCGCGGAACTGGCGGATGCGCGGCGTCCCGGCATCCCCGTCTTCACGCGCTTCGCGTACGTCCATGAGCTGCGCGGAGACACGTCGGAGGCGCGGCGGGTGCTGGATCTCGCCAGGGGATCGGCGAGCGCGCGTGCCGATATCGCCTATACGGCGACCGCGCTCGGTCAACTGGCCTGGTCGCAGGGCGCGTACGACGAGGCGTTGCGGCACTGCGGCCTGGCCTTGAAGGCCCAGCCGGGGAATCTGGAGGCGCGCGAATGCCGGGCGCGGGCGACGGCCGCGAAGGGCGGTCTCCCAGCGGCCGTCAAGGAGTTCGAGGAGATCGTCGATCAATCGCCGTTGCCTGGACGTCTTGTGGCGCTCGGTGAGCTGTACGAGGCGAGCGGGAAGCGTGAACTCGCCCAGCAGCAGTACGCGGTCGTCGGCACGTGGACGGGTCTCGCCCGCGCGGGCGGCGTGAACCCCGACCTGGACACGGCGCTCGCCGCAGCGGATCACGGCGACCGCGCCGAGGCCCTGCGCGCGGCCCAGGCCGAATGGCAGCGCCGCCGCACCGTGCACACCGAGGACGCACTCGCCTGGGCCCTGCACCGAGCGGGCCGTTCCCAGGACGCGCTCCCCCACGCCCGCCGGGCGACCGGGTCCGGCTACCAGAACGCCGTGTTCCTGTACCACCGCGGCATGATCGAGCGGGCCACGGGGGACAAGGCCGGCGCACGGGCCTCCCTGTCCCGCGCGCTGGCGCTCAACCCCGCCTTCTCCCCCGTCGGTTCCCGCGAGGCACGGCGCGCGCTGGACGGTCTGGAGGCGTCATGAGGAGCGACATCGGGAGCGCCGTCGCCGTGGTGTTGGTCGCCGTTGCCGCGATGGCGGCCGGGGCTCGGGGCTGCCTGGCGCGCGTACGGCCGCCAGGGGGTGTCGTGCGGTTCGGGCCGGGCCGGCGAGTGGCGTCCGGTGCATGGGCTCTCCCCAGCCCCGCAGGGGCCGAGGGGACGCATCGCGAGGCGGAGGACTTCCCGGAGGACGGGCGTCCCCCCGCCGAAGGCAGGGGGAGAGTCATGGCGGAGTCACGGCGACCGGCGACCGGGGGCACCTCCCGGGCCCGCAGGGCCCAGGGGGAGCGGCTAGGGCCTGTCGTTTGGATCAGGCCGGCAGCGACATCTGCGGCTACCGCCGCGGGGCGAGCGGGGTCTGGCGCGTGCAGATGCAAGGCGGAGGAGGGAGCCACTGCGGAGCATTGGCGACTGACGACAACGCTGCTGGGGGTCCCCCCAGGCGAAGCTCTGGGGGAGTGCGTGCCAGGGCACGCGAGCCCGGCAAGATCCGAACGACAGGCCCTAGGTGCGGCAGCACGACACGCGAGCCCGGTGGGATCCGCCGGCCCCGGCGCGTCGCCGCGCGGCACGGGGCGGCGCGCCCTGGCCGCCGCCGCGGCGGTCGGGGTCGCGGTCGTCGCGCTGCTGGCCGCAGGCGCGGCACCCGCCGCGGCGCACCCTCTGGGGAACTTCACGGTCAACCGGTACGACGGACTCGTCGTCGGCGAGGACGAGTTGAAGGTCGACCATGTCGAGGACCTGGCGGAGATCCCGACGGCCCGGATCAGGCCGGAGCGGTTTCCGGCCGGTGGCCTCTCGGCGTGGGCGAAGGAGCGCTGCTCGTCGGCCGCGGGCGAGGCGCGGCTGAGTGTGGACGGGCGGCCGGTCGCCCTCGCGGTCGGTGCCGCCCGGGCCGAGATCCGCCCGGGCCAGGCGGGGCTGCCCACGCTGCGGGTGGAGTGCGCGCTGAAGGCTCCGCTGCCGGGCGGGACGGCGCGTGTCGGCTTCCGGGCCGGCGGCGGTGACCGGGCCGGCTGGCGGGAGATCACGGCGCGGGGCGACCGTACGACCCTGACGTCGTCGGACGTGCCGGAGGACTCCGTGTCACGCAGGCTCTCGGCGTACCCGGCGGGGCTCCTCGACTCCCCGCCGGAGCGCACGACCGCGGTCCTCACAGCGGTACCCGGCGGACCGGCGCTCGCCGGCGGACCGGCACCGGTGGCGCCGCCGTCGGTGCTGCCGCGCGGGGCCGACCGCTGGGCCCAGGCCCTGACCGAACTCGTCGAACAGCGCGACCTCACGGTGCCGTTCGGCGCGCTCGCCCTGGCCATCGCCCTGGGCCTCGGCGCGCTCCACGCTCTGGCACCGGGGCACGGCAAGACGCTGATGGCCGCGGCTGCGGCAGCCGGCGGCCGCAGTTCCCTTCGGGAGGTCCTGACGCTCGGCGCCTCCGTGACCGTGACCCATACCCTCGGCGTCTTCGCCCTCGGCGCCCTCATCGCGGCGGGCTCGGCCGTGGCGCCGTCGGTCGTCGGCTGGCTGGGGGTGGCGAGCGGGATGCTCGTCACGGTGGCGGGTGCGCTACTGGTGCGCCGGGCGTGGCACAACCGGGCGCACCAGCACGGACACACCCATGTCCACTGGCTGGGCGGCGGTCACCATCACCATCACCACGGCCACGACCACGAGCGCGCCGACGACCACGCACCAGGGCACGAGCACCGCCACGACCACGAGCCTGCGCACGAGCACGGGTCTGCACACGACCACGAGCCTGCGCACGAGCACGCACATGAGCACGGGCACGAGCGCGGGAAGCCGCAGCCGCTGCGGCGGAGCGTGCTGCTCGGGTTCGCGGGGGGCCTGGTACCCAGCCCGTCCGCCGTGGTCGTGCTGGTCGGGGCCGCCGCGCTCGGGCATGCCTGGTTCGGGTTCCTGCTCGTCGTCGCCTACGGAGCCGGTCTCGCCCTCACCCTCACCGTGGCCGGGTTCGCCGTCGTACGGATCGGGGCGCGAGTGGCCGCACGGCTGGCTCGGCGGCGGACCACGGGGCGGCTGGCCGGCTTCGTCCAGCGGTCGGCTCCGCTGAGCACGGCCGTCGCCGTATTCGTACTGGGATGTGGATTGGTGCTGAGGGGGGCCGCAGGAGCCATGAGTTGAGCTAGCTTGGAGGGGTTTCCACCGTGATGGTCGCTCTGCTGCGGATGGGGGGCTCGTCATGAGCGAAGTGCCGGGCGACGATCGGGACGACACGATGCTGGTCGCGGGGCGGTACCGGCTGCTCGGCCGGCTCGGCGAGGGCGGCATGGGCGTCGTGTGGCGGGCCCGCGACGAGCTGCTGGGGCGGGAGGTCGCGGTCAAGGAGGTCCGGGCGCCCGCCGCGCTCGACACCAGCGACGTGCGGCGGCTCTACGCACGCCTGGAGCGCGAGGGCTGGGCCGCCGCCCGGATCTCGCACCGCAATGTGGTCACGGTCTACGACGTGGCGACCCAGGACGGCCGCCCGTGGATCGTGATGGAGCTGATCCGCGGTCTGTCGCTCTCCGAGGTCCTCGATGCCGAGGGGCCCATGACCCCGCAGCGTGCCGCGCACATCGGCGCCGAGATCCTCGCCGCGCTGCGCGGCGCGCACGAGGCGGGAGTGCTGCACCGGGACGTGAAACCGGGGAACGTGCTGCTCGCGAACGACGGCCGCGTCGTCCTGACGGACTTCGGGATCGCGAGGGTCCAGGGGACGTCGAACCTGACCATGACCGGCGAGCTGGTCGGCTCGCCCGAGTTCCTCGCACCGGAGCGGGCCCTCGGCCGGACACCGGGCCCGGAGTCGGACCTCTGGTCGCTCGGTGTGCTGCTGTACGCGGCGGTCGAGGGGCATTCGCCGTTCCGCCAGAACACACCGCTCAGCACGCTGCGCGCGGTCGTCGACGAGGAGTTGCCACCGCCGCGCAGAGCGGGAGCGCTGGAGCCGGTCATCGCGGGACTGCTGCGGAAGGATCCGGCGGAACGGCTGCCGGCCGAGGAGGCCGAGCGCCGGCTGCGGGTCCTGGGAGCCGGCGGTACGCCGCGTACCGCTCCCCCGCCCACCTCCGGCCCGCATGCCGTGACGGTCACCTCGGCCACACCCACCACACCCACCACACCCACCGCACCCACCTCACCGGCCACGCCGGCCACGCCGGCCACGCCGGTCGGGTCCTTCGGACCGCCCACGCCCACGCCGTCCACCACCGCGTCACCGGGCCATCCGCGGCGTGCCGCGGTCGTGCTGACCGCCGGGATCGCCGTCCTGCTCCTGTCGATCGGCGGCCTCACCTACGCCCTGGTGAACGGCGGCCCCCCGGACGACGGCGGCAAGGGCGGCAGCGGCAACAGCGACGGCGGCGGCATCACGAGTGGTGGCACAACGAGCGCCGGCGCCACGGCCGGTCCGGGTACGACCGGGGACGGCTCGTCCGCCGACACGCCGGGGCCCGCGGACAGCACGACTCCGGGCGGCCACAGTTCCGCGACGACAGCGCCGCCGCGGCAGAGTGTGAAGGTGTACGTCCAGACGGTGCACGGCAGCTACAGCGGGACCTGCCCGGCACCCGAGGCCGAGGCGCCCGCCTTCAGGGCGACGGTCACGGTGGGCCGTACCCCCGTCTCCGTCGGGTACCGCTGGGTGACCGAGAGCGGCAAGAGTTCCGACGCGGGCTGGAAGACGCTCGACTTCCCCTCCGGGGAGGGGAAGTCACGGCACGTCAATCACATCGAGCTGACGTACGCGCAGGGCTCGACGCACCACGACCGGATCCGGATGGAGGTCCGGAGTCCGGTTGTGGCGCGGTCCAACTGGGTGGCGTTCTCGGTGACGTGCGAGCCGGAGTCGCCGACGGGCGACCCGGGCGGATCCACGGACGGATCGACGGAGGGCTCCACTCAGGGTGCCACTGGCGGCGCCACCTACGGGGCCTCCGGCGGACCTTCCCATCCTGCGGTTTCGGTTACGCCGCCGCCCTGAACGGCGGCAGATAGCCGCCCGACTGTCCGGACGCGGTGGGGTGGTACGACTCGCTGATGTTCAGCCAGTTGACGCTGTGCAGCCACGCGGAGCCGGAGCAGATCTCGTGCCCGGTGAAGGTCGGTGCGACATCGGCGAAGGTGAATCCGTGGTCGGCGACGCGCTTGGCGATGGCGGCGTTGAGATGGTCGGCGCCACCATTGATCGCGGCGCGCTCGTTCTCACTGAGCCCCGCGAGGCAGCTGCCGCCGAGCTTGTAGAAGCGGGGGTAGCCGAGGACGACGACATGCGCGGCCGGCGCCTT
This sequence comes from Streptomyces sp. NPDC053673, assembly GCF_055585225.1. NCBI lineage: Bacteria > Bacillati > Actinomycetota > Actinomycetes > Kitasatosporales > Streptomycetaceae > Streptomyces > Streptomyces sp. NPDC053673. The sequence goes on along the minus strand of NZ_JBVJKN010000049.1, from coordinate 28,060 downwards.
GGTCCTGATCGCGCTGTACACCGAGTCGAGCCGCCCGGGCAGTGTGGTGTCGACGTAGCGCTTCGCCTCTTCGATACGGGCGATGCAGTTGGCTTCGGACTGCAGCACACAGGTGGTCATGACGTCGGCGAAGCCGGCGTCATTGCCGCCGATGGTGAGGGAGACGAGGTCGGTCGCGGAGTTGAGCGGAGCGAGCTGACTGCTCGTCACATCGTTCGTTCTGGCACCCGAGCAGGCAGTGAAGGCGAAGGACGAGGGTGAGTTGGCCGCGGCCCAGAGTGCGGGATAGGCGCGATTGGTGCGCTTGCAGTTGCCGCTACCGCTGATGTAGGAGCCGGCGCCGAGGCCCGAGGAGTACGAGTCGCCGAGGGCCACGTAGTCGACCGCCGCCGCCTGCGCGGCCTGCGCCGTTCCGGCCCCGCTGAGGGAGAGGACGACGCCGAGGAGGAGTGAGGATGAGATTGCCGCGATTCGGGACAGTTTCATGGAACCTCCCATTAGCAGGATCTCTGCTCAACTGTCGTAGCATGTCCCATAGTTCACCGGAAGTGTTCATGCCAAGAACAATCGGCGAGCGGTCGCCCGCCGAGCACGGACGCACCACTTCCCGGCACCCCGGAAGCACTGCTCCGCAAGCACTCCTCCGGAAGAGCTTCTTGACGGCCCATCGGGCACTGCGCAGCATGACAAGCCTCAGCATCCAGGCAATCCGCCATCCTGAGGGGCAAACACGCCCATGCAGACGATCTTCACCAAACCGGCCGTACTCCGGACGGACGTCCTTCCGGTGCTCGCGGGCGGCGCACTTGCCGCGTCAGCGGTGGGCGCGACGCTGGCGCTCGCCGGACTCGATTCGCCCCTGCGCGCGCCGTTCGCGCTCTTCTACCTCGCCACCACACCGGCCGCCGGACTCGCCGCGGCGCTCCGCCCCATGACGCCGGCGGCCCGTATTCCCCTGTCCGCGGCCGGTGCGGTCCTGATCGACCTGCTCGTCGCCCAGTCGATGCGGGCGCTGGATCTGTGGTCGGTGGAGAGCGGAGTCACCGCTGTCGCAGCGATCACTTTCTTGCTCTTTGTCATCGGAATACGGAACAGGGTTGAGCATTTCCGTCTGTGGAGGAAAAAGATGTAAAAAGGTGAGCCCTCGTTCCAGGTCTTGCCATACAGTCCTAATCATCAATACCGTCGTACATCCACCCGCAACGGCCCATCGTGCAAGGCGACTCCAGGGGAGGAGTCGAGCGTCGCGATGACTCCGGGGCGGGGCGCGGTAGGGGGGTGCCGTGCTCGGTCATGCACTTGTGCCGAGTCGCGTGCCGCGCGGCCAGCAATACCGACTCACCCAACCTGCACGGAGATCGATGCCGTCCTGGCCATGGTGAGAACCCCCCTTTCGAACCGGACACTCATCCGGACCGCCCGGGGGTGGGCGGTCCACCGGACGAGAGGGAAACCGACTCATGAGCTCGTTCCTGCGCCCGGCGGTCCCGGGTCAAGGTCCGCTGACCACAGCCACCACAGCCACCGCGGCCACCGCGACGGCGACCGTCACGACAGCGCTCGGCCGAATACCGGCCCAGTACCGTCCGATCTCCTCTCATCTCGCGATCGCGCCGCCGGTCAGCGTCGTGATCCCGGCCATGAACGAGGCGGAGAACCTTCCGTACGTGTTCGAGACACTGCCGGAATGGATCCATGAAGTCGTCCTCGTCGACGGCAATTCCACGGACAACACCGTGAATGTGGCCAGGGAACTGTGGCCCGACGTCAAGGTCGTCAAACAGGCAGGAAGAGGCAAGGGCGACGCGCTCATCAGCGGCTTCGCCGCCTGCACCGGCGACATCATCGTCATGGTCGACGCGGACGGCTCCGCCGACGGCCAGGAGATCGTCAGCTATGTCTCCGCCCTGGTCGGCGGCGCCGACTTCGCCAAGGGCTCACGCTTCGCCAACGGCGGCGGCACCGACGACATGACACCCATCCGCAAGCTCGGCAACCGCATCCTCTGCGGAATCGTCAACGCCAAGTTCGGCGCCCGCTACACCGATCTCTGCTACGGGTACAACGCCTTCTGGCGTCACTGCCTCGACAGAGTCACCCTGGACTGCACCGGCTTCGAGATCGAGACCCTGATGAACATCCGGGTCGTCAAGGCCGGACTGCGGGTCCAGGAAGTGCCCAGCCACGAGTACCTGCGCATCCACGGCGTCAGCAACCTCAGCGCCGTACGGGACGGGCTGCGGGTCCTCAAGGTGATCCTGCAGGAGAAGGGCGTCCGCCGCACCGCGCGCCGTGCGCCCGCCATCACCCTCAAGGCCCCCCGGGGAGAGGTCTCTTGAGTCACGTGAGCAACGCGATTCACCGGCGTTTCTCCGTGGTGATCTGCGTCTACACCGAGGACCGGTGGGAGGACATCCTCGCGGCGGTCGACTCGGTGCGGAAGCAGTCGCTGCCGGCCCTGGAGACACTGCTCGTCGTCGACCACAACGCGGCGCTGCTGGAGCGGCTCGGCAACGAGTTCAAGGGCTGCGGGACCGCCACGGCACAGGGAGAGGTGCGGGTGCTCGCCAACGCGGGCCCCCGCGGCCTCTCCGCCGGGCGCAACACCGGAATCGCCGCGGCTCGCGGCGACATCGTCGCCTTCCTCGACGACGACGCCGTGGCCGAGCGCGACTGGCTGCGCTGGTTCGACGAAGGCTACGACGATCCGCGGGTCATGGCCGTCGGCGGGCGGACCGTGCCGGCCTGGGCATCGGGCCGCAGACCGGCATGGTTCCCCGAGGAGTTCGACTGGGTCGTCGGCTGTACGTACCGGGGGCTGCCGCGCGGACGCGTCCGGGTGCGCAACGTCCTCGGTGGCAACGCGTCCTTCCGGCGTGCCGCCTTCGACGCCACGGGCGGCTTCGCCACCGGCATCGGACGCGACGGCGACAAGCGGCCGCTGGGCTGCGAGGAGACCGAGCTGTGCATCCGGCTCAGCCGTGCTCTCCCGCACGCGGTGCTGCTGATCGACGACCGCGCCGTCATCCACCACAAAGTCCCCGCCGGGCGCGAGAGGTTCGGCTACTTCCGTACCCGTACCTACGCCGAAGGCCTGTCCAAGGCGCTGGTCTCGCACAGCGTCGGCAGTGGCAAGGGCCTGGAGACCGAGCGGCGGTACACCACCCGGGTGCTCCCGGCGGGCGTCGCGCGCGGGCTGCGCGACGCCCTGCTCGGGCGCCGGGGCGGCGCGGGCCGGGCCGGCGCGATCGTCGCCGGTGTCGCCACCGCGGCGGCGGGGTACGCACTGGCGAGCGTGCGCACCCGCGCCGGGGTGGCGTTCTCGCACGGCCCGATCACCGCGTACGCGCCCGGGGGCCGGACCGGCCCTGGCACGGGAGGTGAGTCGTCCCCGTGAACCAGGCCGCGACCCGGGCCGCGGACCAGGCCGTCCCGATCCTCATGTACCACGCGGTCGGGCACCGGCCCGCACCGGCGGCACACGGACTGTCCGTATCACCGGACGCATTCGCCGAGCAGATGGCGCTGCTCGGCGAGCGCGGATTCACCCCGATCACGACGGCCCGGCTCGGACAGGCCTGGCGGCGCGGGGAACCGCTGCCGCCGCGGCCCGTACTGATCACCTTCGACGACGGCTACGAGGGCGTGCACCGGCACGCCCTCCCCGTCCTCACCGAGCACGGCTTCGCCGCCACCCTCTTCGTGTCGACCGGATGGCTGCGCGGCGCACACGAGGAAGGCGGCGCCCTCGACACCATGCTCGACTGGGACCAGGTACGGGATCTGGCCGCCGCGGGCACGGAGATCGGCGGCCACACCCACACCCATCCGCAGCTCGACCAGCTCGACGACGCCCGGCTGCGCTTCGAGACCCTGCGCTGCAAGGAGATCATCGCCGAGGAACTGGGAACGGCTGCGGTCTCGTTCGCCTACCCGTACGGCTACTCCAGCCGGCGCGTCAGGCAGATGGTCCGGGCGGTCGGCTTCGCCCAGTCGCTGGCCGTGGGCAATGCGCCGGCCCGCCGGCGCCAGGGACCGTATGCGCTGGAGCGGGTGACCGTGCGGCGCTCCACCGGCATCGAGGAGTTCGAGCGGCTCGTCGAAGGCCGGGCCGTCGCCCGCAATTTCGCCCGGGACCGGGCGCTGACGAAGGGCTACGCCGTCCTGCGGGCAGCCCGAAGGGCGGTGCGGCGGCTCCACACATGAGTACGAAACCGGTACGTAGCGCCACACGCCAAAACATCGTGCGCGGAGGACCGCAGTGCCGGATCATGTCGCCATGACTGCCAACCCTGAGGACGCTCTGCCGATCCGGCTCAACGTCGACGACAGCGATTCGCCGTCGGACGTCGTCGACGCGCTGTTCCTCGGCCGCTTCGCGACGGGCGAGCAGCCGTATTCGCACAGTTCGACGATCGACCGCGTCAAGCCCGGCGCCACACTGCTGCCGCCGGGCGCCCGGGTGCTGCGCGCCGCGCGCGACGACGACCGCAGCGCCACCCTCGCCGACGGCGACGGCTGGACCCTGTTGATCTCCCGCTGGAGCCGTGGTGCCGACGTCACCGTCACCGCGGTCAGCTCAGAGCTCGCCGAGAAGATCCACCAGCAGGCCACGGACGGCGCCCAGGACGAGCCGGAGCCGCAGCCCGAGAACGTGACGATGGGCTTCTGGTACGTGTCGCCGCGCCGTGGCCCGTACCGCACCACCCGCCAGATCAGCGCGGGCACCTGGACCGAGATCAGGTCCAACTACACGGCGCCGGTGGCCGATGCGATGGACCGGCTGATGAAGGTGACGCCCGACGACATCGCGGGACGGCTGCTGCTGTTGCACGGTCCGCCGGGTACGGGCAAGACGTCGGCCCTGCGGACGCTGGCCCGCTCCTGGCGGGACTGGTGCCAGGTCGACTGTGTGCTCGACCCGGAGCGGCTGTTCAACGATGTCGGCTATCTGATGGACATCGCGATCGGCGAGGACGAGGGCACGGCGAAGGGCCGCTGGCGGCTGCTGCTCCTGGAGGACTGCGACGAGCTGATCCGCGGCGAGGCCCGGCACACAGCGGGCCAGGCACTGTCCCGCCTGCTGAACCTGACGGACGGGCTGCTGGGCCAGGGCCGCAACGTGCTGGTCGGCGTCACCACCAACGAGGACCTGGAGCGGCTTCACCCCGCGGTGGTCCGGCCGGGCCGCTGTCTGGCGCGCATCGAGGTCGGCTCGCTGACCCGCAACGAGGCGGTGTCCTGGCTCGGCACCGAGGAAGGCGTGGGCCGCGAGGGCGCGACGCTCGCCGAGTTGTACGCGCTGCGACGCGGGACGACCCCGGCGTCGGTCCCGTCGCAGCACGACGGGGCGGACGCGGGGCTGTATCTGTGACGCAGGGCGCGGGCAGTCGTTCCGCTGTGGGTCCTCCCAAGACTTTGTCCTGGGAAAGGAACGACTGCCCACCACGAGGTCATGCCTCGTACGCCGCCCGTAGCGCGTCCTCGACCGCCGACGCCGCGTCCGCCCGGGACAGCCCGAGACGGTGGGCCTGCTCGGCGTACGCCTGAGCCGCCGCCGCGGCCTGTCGTTCCGCCGCTTCGCCCGCGGCGGCGACGAAGGTGCCGTTGCGGCCGCGGGTCTCGATCACCCCGTCGCTCTCCAGGGCGCGGTACGCCTTGGCGACGGTGTTCGCCGCGAGCCCGAGCTCCTCCGCGAGGCCCCGGACGGTCGGCAGTTTGTAGCCGACGGGCAGCCTGCCCGAGCGGGCCTGTGCCGAGATCTGGGAGCGGAGCTGCTCGTAGGGCGCGGACGCGGAGTCCGTGTCGATGACGATTTTCAAGGTCACGGAGTGATTGTCGCGCACTTCGGCCCACCGCCGGAAAATGGGAGGCATGCGCGCGGGGCTCGCGCGTAGCGTGCGGATTCATGACTGTGATCGTCCGGGATTTCCGCCCCGAGGACGCCGAGGGATTCGCCGTGGTCCGGCGCGCAGCCCTCCCGTTCATGCTGGCCAGCGCCGCATCCGTGAGCTTCGACGTGACGCACGCGCACCCCCGCGCGCGATACCGGCCGTTGGTCGCCGAGGAGAACGGCGAGATCATCGGCACGGCGCAGGTGGGGCTCGCGTACGACAGTCCGGAGCCGGGGGTCGGCTACGCGAATGTCTACGTCCATCCGGAGCGGCGCGGGCGGGGCGCGGGGGCGATCATCGTGCGTGCCGCGGAGGAGCACCTCACGGAGGCGGGCGCGACGAGCGTCTACTCCTGGGTGCTGGACGAGCCGGCGAACCGTGCCTTCGCCGAGCGCTGCGGCTACCGGGCGAGCCGCTCGGCGCACTTCCTCCGCCTCGATCTGGCCGGCGGGGACCTCCCGCCGCTGCGGACGCCACCCGCCGGTGTGCGGATCCTCTCCGGCGCCGATTTCGCGGCCGACCCGCGGCCGCTGTTCGAGCTGGACGCGGAGACGATGGCGGACGAACCGAGCGATGTCGGTGTCGAGTTCACGGACTACGGGCACTGGCTGACCGAGACCTGGGGCCATCCGCTGGTCAGCCGCGAGCTGACCTCCGTCGCCGTGGCGGACGGCCGCCCGGTGGCGTTCAGCCTGGCCCGTACGGACGGCTCGACCCGCTACGGCACGGTGATGACGGGCACGGCCCGCGCCTTCCGCGGGCGTGGGCTGGCCAAGCTCGCCAAGAACGACTCGCTGCACCGCGCCCGCGCCGCCGGGTTCACCCAGGCCTTCACCGGCAACGACGCCGGCAACGGCCCGATGCTGGCGATCAACAAGTGGTTCGGCTACGAGATCTGCGCGACGGAGGTACGGCATGTCCGCACGCTGGGTTGACGTCGTCCTGGTCAAGGCCGGCCGTACGAAGATCAGCTACCCGGCGGAGGTCGTCTCCGACGACGGCAGCCGCATCACCGTCCGGGCGCCCTGGGCCGGTGCGGGCGTACGGGACTTCGGGTTCGTCCGCTTCGAGCCCGGTGACGTCTTCACGGAGCACTACTGGCGGGACCGGTGGTACGCCGTGAAGGAGGTGCGCGGGCCCGACGGCACGCTGAAGGGCTGGTACTGCGACATCACGCGGCCGGCCGCCGTCTCCGGTGACGAGCTGGTCGTCGAGGATCTGGACCTGGATCTGTGGGTGTCGGCCGACGGTACGCAGATCCTCCGGCTGGACGAGGACGAGTTCGCCGAGAGCGGCCTCGCGGTCGCCGATCCGCGGGCCGCCGAGGAGGCCGAGCGCGCTTTGGACACGCTCGAACTCCTCGCCCGGGAGGGCCGGTTCGTCACGCTGATCGACCGGCAGCCGTAACCGGGAGCGGCACCGCCCGCTGCGGCAGGCCGGGGTCGTACGCGATCGGGTCGTCGTCCTCGTGCCAGTGGACGACGAACCGCTCCCCCGTGCGGTACGCCTCGAACCCGGCTCTGCAGTAGGCGACCATGTCGTCCGGGAGCGCGGTGAGCGGATGCCATGCGAGTTCGGAGCACTTGTGGGGCTCCCGGTTGTACGGCTCGCCGCCCGTGCCGTATTCCGCTTCGAAGAACCAGCCCGTCCGGGGCGGATCTCCCGGCCCGCGGTGCTGCATCACCAGCGCGACGCGCAGATCGTCCGGCGCCAGCTCGATCCCGATCTCCTCGAACGCCTCGCGCGCCATCGCCTCGCGCACGTCCTCACCGTCCTCGACGTGCCCGGACGGGCCGTTCCACAACCCGTCCCCGTATCCGGTGCCCGCCCGGCGGGCCAGCAGGACCTCGCCGCCCCTGCGCAGGACGAGATGGACGTCCACGACCTCGCTGTGCCGTCGGGACGGTGCCATGTACGCCACCAGTGCGTACCGCTCGTCGTCCACCGCACGGCCCCACAAGGCCGGGTCCTGCGAGAGCCGTTCGAGCCGGACGTGGCCGGTGAGCGGTGCGAGCGCGGTGGTCAGCCGCTGCGCCGGCAGCCCGGTCTCGCCCCAGACCCCCTCGACCAGCACCAGCCGCCCTCCCGGCCGCAGCAGCGCGGCCCACCGGCCGAGCGCCGCCTCGGGGTCGGGCAGCGCCCACAGGACATGGCGGACCAGGACGACGTCGAACCGCCTCTCCCCCACCGGGGGCCGGTCCGCCGGGCCGACGAGCACCTCGGCGCTCGTACCCGCGAGCTTGCGGCGCGCGGCCGCGGCCATGCGCGGCGCGAGATCCACGGCGGTCACCCGATGGCCGTGCTCGGCGGCGAGGAGGGCGAGGCTGCCCGTACCGCACCCCAGGTCGAGTACGACCGACGGCTCGCCGGGCAGCCAGTCCGCCATCCTCGCGGCCCACGCCGCGCGCACGGCAGGATCCAGCAGCCCGTGATCGGGCTCGTTGTCGAAGGTGTCCGCGGCAGCGTCCCAGTCGATCGTCGTCATGCGTCCGATCCTCGCAGCCACCACTGACAACGGGCCGCTCAGCGCAGGGGCTTGCGGTAGTGGATGCGGTCGTAGGGGCCTTCGACGCGCCGCTCGACGACCTGGTAGCCGTACCGCGCGTACATCTTCTGGTTCTCCCACATCTTGGCGTTGGTGAGCAGCCGGACCTCGGGCAGGCCGAGCTCCCGTGCGTGCGATTCGACGAAGGCCAGCAGGCGCCGGCCCAGGCCCGTGCCCTGGGCCTCGGGGTGAACGGCGATCGAGTCCAGGTAGAGGTGGTCGGGACCGGGGATCAGCACCAGGACGCCCATCACCGGGGCGCCCGTGACGTACACCCTCCCCGCCGCCACGTTGGCTGCGTGGTCCGCCTCCATCGGGGCCGGTACGAGTCCGATCCGCTCGATGTAGTGGTGGTAGGCCGCGTCGGTCACGGCCTTCACGCGCGGTATGTCGGCATCGGCGGCGGGGAGGATGTCGTCGGTCATGCCGTCACATTACGACGGCGAGTGATCAGCTTCTTGAGCAAGGGCCACGCCAGCAGCACCGCGATCACGGCGTACACCGTCACCGAGAACGGGGTGTTGACCAGGCCGGTCACGCTGCCGTCGCTGATCTGGAGCGCGCGGCGCAGCTGCTGCTCGGCGGCCGGGCCGAGGATGACCCCGATGACCGCGGGGAGCACCGGGAGCCCGTACCGTCGCATGCCGAAGCCGATCAGGCCGATGATCAGCAGGATCACCAGGTCCAGCGTCTCGCCGCCCACCGCGTACGCGCCGACCGCCGCGAAGAACAGGATCCCCGCGTAGAGGTACGGCCGCGGGATCCGCAGCAGCTTCGCCCACAGCGGTGCGAGCGGCAGGTTGAGCGCGAGCAGCAGGACCATGCCGACGAAGAGCGAGGCGATCAGGCCCCAGACCAGGTCGGGTTCGCGTTCGAAGAGCAGCGGTCCGGGCTGGATGCCGTACTGCTGGAAGGCGGCGAGCATCACGGCCGCGACGGCGGTCGTCGGCAGCCCCAGGGTGAGCATCGAGACGAGCGTGCCCGCGGCGGAGGCGGACGCTGCCGACTCCGGTCCCGCCACGCCTTCGATCGCGCCCTTGCCGAACTCCTCCTTGTGCTTGGAGAGCCGCTTCTCGGTGACGTAGGAGAGGAATGTGGGGATCTCCGCGCCGCCGGCCGGGATCGCGCCGAACGGGAAGCCGATCACGGGTCCGCGCAGCCATGACTTCCAGGTTCTGCGGACGTCGGACCTGCCGAGCCACGGCCGCCCGACGGGAATCGCCTCCCCGGCCGTGCGTCGCAGATGCGCGGCGACCCACAGCGCTTCGCCGATCGCGAAGAGTCCGACGGCGACGATGACGACGTCGATGCCGTCGGCGAGCTGGAGCGAGCCGAAGGTGAGCCGCTGCTGCCCGGTCATCTGGTCCAGGCCGACCAGGCCGAGGGTGAGTCCGATGAGCAGCGAGGCAAGCCCTCGGATTCTCGACGAGCCGAGCACGGACGTGACGGCGATGAACGCCAGCACCATGATGGCGAAGTAGTCGGGTGCACCGATGTCGACGGCGAGTTCGGCGACGGTCGGGGCGAGGGCCACCAGCAGGGTCGTGCCGATCATGCCGCCGGCGAAGTGACCGACGGCGGCCGCCGCGAGCGCCTGTGCGCCGCGGCCCGACTTGGCCATCGGGTTGCCTTCCATGGCCGCGACGACGGCCGCGCTCTCACCCGGCGTGTTGAGCAGGATGGATGTCGTGGAGCCGCCGAACATCGCGCCGTAGTAGATGCCGGCGAACATGATGAAGGCGCCGGTCGGTTCGAGTCCGTACGTGACCGGCAGCAGCAGCGCCACCGCCATCGCGGGTCCGATGCCGGGCAGGACGCCGATCGCCGTGCCGAGCAGCACGCCGAGCGCGGCCCAGAGGAGATTGACCGGCGTCAGCGCCGTCCCGAAACCGTCGAGGAGGGAGTTGAGCGAATCCATCGGCTAGAGCACCCCCATCAGCGGGCCACCGGGCAGCGGAACCCCGAGCAGGTTGTTGAAGACGAAGAAGGTGACGAGGGAGAGAACGGCCGCGATCAGCGGGTCGCGGTGGAGGTGGCGGCTGCCGAGCGCGTAGGCCGAGCCCCAGAAGAGCAGCGCCCCGGAGACGGGGAACCCGAGCGGGCCGATGAGGACGGCGCCCGCGAGGAAGACCCCGGCGAGCAGCAGCACCGTACGCCAGTCGCTGGGCTCGGACAGGTCGATGTCCTCGCCGCTCTCGGATTCTCCGCGGCCGCCGCGCAGTACGTCGACGGCGAGGAGTACGGCGACAAGGAGCAAGCCGGCGCCGACGACGACGGGTACGGTCCTGGGCCCGATCGGACCGCGCTGTGCGATGTCGACGTCCATCGTGAGCGCGTCCGTCAGCACGAGCACCCCGATGAGGAACAGCAGCAGGCTGACGCCGAGTTCCGAGTGTTCCCGCACCCAGGAGTGGCGTGACGCCTTCGTGGCGCCGGTCGTGGTTTCGGTCGTGGTTTCCGTGCTGCTCACAGCCCCAGCTCCTTCAGCACCGAGTCGACGCGCGTGTTCTGCTCGTCGAGGAACTCGCCGAACTCGTCTCCGGGCAGGAACGCGTCGTCCCAGCCGTTCTTCTTCATCGAGTCCTGCCACTGCTCGGAGTCGTGCAGCTTCTGGACGAGGCCGATGAGCTTGTCGCGTTCGGCGTCGGAGATCCCGGGCGGGGCGACGATGCCGCGCCAGTTGGTGAAGTCGGTGTCGAGTCCGGCTTCACGGAGGGTGGGGGCGTCCAGTCCGGGCACCCGCTTCGGGCCGGTCACGGCCAGCAGCCGCAGCTCCCCGGACTTGATCTGGTCGAGGTACTCGCCGACGCCCGAGACGCCGAAGGCGACCTTGTTGCCGAGGATCGAGGCGAGCAGTTCGCCGCCGCCGTCGAAGGGGATGTAGTTGACGGACTTGGGTGCGATGCCCGCGGCCTGCGCCATCAGCATCGGGGCGAGATGGTCGGGCCCGCCGGGCGATGAGCCGCCGCCGACGGGCAGCTTGCCCGGGTTCTTCTTCCAGGCGTCGATGAGGTCCTGGACGGTCTTGTACGGGGAGTCCTTGGCGACCACCACGATGTCCTGCTCCTCGGTGAGCCGGGCGATCGGGGTGGTGTCGGCGAGACTCTTCGGCGACTTGTTGGTGTGGACGGCGCCGACGACCCCGAGGCCCATGGACATGGCGAGCTTGCCGTTTCCGTGCTCGCCGACGAGCCGTGTCAGGCCGACGGTGCCGCCGGCCCCGGGCAGGTTGAACACCTCGATGTTGTGGGTGAGCTCGGCGTCCTCGGCGTTCTTGGCCGCCGTACGGGCGGTGATGTCGTAGCCGCCGCCGGGCGAATTGGGGACCATGAAGCGCAGGCCGGGAATCTGGGTGCCGGTATCGGCGCCACTGCCGGTGGTGAGCAGCGGCGGGCCCACGAGCACCAGCAGCGCCGCCCCGAGCAGAGCGAGTGGAGTGCGCAATCGCACGCGTGCCGCCTTTCGAGCAGAGCAGGGACCTTGTGAAGTGGCCCACATGTTGCCTGCGCGTTAAGAAGCTGTCTCTCTTCCGGAATCAACGGACGTTGTGGTCCTTGCGGTCGCCGCCTAGCGTGTCGGCGTGACGCTGTGCTTTCCCGGGGGACCGCCCCCGGACCCCCGGTCGAAGAGCAGAAACCCAGGGCTGACCGGGCCGGCTTCGCGAGGTGACTCCCGGTGAACGTGCTGGTGGTGGACGACGACTTCATGGTCGCGAAGCTGCACAGCCGCTATGTGTCCGTCATGCCCGGTTTTACGGTCGTCGGGGTGGCGCACAGCGGCGCCCAAGCGCTGCGCGCGGCCGACCGGCTCCGCCCTGATCTCGTGCTGCTGGACATCTATCTGCCCGACATGGACGGCATCGGGGTGCTGCGCGAGCTGCGCGCGGCGGAGGGGCGCGACAAGGACCGGCAGCCCGCCGACGTCCTGTTCATCACGGCCGCCCGGGACGCCGGAACGGTCCGCACCGCACTGCGCGCCGGCGCCCTCCACTATCTGATCAAGCCCTTCAGCCAGGCGGCGCTCCAGGAGCAGATGCGGCATGTGGCGTCCCTGCGGACCCGGCTCGACGCACTGGACGAGGCCCGCCAGGAGGACGTCGACCAGATCTTCGGCACCCGCCCACCCGGCTCCCGCGAACTCCCCAAGGGCCTCGCCGCCCACACCGCCGACCTGGTCGACCGCATCCTCCGCGCCCATCCCGAGGGTCTCTCCGCCTCGGAATGCGCCGAGGCGGGCTCCCTGTCCCGGGTGAGCGCCCGCCGTTACCTCGAGTACTTCGCGGAGACGGGGCGCGCGGAGGTGACGCTCAAGTACGGGGGGACGGGGCGTCCGGAGCGGCGGTACCGGCGGCTCGGGTGAGAAATCGGTTGCCTGTCGGCGATGGTGGTGGATGCAATGTCCGGCATGGCCACGCAGGTGCGCCCACCACGGCGAGATGAGATGAACGCGTACTACCGGGCCTTGCCACTCTGCGAACCGGGCGAACGGCAACCGGATCGTCACACGGGAGACGCCGACGCATGAACACACCACCGTCGCCGGCTGGAGCGGAGCGGACTGACGGATCGTCCGTCCGGATCGGCGCTCTCGTTCCGCTGACTCGGCCTGGCTGGGTCGAGGCAGGCCACCACTTGCTCGCCGGCCTCGAGCTGGGCGTTCGCGAAGTCAATGACGCCGGCGGGATCGTCGGAAGACCACTCGAGCTGGTGTTCCGAGACACCGCGGCTGATCCACAGAGGGCCGCGGCGGCCGTGGATGAATTGGCCCGCCTGGGCGTGGCTGCCTTGGCGGGGGAGTATCACAGCGTCGTCGCTCGCGCCGCCGCCGCCAGGGCCGACGCCCTCGGCCTGCCCTTCCTCTGCTCGTCAGCGGTTCTCGACGCGCTCACCGAACAGCCAACGCAGTGGGTCGCGCGCCTCTCCCCGCCGCAGTCCCGCGGCTGGCAGGTCTACGCAGACTTCCTCCTCAGCGCGGGCCACAGCCGAATCGCCGTAGCAGCCCAGCCGAGTGTCTACTGGGCATCCGGGACCCGCATTCTGCGGGACTGCCTCGCCCCACGCGGCGGCACCGTCATCGAACTCGACATGCGCGCGCTCACGCCCACGGCCGTGTGCGACGAACTCGTCGACAATCGCGCGACAGCCCTCCTTCTCCTGGTCGGCCACCCGGAGCCGGCAGTGCCGATCGTCAAGGCTGTCCGCCGCGACCAGCGCCTCGCCGAGATCATGATCGGTGCTCCGGCCGGGCAACCGGAGTTCGCCGAATGGGCGACGTTGCTGGGCGACGACGGCGCCGCGATCCCGTTCCTGCGCTACCTGCCCGAGCACCTCGGCCCACTCGGTGCACGAGTCGGGACGGCCCTCCGCGAGCGGCTGGCCGAAGCGCCCTCCTTCGTCGCCTTCGAGGGCTACGACACGGTCGCCGTCCTCGCCGATGTGCTGCGTTCTCACGGCGCGGACCGGACGCGCACTGCCGATTCGTGGCCGCGCGTTGCCGTCGAAGGCACCCGCGGGCAGATCCGGTTCTCCCGCACGCCAGGCATCAGCGTGTGGCAATGGGCTCGGACGCCGATCCAAGTCGTTGATCGAGATCCGGCGGAACCCGATCGCTTTCGGATCCTTCACACCGGCTGAGAGAGTGCGGAGGTCCGACTGCCCAGTTCTGTCCGGACTGAGGCTGTCCACCTCCTTGATGTCGTGGTGCTCGTAATCGGCGAACGCGGCGGCCAGCGGGGTGGGGTGGCCTCGGGGCCGAACATCCGCAGCAGGTCGTAGGCACGGACCTGGTGGTGGTGAGCGATCGGCCGACGCGGAGCTGTCGGGCCTCCTTCGGCATCTACCCGGCTTAACGCCGGGCGACGCTCCTGTCTCCGCCCCGCTCCGCCCGGCCGTCGGACACGGCACCCCGAGGGCATGCGCGCCATGCTGAAACACCTGGGTGAGCCACGGCATCCTCGTAGAACCCGGGCCCGGCGAGCGCCAGGCCCGGGGCCGACGCGTGAGTCACGATCGTTTACGCCGGGAGGGCGTGGCGCGGACCGCCCCCCAGGGGCGCAAGACGGCTGCGTCCCTGGGCTTTACGGCACGTCAGCTCACCCGAGTCACGTGCCGTCGACGCAGACGGCCCAGACAGTGATGTTGATGGAGGTGCCGGTGGCGTTGCGGTAGGTGCCGGTCCATGTGGTGTTGCTGCTCGGAAAAGTCTCCATGACATAGAGACCGCTGCTGGCGAGGACGGCACTGTCCAAGCCCCCACCCATGACCACCTGGCCAGCCTCCGGACAGCTCACCGAGATGGTGCAGATGTTGTCACCGGTGCACGGCACGGTGTTGGAGACCCTTTCGTACCCAGTGACCGGGCCAGAGCCCGTGGCGCCCGTCGCTCCGGTGGCCCCCGTAGCGCCAGTCGCCCCCGTCGCTCCGGTGGCCCCCGTAGCGCCAGTTGCCCCCGTCGCTCCGGTGGCCCCCGTGGCGCCGGTCGCCCCCGTGGCGCCGGTGTCTCCCGTCGGGCCGGCCGGACCGGTGTCTCCCGTCGGGCCGGTGTCTCCCGTCGGGCCGGCCGGACCGGTGTCTCCCGTCGGGCCGGTGTCTCCCGTCGGGCCGGTCGGACCCGTCGGGCCCGTAGCTCCAGTTGCCCCCCTGCACTTGTCTCGGCCGCTCTGAACGCGCGAAAGACTGTCTTCATGGGGGTGCTTGTCGCAACGACGGTCCGCAAAGAGGCCTGCAGGGGCAGTCTCGGCGCCCGACCGAGGAGCGGGGCCCGTCGCAAGCGCGGGTGTGACCAGGTCGAAACTCAACAGAGCCGTCACGGCCATGAGGCCGCCAGCCAGCACTTTTGTACCGCGCGGAAGGGGCCCGAATCGGGGTCGAGCACGCATGACTGACCTGCTTTCGTCGTGGGATGTCATTTCCGGGGTGGCAGGGCGCGTCCTTCGGTCGTCCACGATCATGATTCGGCAATGTTCCGTTGCGTGCAGTGCGGAGCAATCCAAATGGGTTCACCAGCAGTGCCCCGCCCCCGCGCCGGGGGTGAGGCTGCTCGAGGGCGAGCCTCCGAGGAAGTGCCGGGGCCGTGCCTATGTCAGGCCGTGCAGTTGTTATCCAGGGCGTCGGCGATCTCGGCGGCGAGGCCGTAGCCGGGGTGTCCTCGAGCTGCTCCCCGGCCGTGGCCGGGAAGCTACCCAAAGGCGAGAAGACTCGCTCGCCCCCGGGCGCCCGTGGCGCACGGCTACAGCCACGAGCCGGGCTGGCGCCGAGGTGCCAGGCTGCGGTACAGCAGTGAAGTACAGCAACCCCGTCGACTGACCTTGGACCGCCCGGGCTCCGGATGCCCTGGCGAGGCCGGTTCGGACATCGATGACCGTTCTGCATAGAGCTACGGATCAGAAGGGGGTTCACCCCTGGCACCCATTGCCGCTGTTCAGGCCGCCAACAGCCTCCAGAAGCACGGTGATTCCCAAGCTCAGAGCTCAGGGGCGGTAAGGCAGCGGGATCTCGTGGACTTCCAGCGCAGCGGAGTAGCGCGCGAGCAGCACGTCGAGGTCGTCCAAGAGAAAGCCGGCAGTTTCGCGGGCTCCAGCCACGTCGCCCTGGTCGAAGGCCTCCACTACTTCAGCGACATCGCTGCGGAGGATGGCGAGAGAGTCACCCTGGATCAGTACACCGGGGAAGCGGCGACCGGCCAGGCGTACCACTGCGTTGTTGCCACCATCCGTGAACAGCTCAGCCTCGACACGCTCCATACGGCCATCCAACCTGACATCACCAGGTGACATCAACGGCAGCGGACAGACCCCCGGCGCGACCGTGAACGGTCATGCCCCAGGACCCAACGCCTGGAGGAGCACAGTCGGCATCCGGTGCAGGCATCTCTCCGCATGTCCACCGGAGCCGTGTTCCCTCCGGCGCCAGCCACGTCGGGGAGCCAAACGAGGAGCCAAACGAGGCGGCACAAGGTGGTTCACCGTGGACGACCACGGACGCCGGCACCACGAACGCCGTGGTCAGACCACCACACTCCGCAGCGTTCCTCAGCCCCCTCTTTCCCCACCCTTAAAGCGAGCATAAGGATCGCCATCACCCCGTCCCAGCAGGCGATTTCGCGGTTTCGAGGGACTAGCTTGCTGATCGCCGGGGCGGGGTTCGAGCGTCGGTGCCGCTGATGGTTCCGGGGGGCTGTGCCGCCGCA
Source organism: Streptomyces sp. NPDC053673 (assembly GCF_055585225.1). NCBI lineage: Bacteria > Bacillati > Actinomycetota > Actinomycetes > Kitasatosporales > Streptomycetaceae > Streptomyces > Streptomyces sp. NPDC053673. Next base: position 11,434 of record NZ_JBVJKN010000049.1, on the reverse strand, counting down.
GCGGACCCCGCGCCTCGGATCCCCCTCCCCCATACGCCGCTGTTGAAGGAGATCGTCACCATGACCGCTCGCCGTAGGGCCGCCGCCGTCGCCGTGCTCGGGGTCGCGCCGCTCGCGTTGACCGGGCTGGCCGCATCCCCGGCCGCCGCGCACGGGTCGATGACGGATCCGGTCAGCCGGGTGTCCGCCTGTTACGCCGAGGGCCCGGAGAGCCCGCAGTCGGCGGCGTGCAAGGCGGCGGTCGCGGCCAGTGGGCCTCAGGCGTTCTACGACTGGAACGAGGTCAACATCGCCAATGCGGCGGGCAACCACAAGCAGCTGATTCCGGACGGCAAGCTGTGCAGTGCGGGCCGGGACAAGTACAAGGGACTGGATCTGCCGCGTGCGGACTGGCCGTCGTCGAAGCTCGCTGCCGGGAACCACACGTTCCGTTACAAGGGCACCGCCCCGCACAAGGGCTCCTTCGAGCTGTACATCACGAAGGACGGGTACGACCCGTCGAAGCCGCTGAAGTGGTCGGACCTGGAGGCGCAGCCGTTCGCGAAGGTCACCGACCCGAAGCTGGTGAACGGGGAGTACGTCTTCGACGGCGTCGTGCCGGACACGTCCGGGCGGCACCTGATCTACTCGGTCTGGCAGCGGTCCGACTCGCCCGAGGCGTTCTACACCTGCTCGGACGTGGTCTTCGGCCAGGACAACGGTGGCTCCGCGCCCGGTGGCGCGCCGGCGCCGACCGCGTCCGCGCCCTCGGAGGAGCAGATCGAGGACGGCACGGACAAGTCCACGGTCGACCATGGCGGTCACGGCGGGGACGACCACTCCGAGCAGCCGTCGACGGCTCCGGAGACCACGGCCGCCCCGCAGACGGAGACCACGGAGGCCGCGGACACCGTCAACACCCCCGCTTCCAACGGTGCCGTTGAGAACCTCGCCGAGACCGGCGGCGACAGCAACACCGCGTACCTCGCCGTCGGTGGCGCCGCCGTCCTCGCGCTCGGTGCCGCGGTCATGTTCGCCACGGCCCGCCGCAAGGCCACCCCGGCCGGCGGTCGTCACAGCCGCTGACGCGGGCGGCACGGCGGTCATGCGTTCATGCCCGGCTCACTCCATGTGTGCCGGGCATGAGCTCCACGCGAATGCCGTCTCCCTCGTTGATGACGTACGTCGTGCCCGTCTTCCGGTTCCAGCCCACCGGCAGCAGGTAGCCCCCTGGGTCTGGCGGGCTTCGGCGCCGTTACCTGCACGGTGGAGCCAACGGGCGCGGCGCACCCGTTGTCGGCAAGCCAACTCTGCTTGCCGGCAACGGGTGTTGATCCCGGAGGGATGTGGAAGGGACCTACTCGAAGACCGACGCGCAGGTCGTCGCCTTCGCGTGCGCCGGGTCCAGCGCGTTGGCCACCTCGTGGAACGCGATCAGGTCGAGCAGCCCGATCGCCACGTGCTCCGAGAGGTCAAGGGCACACAGATCCTGGAGCGTTACGTTGCGGACGTCCGGTCCGTCGAGGAACCCGGAGCGGTACGGGGTGACGACCTCGTCGTACTTGGTGGCGATGACGGTGTAGCGGACGCCCGGGACCGTGTCCCCGCCCGCGTTGAGCTTGGTCAGGAACGCGGAGCCGGTCATCTGGTCGGCGAGGCCCGGGGTCTTCGAGCTGAGCAGGTCCGCCGCGCCCGGGAAGTACTTGAGCAGGCCGGTGAGCCCGTTGAGCGTGGTGCCGTGGTTGTCGGGCGCCAGGCCGATGAGGGCGTTCACCTTGTCCGCGCCGCCCAGGAACTTGAGGTAGTGGCGCGGCATCATGCCGCCCTGGGAGTGGCCGACCAGATCGGCCTCGACGGCTCCGGTCGCGGCGAGGACCTTGTCGACGTACGCGTCGAGCTGCTCGGCCGACTTCTCGATGGGGCCGAGGCCGTAGAAGAGCGGTACGCCGGGCAGCTGGCCGTAGTCGAGCGAGAAGACGCAGTAGCCGCGCTTGACGAGGTACGGCGCGAGGGCGAGCCAGTTGTCCACGGAGTTCCCGAAGGTGCCGTGGACGAGGACGACGGGGCGGGGGTGGGCGGCGGACGGCTTGCACGAGTAGTTGTTCCATCCGCTGCTGGGCTCGGCGGCGGTGGCGCTGGCAGTGGCGGCCGGAGCGAGTCCGATCGCCACCGCCAGCAGGACGGCGGTCAGCGGTCTGAGGGCACGCTTCAAGGACAGCATCGTGCGTTCTCCTTGCGGCTCAAGGGAATTGCGAGGCTGATGTGGGGATGTGGGGATTCACCCTGCGGCCCGGACCACAAGAAGAGGGCTGTACTCATGTCAACGTACGCGCGAGTAACTAAGAGTGGGAAGTTACGCGTCGGTAAAAACTGAAGAACCGTCAAGATCGGTGTCTGTTCGGTTACTCACAGACACAGAGCATCGGGTCGGCAAGCCCCTGAAAGGCCCGTGGGGGCCCGTGGGAGGCTCATGAGCACCCATGAAGGCCCATGGAAGACTTCCCCGGCGGACTGTGCGCGGCGCTACGCGGCGAGCGAGCCGGGAATGACCGCCCGCGGGCCGTACTTGGCGCGAGCCCGGTCGGCCACCGCCTCCAGGCGGCGGGCCTTCTCGTCGGCCGGGTCGAAGGTGAGCTGATGTGCGGCCCGCTCGGCGGGGATCAGTCCTTCGGCGCGGAGCGCGAGGGCGCGCACCCGGGCGCGCTGCAGGCCGAGCGCGTCGAGGAGCCGGTACGCGGCGCCGGTGAGCGCCGCGGAGTGCGCGGTCGGCTCGGTCAGGGCGCGCGACCTGGTGGTCGTGGTGCGGTCGGCGTAGCGCACGGTGAGCGTCAGCGAGCGGCACACCTGGCCGTCGCCGCGCATCCGGGCGCCCAGTTCCTCGGCGAGCGAGAGCAGGGCACGACGGTGCCGGTCGCGGTCCAGTTCGTCGCGGGGGAAGGTGCGTTCGGCCGCGACGGAGCGCGCGGCGGCGTTCGGGACGACCTGGGTGCGGTCGATGCCGTGGGCCTTCTCGTACACCTCGCGCCCGGCGCGCGCGCCGAGGATCCGCTGCAGTACGGCGAGGGGCGCGGCGGCGACCCGGTCGACGGTGTCGAGCCCGTATCCGCAGAGGGCCCGGGCCGTCGCGGGCCCTACGCCGTGCAGCGCGGCGACCGGCCGCCCGGCGAGGAACTCCGCCGCGTCGCCCACGACCAGGGTCGTGCCGGGCCCGGCGTCACGCGCCGCCATCCTGGCCAGCAGCGGGTTCGGGCCGGCGCCGATCACACAGTCGGCCCCGTACAGGGCGAGCGCCCGCACCCGTATCACGGCGGCGAGCCCGGCGGCATCCCGCCCGAAGTACCGCAGCGCGCCCCGCACATCGGCGAGCGCCCCATCGGGCCCCACCGCCTCCACCACCGGGGTGAACGCCCCGAGCAGCCCGAGCAGCCCCGCGTACGCGGCCGCGTCCGGCGCCGCCCCGTCCGCCCCGCGGAACCGCAGGTACAGAACCGATGTCTCTGTCGTCATCCCGCGCTCCCCGGACTCTGGTGCCACAACTTCCTCACCGCCGCGGCTCCTTCACCCGCGGGCCGGAGATCCGCCCAGGCGTTCATCTCGTAGCCGGTGGACATGCGGATGCTGCGGCCGGCGGCCGGAGCGGAACCGGCGGCCAAGCCGGTACCGGCGGCCGGGCCGGTGGACGCGTCCGCCGCGGCCAGCCGCTGGGCCACCGCGTCCAGACCGCCCGTACGCCGGACCTCGATCAGGTCCGCGAGGTTCCACGCGGCGGAGCCGACCACGCTGAGGCTGCGGGGGCCGCGGCGCTGGACGACGCCGCGGACCAGCAGCAGCCAGGAGTGGAAGACGGTGTGCGCGCACGCTTCGTGGCTGTCGTCGAAGAAGGCCAGGTCGACCAGGCCCGTACCGTCGTCCAGGGTGGTGAAGATGACCCGGCGGCCGGAGCGGATCGGCGGGGTCTGGGTGGCCGCCTTGGCTCCCGCGACCAGCACCGTCGCCCCGTGCTCGACATCGCGCAGGCGCTTCGCGGGGATCGCGCCGAGTTCGTCGAGGAAGCCATGGTGGTCCGCCATCAGATGGCGGGACGCGTCCATGCCGAGAACGCCCAGTTCGGCGCTGAGCCGCTCGGCCTCGTTGAGGTCGGGCAGCCCGACGGACGCGGTCCTGCGGCCGCCTCCCAGGGGCAGTTGGCCACCGTGGGAGGCCAGGCCGCGCTGCGTACGGTGCAGTTCGGCGATGTGCAGCTGCAGATCGCGCCGGTTGGCGCCGAACGCGTCCAGTGCGCCGACCTGCGCGAGCCGTTCCGCGACCGGCCGCCCGGGACGGGCCCGCTCCCAGAAGTCCAGCAGCGAGGAGTAGGGCTGTCCGGCCTCGATCCGTGCCGCCTCCGCCTCACTGATGCCGTGGACGTCGGAGAACGCCAGCCGTAGACCCCACACCCCTTCCTCCCCCTTCTCTCCGGACGCCAGTTCGATACGGTGCGCGACCGCAGACCGGTTCACATCCAGCGGCAGCACCGGCACCCCCCGCCGCCGCGCGTCCGCCAGCAGCAGCCGCTTCGGATACATCCCGGGGTCGTGCGTGAGCAGCCCGGCGTAGAAGGCCGCGGGGTGGTGCGCCTTCAGCCACGCCGACTGGTACGTCGGTACGGCGAAGGCGACCGCGTGCGCCTTGCAGAAGCCGTACGAGCCGAACGCCTCGATGATCTCCCAGGCCCGCGCGATCACTTCGGCCGCATACCCCTTCCGCTCCGCCTGCCGCGCGAACCACGCCTTGATCTCCCCCTGCGACTCCGGATGGGAGAGCCCGCGCCGGACCCGGTCGGCCTCGTCCCGGCCACAGCCGGTCATGATGTTCACCATCTCGATGATCTGCTCGTGGAAGACCACCACTCCGTAGGTCTCTCCCAGAGGTCCGGCCAGATCGGGGTGCGGGAAGCGGACCGGCGCCCGTCCGTGCCGGGCCTCGATGAACGGCCGCACCATGTCCGCGGCGACCGGCCCCGGCCGGAACAGCGAGATGTCGACGACCAGATCGTGGAAGGTCGCGGGCTGCAGCCTGCCGACGAGATCGCGCTGGCCCGGCGACTCGATCTGGAAGCAGCCCAGCGTCTCCGCCGAGCGGATCAGCCGATACGTCTCCGGGTCGCCCGGCGCCACCTGCTTCGGGTCGTCCAGATCGAGCCGGTGGCCCGTCGCCCGTTCGATCTCGGCGACGGCGTGCGCCATCGCGGACTGCATCCGTACGCCCAGCACATCGAGCTTGAGCAGCCCGAGGTCCTCGACGTCGTCCTTGTCGAACTGCGACATGGGGAAGGGGGAACCACCCACGCCCGGAGGACTGTGGGGGACTTCACCGCTGGTCGGCATCACCGGCGTACGCCGCAGCAGCGAGGAGTCCGAGATGAGCACCCCGCACGGATGCATGGCGACGCCGCGCGGCAGCGCGTCCAGTCCTTCGACCAGCTCCCAGAGCCTGCTGTACCGGCCCCCGTCAGGCCGGTACTCCCGTGCCACCTCGCGCAGTTCGGGCAGCTCCTCCATCGCCGCGCGGGCATCGCGGGCGCGGATGTGCGGGAACGCCTTGGCGAGCCGGTCGATCTCGGCCGGGTCCATGCTCAGCGCGGCGCCCACGTCCCGGATGGCGTGCCGCACCCGGTAGGTCTCGGGCATGGCGACGGCCGCGACCCGCTCCTCGCCGAAGCGGTCGATGATCGCGCGGTACACCTCCAGCCGGCGCGCGGACTCGACGTCGATGTCGATGTCGGGCAGCGCGAACCGGCGTTTGGACAGGAAGCGCTCCATCAGCAGATGCTGCTCGACCGGGTCGGCGTGCGCGATGCCGAGCAGGTGGTTCACCAGGGATCCGGCGCCGGAGCCGCGCGCGGCGACCCGGATGCCCATGCGGCGGACGTCGTCGACGACCTGAGCGACCGTCAGGAAGTAGGTGGCGTTGCCGTGATAGGCGATGATGTCCAGCTCGGAGTGCATCCGCTCCCAGTACTCGCGCGCTTTCGGCATCCGGTCGTAACCGCGCAGCACCATCCCGGCGGCGGCGCGGGAGGCGAGGACGCGCTGCGCGGTGCGCCGGCCGGCGCCGACGAGATGCGGCTCCGGGTAGTAGGCGTACCCCATGCCCAGGTCGCCCTCGGGGTCGACGAGGCACTCGGCGGCGGTCTCCTCGGTGACGGCAAGCAGCCGGTGCGCCGCGTCGCGCCGCCATCCGGCGGCCTCGGCGATCAGCTCGGCCGCGCGGACCATGTCGTCCGCGCCCTTGAGCCAGCGCTCACCGCTGTCGAGTCCCCTGGCCGGGTCGACCGGGACGAGCCGGCGGGCCGCGTCGAGGACGTCCGCGACCGGGCCCTGGCCGGGGTCGGCGTACCGTACGGCGTTGCTCAGTACGGCCCGTACGCCCTGCTCGGCGGCGAAACCGGCGGTGCGGGCGGCGAGCCGCAGCGAGCCGGGGCCCGTGCCCGCCAGACCGTGGTGCACGGTTTCGAGGCGCAGTGCGTCGCCGTACCGCTCCCGCCAGGGCGCGAGCAGCCGGGCGGCCAGGTCGGGGCGGCCGGCGGCCAGCGCCCTGCCCACCTCGGAGGCCGGCCCGAGCAGCACGGTGAGTCCGGCGGGGCCGCTCAGGGTGGGCCAGTCGACGGAGGGCCGGCCGTCGGCGGTGTGGGCGGCGGTGATCAGCCGGCAGAGCTCTGCCCAGCCGGCGGCGCCGTCGCGGGCGAGGAAGGTGACCCGGGGTGCGGACTCGTCGATGAAGGCTCCGCCCTTGGCGGGTGTGCGCCGTCGCGCGGCGGCCGTGGGCTCGTGCTCCCGTACGGCGAGCTCGGCGCCGAACAGCGGGCGCACTCCCTCCTTGACGCAGGCCTTGGCGAAGCGGACCGCGCCCGCGACGGTGTCGCGGTCGGTCAGGGCGAGGGCGCCCATGCCCCGTTCCGCGGCGCGCTCGACCAGCCGTTCCGGATGCGAGGCCCCGTACCGCACGGAGTATCCGGACGCGGTGTGCAGATGCGTGAAACCGGGCACCCGCACCTCCTGGATCAATCCGTTCTCACCTCCCCACCTCCACCATAGACCAAGTTTCGAACATTCGTGCGATCCCTGTGGGGCCGGGCGGGGAATCCGTCGTTCGACCCCGTCCCACCTGCGCACATGCCTGGTCCGGTGCTGGGTGCGCTGCCGGGCTGTGTGGCGCGCCGTGGGGCCTCGGACAGGCCCCAGGTCGTCGCCTGCCGGCGAGGCACCCACCGGCGAGGCGGGGCGGGGCCCCGGACCGGTGGAACCCCGCCCCGCCGGGGTGATCAGACCGTGTGCACCACCTCTCGGCCGACCGCTCCGGCAGGCCCAGGAGGAGATGGACCGGGGCCGGCAGCGGGACCTTGAGGCGCTCCTCACCGAGGGAGTGGACCGGGCCGGCTTCGTGCCCGGCCTCGACGAGCCGGGCCGCCCGTCGGAACTCCTCGCGCTGCTCGACGGGTTGGGCACCCGGGTGGCGCCGGGGCAGCGGGGCGCCGACCGGCGCCAGGCCCTCGCCTCGGCCCGCTCGGCGGCGCAGCGCCTGGTCGAACGCGCCTGAGCCCGGTCGGCCGAACGCGCCCGACCCCTCCCCCGGTCCGCGGTGCCTTCGGGCGAATGTCGGGCTCGGTACGTTGGCCCGGGCGCCGCCGGTGGTACGAGTCGGGGCGATGCCCAGGCAATCCGCGCAGCGACGACACCGGATCCGCACGGCGCGCCGCGCGGTGCGCGGTCCCGCCCGCCCGGTGTCCCGCTCCCCCGGGGAAGCCGCCGGGCCGAGTACCGGCCCACCGGTCTCCCCCGTGCTGCGGATCGCCGCCGCGTACGCGTGGCGGCTCCTGGCGGTCGGCGCCGTCGTGTACGCCCTCTTCATGATCCTCGGGCGCTTTCACGAGATCGGCGTCGCCGTCTTCCTCGGTCTCGTCGTCACGGCGGTGCTCCGGCCGGTGGCCGATCTGCTGGCCCGCCGGCTGCCGCGACCGCTCGCCGTCACCGTGGCGCTGCTCGGCAGCATCGTCGTCGTCCTCGGCATCCTGGCCCTTGTGGGTGAGACGGTCGCCCATGAGCGGGTCACGCTGCAGCGGGAGTTCGGCGCCGGGATCGGACGCATCGAGAAGTGGCTGGAGCAGCCGCCGTTCCGGCTGAACCCCGAAGCCCTCACGGACCTCCAGTCGAGGATCGGGCAGTTCCTGTCCGAGCACCGGTCGAAGCTGATCAGTACGGCGCTCAGCGGCGCGGGCCGGCTGGTGGAGGTGCTGACGACGGTGGCGCTGGCACTGTTCTGCTCGGTCTTCTTCCTGCACTCGGGCGACCGCCAGTGGGGCTGGTTCTGCGAGCAGTTTCCGGTGCCGGCCCGGAACCGGGTGGCGGTGGCGGGGCGCGCGGCATGGCGGACGTTCACCGGATACACCCACGGCATCGTGCTGGTGGCGGCGACCAACGCGATCCTGGTCGGGCTGGCGCTCTTCGCCCTCGGTGTCCCGTTGGCGGTGCCGCTGGCACTGCTCGAGTTCTTCGCCGCCTTCGTTCCGCTGATCGGCTCGCCCATCGCGCTCGCCGTCGCCGCGATCGTGGCACTGGCGGCCAAGGGCCCGGTCATCGCCGCGGTGGTCATCGCCCTGATCGTGGTCATCGGCCAGATCGAGGGACATGTGCTGCATCCGATCGTGATGGGCTGGGCCGTCCGGCTGCATCCGGTCGTCGTGGCGCTCTCGGTCATCGGCGGGGCCATCGCCGCCGGGGTGATCGGCGCCGTCGTGGCCGTACCGGTGGTGTCCGTGATCTGGGCGGCCCGCCAGGCACTGCGCGCCACACACGGCCAGGGCCTGCCTTCTGGATCAGGCCGGGCTGATCCGGCCTGATCCAGAAGGCAGGCGCCGAAGGCCCGGCCCGCCCCTGAGGGCGGCCCGGGCCTTCGGCTCAGCTCGGGGCGGTTCCCCCGGCGTCAGCCGATCTCGGCGCCGAACGCCTCCAGCGCCTCCGGAACCGGCTGGAAGAACGTCTCGCCGCCCGAGGAGCAGTCACCGCTGCCGCCCGAGGTCAGACCGATCGCGGTGTCGCCCGCGAAGAGCGAGCCGCCGCTGTCGCCGGGCTCGGCGCAGACCGTCGTCTGGATGAGGCCGTTGACGATCTGGCCGTTGCCGTAGTTCACGGTGGCGTCGAGGCCGGTGACTTCGCCGTCGTGCACCTGCGTGGTGGAGCCGCTGCGGGAGACCTGCATGCCGACGGTCGCCTCGCCCGCCTTGGTGATCTCCTGCGAGCCGCCGTCGTAGAGGTTCACGGCGCTCGGGTGCTCGGTGTCGCCGCTGTACTTGACGAGCGCGAAGTCGTTCTCGGGGAACTGCGAGTCGACCATGGTGCCGATGGCCGGGCCGCCTGCCGACTCGGCCCACTCGCTGCCGGCCTCGCCGCAGTGGCCGGCCGTGATGAAGTGCGGCTCGCCGTCCTTGACGACGTTGAAGCCGAGCGAACAGCGCCCGCCGCCACTGTGGATGGCGTCACCACCGGCGATGAAGGGCTTGAACTCCCCGGCCGTCTTCTTCAGTTCCGCCTTCGTGCCGAGCCCCTTCACGACTCCCTCGAGCTTCGCCCAGTCGGCGCCCTTGACCGTGCGGTCGGCCGTGACGACCACCTTGTTGGTCACCGGGTCGGTCGCCCAGGAGGTGCCGGGAATGGTGGCACGGTCGGTGAGGGTCTGCCGGGCGGACTTCAGCTCCGCCAGCGAGTTCTCGACGATTCTGGCCTTGCCGCCCGCCTTGCGCACGGCATCGGCCGCGGCCTCGTCCACCACATTCATCACCAGGGCCTTGGCCTTGGTGTCGTAGTACGCGCCCGCCGCGTCGCCGCCCAGGTCCTGGCCCAGGGTGGAGGCGAGGTTTCCGGCCGCTGTGGCCGACAGTGTCTTGACGGTGAACGAGGGCTTTTCCTCGCTGGCGTTCGCAGTCTGGAAGGTGATTCCCGCGGCAACGAGTGCGGCGACGGCTCCACCTGCCATCGCCGCGCGCCTCTTGGGTATACGTCGGTGGTTCAACATCGACCTCCTGTGGGGGCCGCATTCGGGCAAGTGGGGTGCCCGGACACGGAGGATGGGGAGCCCACTATTCCGATACGCGCCGGTAGCACACAAGGTCGACTTCAGGACGCGCACACGACACCACCAATGCGCCCTCTGCTTCTTCACTACCGGCGGTCACCACAGGTCGGTTTCGTTTGCGAACACCCCGTGCGACAGGGCCATGGGCAGCCCGTAAGGACTAGTCCTGTCCAGATCTCGACGGGGAACGGGCTCACGGAGGCCTTCCGTACACCGCCCCTTGATGGGTAATCATCGAAGAGGCGGGGAATGCCAGGACAGTATTGCTGTACACGGCAAATACGAAAGAACCGGACCCGATGGCGAAGGAGGCGGCGGGTGCGACGTCGGGTGCGCGCGTCGGACGGGCGGCATCTGATGGTGGAGCGCCTCGGGGACCCGCGGGGCAGGCCCGTCTTCCTGCTGCACGGCACCCCGGGCAGCAGGCTGGGCCCGGCCCCGCGCGGCATGGTGCTGTACCAGCGCGGGATGCAGCTGATCGCGTACGACCGGCCCGGCTACGGCGGTTCGGACCGGTTGGCGGGCCGCAGCGTGGCCGATGTGGTCCAGGACGTACAGGCGATCGCCGACGCCATGGGGCTCGACCGGTTCGCCGTGGTGGGCCGCTCCGGCGGCGCGCCGCACGCCCTGGCCTGCGCCGCGCTGCTGCCCGACCGGGTGACGAGGGCCGCGGCGCTGGTGACGCTCGCGCCGCGGGACGCGGACGGTCTGGACTGGTTCGAGGGAATGGCCGCCTCCAACGTCCTGGAGTACACGAGGGCCACCGTCGACCCGGACGGGCTCACCGCGCGGTTCATCCTGCGTTCGGCGGAGATCCGGCGGGATCCGGTCAGACTCCTCGACGATCTGCGCCGGGAGCTGACCGACTCCGACCGGATGGTGGTCGCGGACGCCGGTGTACGGACGATGCTGCTGCGCAACTACCAGGAGGCGCTGCGTACTTCGGCGTACGGCTGGATCGACGACGCCCTGGCGTTCTGCAGCCCCTGGGGGTTCGACCCCGCGGACATCACGTCGCCCGTGCTGCTGTGGCACGGCGAGAAGGACGTCTTCTCGCCGGTCGGCCACTCCCGCTGGCTGGCTCAGCGCATCCCGGGCGCGACGGCCGTACTGGAACCGGCCGCCGCGCACTTCGACGCGCTGCACGCCCTTCCCCGGATCCTCACCTGGCTGCTCGCCCCGCTCTAGGGAGTGTCTTCAAAGTCCCGTCTGCCTTCGGGCGGACGACGCTCCTTCGAAGACACTCCCTAAGCTTGTTCTTTAACCTCGCGCCGCGTCGGACGGTCGCGCGGTGGGAGAAACTTTGGTGCGTGTCGGGGGCAGACTGGTCAGACTCACGGCATGA
>NZ_JBVJKN010000048.1:0-44644 GCF_055585225.1 Streptomyces sp. NPDC053673 | reverse complement strand
CTTAGGACCATTGTCCGTCTCGCCGGTGACACACTCGGTGCCGATGGCCATGAATCACCGTCCCAGACGTCCTTCCGAGAGCGGGGAAACCCGCCCCTCCCCCGGTACGGTCCTCGACCGGCTCACCGCGGGGGCGGGCCGGGCTGCGCGCATCACTCATACGGAGCACTTGCCCCCCAGGCCGGGCCGCCATGCCGTCTGGCCGCACCGCATCCGCGCGGAAGTGATCAGCGCCATCGAGCAGGCCGGCATCGAGCACCCCTGGGCCCACCAGGCCACCGCCGCCGAGCACGCCCTGGACGGCGAGTCGGTCGTGATCGCCACCGGCACCGCCTCGGGCAAGTCCCTGGCGTATCTCGCGCCCGTCCTGTCCACGCTCCTGGACGGTGCCGAGGCGGCCAACGGGCGGGGCACCACGGCCCTCTACCTCGCCCCGACCAAGGCTCTGGCCGCCGATCAGCGGCGCGCCGTGAAGGAGCTCGCCGCCCCGCTCGGCAACCGTGTGCGACCCGCCGTGTACGACGGGGACACCCCCGTCGAAGAACGCGAATGGGTCCGCCAGTACGCGAACTACGTCCTCACCAATCCGGACATGCTGCACCGCGGGATACTCCCGTCACATCCTCGCTGGTCCTCCTTCCTGCGCTCCCTGCGCTACGTCGTCATCGACGAGTGCCACACCTACCGGGGCGTCTTCGGCTCCCATGTCGCCCAGGTGCTGCGCCGCCTCCGCCGGGTCTGCGCCCGCTACGGCGCGAACCCCGTCTTCCTCCTCGCCTCCGCGACCGCCGCGGAACCGGCCGTCGCCGCCCGCCGCCTCACCGGTCTGCCCGTCACCGAGGTCTCCGACGACGCCTCGCCCCGCGGCGAGCTCGTCTTCGCCCTGTGGGAGCCCCCGCTCACCGAATTGCACGGCGAGAAGGGCGCCCCCGTGCGCCGTACCGCCACGGCCGAGACGGCCGACCTGCTCACCGACCTGACCGTCCAGGGCGTCCGTACGGTCGCCTTCGTACGCTCCCGGCGTGGCGCCGAGCTGATCTCCGTCATCGCCCAGGAGCGCCTGGCCGAGGTCGACCGCAGCCTCGCCCGCCGGGTCGCCGCGTACCGGGGCGGCTATCTGCCGGAGGAGCGGCGCGCCCTGGAGCAGGCCCTGCACTCCGGCGAGCTGCTCGGGCTCGCCGCCACGACCGCCCTGGAGCTCGGCGTCGACGTGTCGGGCCTGGACGCGGTCGTCATCGCGGGCTATCCGGGTACCCGGGCCTCGCTCTGGCAGCAGGCGGGCCGGGCAGGGCGCTCCGGGCAGGGCGCACTCGCCGTCCTGGTCGCCCGCGACGACCCGCTGGACACCTTCCTCGTCCACCACCCCGAGGCGCTGTTCCAGCAACCGGTCGAGTCCACCGTCCTGGACCCGGACAACCCGTACGTCCTGGCCCCGCACCTCTGCGCGGCCGCAGCGGAGCTGCCCCTGACGGAGGACGACCTTGACCTGTTCGGCCCTGCCGTGCCCGAGCTGCTGCCACAGCTGGAGACCGCGGCACTGCTGCGCAGGCGCACCTCCGGCTGGTACTGGACCCGCCGCGAGCGGGCCGCCGACCTCACCGACATCCGGGGCGAGGGCGGCCGCCCGGTGCAGATCGTCGAGGCCGGGACCGGCCGGCTGCTCGGCACGGTGGACGAGCCGGCCGCCCACGCCGCCGTCCATGACGGAGCCGTCCACCTCCACCAGGGCCGTACGTACCTGGTGAAGCAGCTCGACCTGGAGGACTCGGTCGCCCTCGTCGAGGAGGCGAACCCGCCGTACTCCACCACTGCCCGCGACACCACCTCCATCTCCATCCTGGACACCGACACCGAGGTCCCCTGGGGCGCGGGCCGTCTGTGCTACGGCTCCGTCGAGGTCACCAACCAGGTCGTCTCCTTCCTTCGCCGGAAGCTCATCACCGGCGAGGTGCTCGGCGAGACCAAGCTCGATCTGCCGCCTCGCACACTTCGCACGCGGGCCGTGTGGTGGACGGTCACCGAGGACCAGCTGGAGGCCGCCCGAGTGAACCCGGAGCAGCTGGGCGGCGCCCTGCACGCCGCCGAGCACGCCTCCATCGGGATGCTCCCGCTCTTCGCCACCTGCGACCGCTGGGACATCGGCGGGGTCTCCGTCCCGCTGCACCCGGACACCCTGCTGCCCACCGTCTTCGTGTACGACGGCCACCCGGGCGGCGCGGGCTTCGCCGAGCGGGCCTTCCACACCGCCCGTGAGTGGCTGGCCGCGACCCGTGAGGCGATCGCCTCCTGCGAGTGCGACGCGGGCTGCCCGTCCTGCATCCAGTCCCCGAAGTGCGGCAACGGCAACGAACCGCTGCACAAGCGAGCCGCCGTCCGCCTCCTGACCGTGCTCCTCAGGGAGGCCCCGGCCCCGGCCACTCCGGCTCCAGGGGCTCCGCCCGGATCCCTCCCGTCGAGCCCGGAAGCTCCGGAGGCTGAGACTTCTGAGACTGCGGAGGCTGAGGCTCCTGAGACTCCTGAGCGCGGAACCCCCAAAATTTCTGAGGGGCCGCTGGGCCATCCAGGGGGCCCGCGCGGGATCTGACCTCCGGGGAGTACGGGCCGAGGGCCGCCTCGGCTGTCACATCGGCGATCTCGCCGGTCACCGCGCACCGCACCACGGTCGCCTCCTGGGCGCGGGCCACCCGTGCCGCCGCAGCGCATGCCGACCCGGCACCCTCCAGCGCCCGGTCCGCCGCGGCGAGCGCCGCCAGGTCGGCCGCGGCGCCCGCACGGTGGCGGGCGACAACCGCCTGGCCCATGGCGAGCACCACGCCGAAGACCGCACACATCGCGCACGCCGCCATGGCCACCCAGACAGTCGCCGAGCCCCGGTCGCGGCCCCTCATGGCGCGCTGCTCCCCACCGTGTCCTCCGCGAGAGCAGCGGCTTCCGCCGTCAGGGTCAGAGCCAGCGCTCCCGGCCCGGGACTCGCGGCCTCCACCCGCACCCGCCAGAGGTCGCCGTCACGCCCCATCGAGACCTTGGCGTCGCGCGGGGCGGCCGACCGGGCGGCGGCGAGCGCAGCGGCCTCCGGCTCCGATCTCGCAGCCGCCCGCGCCCCGGCCCTGGCCGCGTCCACACACTGGATCTGCGCGGAGGCCGCCACCAGAGCCCACACCAGCGCCATGGCGAAGACCACCAGCGCCGGAACGGCCACCGCCGCCTCCGCTGTCACGGCCCCCCGGTCGGCGACCGCCCTGCCGTCGGCCGCCCCGCCAGGTGACGCCCTGCCGTCGGCTGCCCAGCGCTCAGAACTGCGCATTGAGCGCCTTGCCGATGACCGATTCGAGTGCCGTCGAGACCGTCCCGCTCGTCACCACCTTGTAGAGGACCGCGGCGAAGGCACATGCCGCGATCGTTCCCATCGCGTACTCCGATGTGGTCATCCCCGCGTCGGCAAGCCCCCGCCTCTTGCCCAGCCATGCCCGGGCGCCGCTGCACGCCCGAGTCGCCGGCTCCGTCCAGCCCTTCAGCCGTGCCATGCACTTCATGCCAACCTCCTGAGTTCGTCGGCCAGTTGTCACTTCAGCCACTTCAATCACTCCGGTCATTTCAGTCATTTCAAGCACCCGAGTTGCTTGATTCGCCCGAGTCGCTTGAGTTGCTTGAGTCGTTCGAGTCGCTTGAGTTCTCACATCAGTTGCCGCTGCCGCGCAGCAGTCCGCTCGCCAGGCCGATCACCACCGGAGCCACTCCGATCGCCAGGAAGGCGGGCAGAAAGCAGAGCCCCACCGGCGCGGTGATCAGGACCTGTGCGCGCTGGGCCCGTGATGCGGCGATCCTGGCCCGGTCCGCTCTGAGGCCCTCGGCCAGCCGGGAGACCGGCCCCGCTGCCGGTGCCCCTGAAGAACCGGCCCGCTCGAGGCAGCGGGCCAGCCCCGCGGCGCCCGGTATCTCCCCGAACCGCCCCCAGGCCTGCGACGGTTCGCTGCCCAGCTTCAACTCGGCTGCGGCTTTCGCCAGTCGCCGGCCGACCGGGCCGCCGAGCGACTCCGCCACCGCTTCCGCCGCCTCGCGCGGACCTGCTCCTGCCGAGACACAGGCCGCCAGAAGATCGGCGGCGAGCGGGAGCTGCTCCGCGGCCCCTTCCTCGCCGGCCGCCGCTCCGTCCCGTGCGCGGCCCTGCTGCCACTTCCGCAGGCCGTAGGCCCCGGCAAGTCCCAGCAGGCACCCTGTGATCCCGCCGGCCAGGACGCAGCCGATGATCAGCACGCCCATCGGAGGGGCCCAGCTGCGCGCCCTCGCCCCGTACGCGGGCGACCACTTCCAGCGAGGAACGTGCTCCACCGCGAGCAGTGCGGCGATCCGCCCGCGTGCCCGCCGCTCGCGCCGCCACCCGGCCACCACGCAGCCCAGCCAGACCACGGCCGATGCCAACGGGACCGCGACCCCCAGCCTGTGGATGAACTCGGCGCTCATGACCGCTCACCCGTCCGCACGATCCTCGCCGCCCAGTACAGACCCGCCGCTTCCAGCAGCCCACCCACCAGCAGGCATCCCAGGCCCGCGGGGGTGTGCAGCAGCACCGTCAACGGATCGGCGCCGAGCGCCCAGCCGAGCCCCAGCCCGACCACCGGGAGCAGCGCCAGCACGACGACCGTCGACCACGCTCCGGCCAACTGGGCGCGCAGTCCCTCCCGTTGGTCCCGCTCGGCACGGAGCGCCGCCTCCAGCCGGTCCAGCCCGGAGGCCAGCCCCGCCCCGCTGCCCACGGAGACCAGCCAGCAGGCCGCCAGGCCGGCCAGCCCGTCCGCGCCCGGCTCCCGCGCCGCCCGCCGCAGCTCCCCGGGCACATCGCCGCCGAAACGCGCGGCCGCCAGCACCGCGGCCTCCGCCCCGCCGAGCGCCCCCGTGGCCCGGCCGGCTGCCAGCAATGCCTGTCCGGGCTGGCGGCCCGCCCGCAGCTCACCCGCAATGGCCCCGCACAGCGCGATCACCGCGTCCGCCCTCCGCTCCCTGGCCCTCCTTTCCTCTCCTGTCCTCAGCCGCCGCCCCACCAGCGGAACCGCCACCGCACCCGCGATCAGCGGAAGCACCGACTCCCCGGCGAAGGCCAGTACCAATGCGAGTGGCAGGCACAGCCATTCGCGCCGCAGCCGCCCCACCACTTCTCGTGCTTGCCACCACCGCTGCCCGCCCCACCACGGCACCGCCTCAACCGCGCCCCCGCCGACGAGCATCAGCCTTGACCGCCGTGCCCCCTGGTCCCCGCCGACCGTCATCCATGCCGCGGCTCCCGCGCATACCGCCGCGTACATCGCCGTCGTCGTCACCACGCACCCCCGACCAACGACCGCAGCCGCTCCCATCCCCGCTCGCGCACGAAGCCCGCCACGCCCCACCGCAGCGCGGGAACGGTCACCACCAGTCCCGCCGCGTCCCGCTCCAGCACATGCACCTCGGCGATCCGGCGCCGTCCGTCCCTGTCCCGCACGAGATGGACCACGACCGAGAGCGCGGCCGCCAGCTGGCTGTGCAGCGCGGCCCTGTCCAGTCCGGCCGCCGTACCCAGGGCCTCCAGACGGGCCGGGACATCCGCGGCCGTATTCGCATGGACCGTGCCGCAGCCGCCGTCATGCCCTGTGTTCAACGCCGCCAGAAGATCGGTTACTTCGGAGCCACGCACCTCGCCCACGACCAGTCGGTCCGGCCGCATCCGCAGCGCCTGGCGTACCAGGTCCCGCAGGGTGACCAGGCCTGCACCCTCCTGGTTGGCCGGACGGGACTCCAGCCGCACCACATGCGGGTGGTCGGGCCGCAGTTCCGCCGAGTCCTCGGCCAGGACGATCCGCTCGCGTTCACCGACCAGCCCCAGCAACATCGACAGGAGCGTCGTCTTGCCCGAGCCCGTGCCTCCACTGATCAGATAGGAGACCCTGGCCTCGATCAGCGCCCGGAGCAGCCGGTCGCCGCCCGGCGGCACCGTCCCCGCCTCGACCAGCTCACCCAGCGAGAAGGCCCTGGGGCGCACCACCCGCAGCGACAGACAGGTCGAACCGACCGCCACCGGGGGCAGCACCGCGTGCATCCGGGTGCCGTCGGGGAGCCTGGCATCCACCCAGGGGCGAGCGTCGTCCAGCCGCCGCCCCGCCACCGCCGACAGCCGCTGCGCCAGCCTGCGCACCGCCGCAGCATCGGAGAAGGTGACATCGGTGAGCTGGAGCCCGCCGCCCCGGTCCACCCACACCCGGTCGGGCGCCGACACCAGCACATCTGTCACCGCAGGATCGGCGAGCAGCGGCTCCAGGGGCCCCGTCCCCACCAGCTCGCACCGCAACTCCTCGGCGGCACCGAGCACTTCCGTATCGCCGAGCAGCCGCCCCTGCGCCCGCAGCGCGGCCGCCACCCTGGCCGGGGTCGGGTCGGCCCCGCTCTCGGCGAGCCGCTGCCTGACGGCCTCGAGCAGAACCGACGTCATGACACCCCACCGCCCGCGAGCGCACGCTCCCAGAACGCCGAGCAGAACCGGGCCAGCGGCCCCTGCGCACCGGCGCCCGGTGGAACGCCGCCGTCGAGATCGGCGAACAGCCCTGCCTCCACCGGCAGTTCCCCGGCAAGCGGCAGCTCGAGCGCGTCGGCCACCCACTGCTCGTCCAGGCCCGATGCGTACGGCCCGCGCACCACGGCCCGCAGATCGCCCAGCACCATGCCCACCGTCGCCGCGACGCGCCTCGCGGCGGCCACCGCACGCAACTCGCCCGGCACCACCAGGAGCCCGACATCCAACTGCGCCAGCGCCTCCGCGACGCCCTCGTCGACGCGGCGCGGCAGGTCCACGACCACCACACCGCCACGTCTGCGCGCGGCCGCCAGCACCGAACGCATGGCCTCCGGCGGGATCACCACCGCATCACTCCGGTCCCAGCTGAGCACCCGAAGCCCGTGCACCGACGGCAGTGACTCCTCCAGGGCGCCGCCGGCGACGCGGCCCTTGGACGCCGCGAAGTCCGGCCAGCGCCTGCCCTCCGACTGCTCCCCGCCGAGGAGCACATCGAGACCACCACCCAGCGGGTCGCCGTCGACGAGCATCGTGCGCCGCCCTTCGCGGGCCGCTGTCACGGCGAGCGCGCAGGCCAGCGTGGAGGCTCCCGCACCGCCCCGGCCGCCGATCACACCGACAGTGAGCGCGGGCCGGCCGACGCCTTCGGCCACATCGGCGATCCGGTCCACGAGCCAGCCCTCGGCGTCGGGCAGCCGCAGCACACAGTCGGCACCGATCTCCACCGCCCGCCGCCACACCTGCGGATCGTCCTGATCACGACCGACGAGCAGCACACCCCGTCTGCGGGTGGCTCCCCTGCAGCGCGCGGCCGCATCGTCCCCGACGAGGACCAGCGGCGCGCCCTCCCAGCTCCCTCGCTCCTCGGGCACGGAGTGGTGGACCTGCGGATCCGCACCTGCCGCGGCGCACAGCCGCAGCAGATCGTCGAGCAGCGCCAGGTCCTCCGTGACGATCAGAGGCCCGGCCCGGCGCTCGTCAGGAACCGGCGGCCCGCCGACCGCCCCGGACGCACCCGAGCTACCTGATGGACCCGGCCTGCCCGGCGCACCGGACGCGCCTGATGTGATGGAACCCGCCACGATTTCTCCCCCTCTCACCGCGCTTCGCGGTGGCAGCCACGGGGGCGAGCAGACCGCCCGCACCCGTCCCGTACCGCCCTCACCACGCGGCGAGATCGATACGGGATCCGTGATTCCTTCGGTCCGTGAACTTCGCGGACGGAATCACCGTGCAGCGCGCCGGAAAATCGTGTGGATCTTGCTCAAATACTGTGGACAACTCACCACTTGTGAATATCCCGGTAGCCCATACCAGTGACTTCTCGTCCGACTTCCGGAGCGCAGTGCAACCGCTACGTAGAGTGACGAACCCGGTGGCGTCGAGGTCGGCGTCGACGAAGCCTCAGAGAGGGGAGAACGATCAGATGCAAGGGACGAAAACGCGTCCGGACATGCGACGACCCCCGCCGGGGGGGAGAGCGGGGGTCGTCCCCACGGCCGACTCGGGGGGGGAGGAGTCGGACCGGGTTAGCACGGTCGCGAACGATCCGTGACTTCCATGGTGTACCCGAGAGCCTTCTCAGGCAAACCCACGCGCCCCAGCTTACGCCGAATGGTGGGCGCCTATGCTCTGCGTCGTGGAAAACCACTCCTTGCCGCGCACAGCAGCCTTCTTTGACCTGGACAAGACGGTCATTGCGAAGTCGTCGACGCTGACCTTCAGCAAGTCCTTCTACCGCGGCGGACTGATCAACCGCCGCGCCGTACTGCGGACTGCGTACTCCCAGTTCGTCTTCCTCGCGGGCGGCGCCGACCACGACCAGATGGAGCGGATGCGCAAGTACCTGTCCGCTCTCTGCAAGGGCTGGAATGTGCAGCAGGTCAAGGAGATCGTCGCCGAGACACTGCACGACCGCATCGACCCGATCATCTACGACGAGGCCGCGTCCCTCATCGAGGAGCACCACGCCGAGGGCCGCGATGTCGTCATCGTGTCGACCTCCGGCGCCGAGGTCGTCGAGCCGATCGGCGAGTTGCTCGGCGCCGACCGCGTCGTCGCCACCCGCATGGTCGTCGGCGACGACGGCTGCTTCACCGGAGAGGTGGAGTACTACGCGTACGGTCCGACCAAGGCCGAGGCGGTCAAGGAACTCGCCGAGTCCGAGGGGTACGACCTGGCGCGCTGTTATGCGTACAGCGACTCGATCACCGACATCCCCATGCTGGCGTCCGTGGGGCACCCGTTCGCGGTCAATCCGGACCGGACCCTGCGCCGCGAGGCCGCGTCCCGTGGCTGGCCGGTTCTCATCTTCAACCGTCCGGTACGGCTGAAGCAGCGCCTTCCCGCGTTCACGATGCCGGCGCGTCCCACGCTCGTCGCGGCGGCCGCGGTCGGTGCGGCAGTGGCGACCGCGGGCCTTGTCTGGTACGCCAGCCGACGCAGAAGCGCCTTTGCCCGCATTTGAGACCAAAAGTAAAAAAAGCAGCCAGGGGTTCCGCTTGCCGGGCCTCTGGAGTACAAAGGACTTAACGGCCCGCGAGACCTGGGACATCCGAGAGGATCACCAATCACGCAACAAAGGCCCCACGGACCGAAGCATGGACGCCGAGCACCCACGCGACGTCGACCCGTCGATTACGGGCCAGCCGCACCAGGTGACGGGCAAAGTTCCCGACCTGATGGGCAACATATCGAGGACGCTTGGTAACTGGGCCGACATGCCAGCGGCGGTACCACCCGGTACCGCCGCAACCCTTTTGCCTGGGTCCTTTCTGCGTTCCTTCTGAGTTCCTTCTGCGCTCTTTCTGCACCTATGGGCTTCTTGCACCTGCGGACCTTCTTGCGCCTTCGGCCCGTTTACGCCGCACCGCGCTGCAGGGCCTCACACACGGCCGTCGATTCCCGCACGCCCAGTTCAACCGCGCGCCCGCAGTGGGTGATCCAGGCCGCCATGCCCTCCGGAGTCCCGGACAGATAGCCCTCGAAGGCCTCGACATACACCGCGCTGCCGAGTTCGGCATGCCCGACCTCCGCCGGGCAGATCGACTTCGGGTCGAGTCCGCTGCCGACCAGGACGATACGTTCCGCCGCGCGGGCGACCAGACCGTTGGACGACGAGAAGGGGCGCAGGGCGAGCAGTTCGCCGTGCACCACCGCGGCCATGACCAGAGCGGGAGCCGAACTGCCCGCACGGATGAGCCCGGAGAGCCCCTCCAGACGCCCGGCCACCTCGTCCGCATCCGGAAGAGGCGCTTCGATGAGCGGCTCGTCGACCGCCTCCCCGGCGAGCCGGGGCCTGCCGACAGTCTCGTCGGGCGCGGCGCCGCCCTCCGCGACCAGATGCAGCCGGGCCAGCACCCGAAGCGGCGACTGCCGCCAGATGGACAGCAGCTGGCCCGCTTCGGCGGTCAGCCGGAGCGCCGCCCCGACGGTACGAGCCTCCGCCTCGCTCCCGAAGTCCGTGCGCCTGCGCACTTCCTCCAGCGCCCAGTCGGCGCCCGAGAGCGCCGCGGAGGCGCGGGCGCCGCGCAGCGCGGCCTCCGAGGTGACCTCGGTGCTGCGGCGCCGCATGACGCGGTGCCCGTAGACCCGGTCCACGGCCTTGCGCACGGCATCCACGGCATCCGCGACCCCGGGAAGAGCACCCAGCGCGGCCAAGGGGTCAGAGGCGTTCGTACTCATAAGTAGGGAGGCTACGCGCACCCGCCGCCCGCCCCACCTTGGAGTGGTCTTCTTCACGCACATTGGACACGGCGCGCGATCGATCCACTACCGTTGGTGAACATGAAGATCGCTTTCGTAGGGAAGGGCGGCAGCGGCAAGACCACGCTGTCCTCGCTCTTCATCCGCCACCTCGCCGCGCGGCAGACCCCTGTCGTCGCGGTGGACGCCGACATCAACCAGCACCTGGGCGTGGCGCTCGGTCTCGACGAGGACGAGGCCGCGGCGCTGCCCGCGATGGGCGCGCAGCTACCGCTCATCAAGGACTATCTGCGCGGCAGCAATCCACGCATCGCCTCCGCCGAGACGATGATCAAGACGACGCCTCCGGGCGAGGGCTCGCGGCTGCTGCGGGTACGTGAGGAGAATCCGGTCTACGAGGCCTGCGCGCGGAGCGTACGGCTGGATGACGGCGAGATCCGGCTGATGGCGACCGGCCCGTTCACCGAGTCGGATCTCGGAGTGGCCTGCTACCACTCGAAGGTGGGGGCGGTGGAGCTCTGCCTCAACCACCTCGTCGACAGTGCGGACGAGTACGTCGTGGTCGACATGACAGCCGGCTCGGACTCCTTCGCCTCCGGGATGTTCACCCGCTTCGACATGACGTTTCTCGTCGCCGAGCCGACACGCAAGGGCGTTTCCGTATACCGCCAGTACAAGGAGTACGCACGGGACTTCGGCGTCGCGCTGAAGGTCGTCGGCAACAAGGTGCAGGGCCCGGACGATCTGGACTTCCTGCGCGCCGAAGTAGGCGACGACCTTCTCGTCAGCGTCGGGCACTCCGACTGGGTGCGGGCGTTGGAGAAGGGCCGTCCACTCCGCTTCGAGCACCTTGAAGAGCCCAACCGGGCCGCATTGCGCACGCTGCGGCAGGCGGCGGACGCGTCGTACGCCCGCCGCGACTGGGAGCGCTACACGCGTCAGATGGTGCACTTCCATCTGAAGAACGCGGAGAGTTGGGGCAATGCGAAGACGGGGGCCGATCTGGCCGCGCAGATCGACCCCGCCTTCGTGCTCGGGGAACAGGCCGCGAAGATCAGCGCCCCACAGCCGGCCTGATCACGGCCGGTGCGCCCAGCGCCGGAGCCAGGGGTCCGGCCCTGTACCGCTCAGTCCTGTCCCGTCCAGCGCCGGCCCGTCCTGCGCCGGCCGGTTCAGCCCTGTCCCGTCGCGGACCGGCCACACCAGGCGCGGGCTGCTCGCTGCCGCCTCGCCCGGGTCCGTCACGCCGGCCCGGGCGGACCCGGCCGGCCCGGAGGACCCGGCGGACTTGGCGGACTTGGCGGACTCGGCGAGTTTGGGAGACTTGGCGGGTCTGGTGCGCTCGACGGCCATGAAGGCCTTCCAGCCGCGCTTCGGCGCCTCGCCGACCTTCAGGGTGCGCAGCTTGGCCAGTACCTTCGGGTCCTGTGCGTCCAGCCAGTCGGCGAGCTGCCGGAACGACACGCACCGAACGCCCCGCTTCACGCACACCGTTGCGATCGTCTCCTCGACGGCACGCATGTACGTGCCGCCGTTCCACGACTCGAAGTGGTTGCCGATGAAGAGCGGGGCGCGGTTGCCCTTGTACGCGCGGTCGAAGGCCTTGATCAGGCCGTCGCGCATCTGGGTGCCCCAGTACCTGTGCATGACGGGGCTGCCGTTGGGCGTGCCCGACTGGTTGATCATGAAGTTGTAGTCCATGGACAGGGTCTCGAAGGCGCGGCCGGGGACAGGGACCGCCTGCAGGGAGAGATCCCACAGGCCGAGCCGCTTCCCCGGCCAGATCTGCCGGTTGACACCGCTGGTGTCATAGCGGAAGCCGAGCCGGCTCGCGGCCCGCATGAAGTTCTTGCGTCCCTCCAGGCAAGGGGTACGGGCACCGATGAGCTCCTTCGCGTAATCGAAGGGCAGGGGCGGCTCGCCGGTCAGTCCTGTGTTCGTCTTCCAGCTCCTCACGAAGGCCTTGGCCTGGCTGATCTCGCTCATCCACTCGTCGACCGACCAGGTGCCGACCCCGCGCTCCGGGCCGCAGAAGTGGCCGTTGAAGTGAGTGCCGACCTCATTGCCGTCCAGCCAGGCGCCGCGCAGTTCGCGGACGGTGTCCCTGATTCCCTCGACATCGTTGAAGCCGATGTCGGAACGGCCCGGGGAGTGCCGCGGCGGGTCGTACAGCGAGGCCTTCTCCTCGGGGAGGAGATACACGCCGCTGAGGAAGTACGTCATCGTCATGCCGTACTTCCTGCCGACCTTGCGGAAGTGGGAGAAGAGCTTCTGGCCGTCCTCTCCCGCGCCGTCCCAGGAGAACACGACGAACTGCGGGGGCTTCCGGCCTGGCTTCAGACGCTTCGGCTTGAGGAGACCGGGCTGGGTTCCGGTGTACGCGGTCGAGCCGTCGCCGATGAGACGCACGGCGCCATGGGAGCCACCGGCGCCGAACGCGCCCTGCCCGGGCCGGCCGGAGCCGTCGGTGCCGGTACATCCAGCGAGCCTCACAACGAGCACCGCGGCGACCGTGCCGAGGACTGCCTTTCTTGTGGTGTCCAGCATTCCTCCACCCACTTCCGCCGTGCAATTTGCCGCTGATATGCCGATATGACTGCAGGCATGGACAAATTCGCAGGGTCGGCAACGAGGGAGGCGGCGGCAGGCCGAGCCGGAATGATTAATCACCAACACGGGTGAATGAGTGCCCCATTTGCCCCGAAAGTCATGCCGCACTCTTTACTCTGCATTACGATCCGTTTACCAAGCGTTGAGACTACGGAGCTGAGCCCGCGCCGAGTCCCGGCTTCGAACTCGAGAATCCCGCCGCTGTACGCCGTGACCCACGGCCGCGTCCCCCACATTCCGCGACCGCGCTGCCCCGGAGGAGACGGGAACCATGTCCGCCTGCGACTTTCCCTGCACGCCACCGACGCCCCCCTCGACACCCTCGACACCCTCGACCGGCTTGAGCCGGAAGGGCCGCGTGACCCGCACCGTCCGCACCGTCCGCACTGTCCGCGCCGTCCGCGCCGTCCGCACGACCAGCACCACACGCCTCCAGCGCCCCCACAGCCCGCCGCAGCCGGCGGAGCCCGCAGCCGGCGGCCACCCGCCCCGGCGCGGCCCCGGCAGAGGTTTCCGGATCGCGCCCGCCGATCTGTCCGCCTCGATCAGCGTCTTCCTGATCGCGCTGCCGCTCTCCCTCGGCATCGCCCTTGCCACCGGTGCACCGCTCCAGGCGGGCCTCGTGGCAGCCGCCGTCGGCGGGATCGTCGCGGGGCTGTTCGGCGGGTCCCCGCTCCAGGTCAGCGGCCCCGCTGCCGGGCTCACCGTGGTCACAGCCGATGTGATCCAGCAGTACGGCTGGCGCACCACCTGTGCCATCACCGTGCTGGCCGGGCTCGCCCAACTCGCTCTGTCCGCTCTCCGGGTGGCCCGCTCGGCCCTCGCCGTCAGCCCGGCGATCGTGCACGGCATGCTGGCCGGCATCGGCATCACGATCGCGCTGGCACAACTCCACATCGTTCTCGGCAGCACCCCGCAGAGTTCCGCGGTCGCCAATGTCCTGGGCCTTCCGGGCCAGCTGGCCGCACTCCACCCCGCTGCGCTCTCGGTCAGCGTCCTGACCATCGCCGTGCTGCTCGCGTGGCCACGCATCCCGGGGCGCACCGGCCGGATCGTACGGAAGATTCCGGCCGCACTCGCCTCGGTCGTCGCCGCGACGGCTCTGGCAGCGCTGGCCGGGCTGACCCTTGCCCGGGTCGATCTGCCGTCCTGGCGCAGCCACGCCCTGCCCGAGCTTCCCGACGGGCCGGTGCTCGGCCTCCTCGCCGCCGTCCTCACCGTCACCCTGGTGGGGAGCGTCGAGTCGCTGCTCTCCGCCGTCGCCGTCGACAAGCTGGTCGCTGCCCGCAAGAATCCCGACGTCCGTGTCCCGCGCGCCAACCTCGACCGGGAGCTGACCGGCCAGGGCGCGGCGAACGTGGTCTCGGGCGCGCTCGGCGGGCTGCCGGTCACCGGTGTCGCCGTGCGCAGCGCCGCCAATGTGTCGGCCGGTGGCGTGAGCCGTCACTCCACCATGCTCCACGGCCTGTGGATCGCGGTCGCCGCGCTGTTGCTCGTGCCCGTACTCGATCTGATCCCGCTGGCCGCACTCGCCGCGCTGGTGATGGTCGTCGGCGTCCAGATGGTCAACATCACGCATCTGCGCAGCGTGCGGCGGAACCGCGAAATGCTGGTGTACGTGGCGACGATGACCGCCGTCGTACTCACCGGCGTGCTGGAGGGCGTGGCCATCGGTATCGCGGTGGCGGTCGCGGTCGCACTGCACCGGCTGACCAGGACCCGGATCACGATGGAGGAGCGCGAAGGGGTGCACCGGTTGCGGGTGCGGGGCCAGTTGACGTTCCTGGCCGTGCCGCGGCTGAGCCGGATGCTGGGTCAGGTGCCCCATGACGCCGACACCGTCGTGGAGCTGGACGGCTCGTTCATGGACCACGCCGCCTACGAGGCACTGCACGACTGGCAGGCGGCTCATGAAGCACAGGGCGGCACGGTGAAGTTCACGGGCCGCTCCGGAGGCCGGATCGCCGAGCCCGCATCGGAATCGCACGCCTGCTGCCGACCCTGGACGCCCTGGCGCAACCACCACTGCGGAGAGCACCCCGCCGCGCGGCCCGAGCAGCGGCCGGGGGTGCACGGGCACCAACTGGCCAGCGGACTCAGCTCCTTCCAGCGCAATACGGCGCCGCTGGTGCGCGACGAGCTCGCGCGGCTCGCCCGGGAAGGCCAGAGCCCCTCCCAGCTCTTTCTGACCTGTGCGGACTCCCGGCTCGTCACGAGCATGATCACGGCGAGTGGTCCGGGAGATCTGTTCACCGTACGGAACGTGGGCAATCTGGTGCCCCTGCCGGGCGAGGAGAGCGGGGACGACTCCGTCGCAGCGGCGATCGACTACGCAGTGAACATCCTCCAGGTGGAGTCGATCACCATCTGCGGCCACTCCGGCTGCGGCGCGATGCAGGCTCTGCTGACCGGCCCGCCCGACGACAACGACGCGCAGACCCCGCTGCGGCGCTGGCTGCGGCACGGCCGACCCAGTCTTGAGCGGATGAGGTCCCGGCACCACTCCTGGGCCAGGATCTCCGGGCGGCTGCCCGCCGACGCGGTGGAGCAGCTGTGTCTCACCAATGTGGTCCAGCAGCTGGAGCATCTTCGAGCGCACGAGGCGGTGGCGCGGCGGCTCGCCGAGGGCACGCTGCAGTTGCACGGGATGTACTTCCACGTCGGCGAGGCCCAGGCGTATCTGCTGGCGGACGGTGAGGGGGCCGACCGTATCGACGAGGTCTTCGACCGGGTCACCCCCGGCCCGCCGGAGGCGAAGCACACAGCCGCCCGGACGGGCGCGGCCTGAACCGACCGGCCGCGGCATACGTGAGAAAGTGTGGCCCCTTCTCCCCACCGCCCGGGGAGAGGGGGCCGCTGTCCCGTAGCGCAGCCGGGCCGACCCGGCCGATCGCGCCCCCGCTTCCATCACCCCGCTGTCATCGCCCTGCCCCGCACCTCGCCAAGACAGGCCGCATGTACAGACCCTGAACCACATAGGTCTAAACCAATTTTCTGAAGACTCTTGTCACCCGGCCCTCTGGCTGATGAGCTATGGCCTGGGACACATAGGCACATAGGACGCCCTGGGAAAGGGAGATGTCGTGAGCAACGAGAGCCTGGCCAACCTCTTGAAGGAAGAGCGGCGGTTCGCGCCGCCGGCCGAGCTGGCCGCGCATGCCAATGTCACGGCTGCGGCGTACGAGCAGGCCGAGGCGGACAGGCTTGGCTTCTGGGCCGAGCAGGCGCGGCGCCTGACCTGGGCCACCGAGCCGACCGAGACCCTGGACTGGTCGAACCCGCCCTTTGCGAAGTGGTTCGCCGACGGCACGCTCAACGTCGCGTACAACTGCGTGGACCGGCATGTCGAGGCGGGCCTCGGCGACCGCGTGGCCATTCACTTCGAGGGCGAGCCGGGTGACAGCCGGGCCCTGACCTATGCCGAGCTGAAGGACGAGGTCTCCAAGGCGGCCAACGCCCTGACCGAGCTGGGTGTCACCAAGGGCGACCGGGTGGCCGTGTACCTGCCCATGATCCCCGAGGCCGTCGTCGCGATGCTCGCCTGCGCGAGGATCGGCGCCGCGCACTCGGTGGTCTTCGGCGGCTTCTCCGCCGACGCCATCGCCACGCGCATCGAGGACGCCGACGCCAAGCTCGTCATCACCGCCGACGGCGGCTACCGACGCGGCAAGCCCTCCGCACTCAAGCCCGCCGTCGACGAGGCCATCAACCGCGTCGACCGCGTGCAGCACGTCCTCGTCGTGCGCCGCACGGGCCAGGACGTGGCATGGACCGAGGGCCGGGACGTGTGGTGGGACGACATCGTCGGCCGCCAGCCGGCCGAGCACACCCCCGAGGCGTTCGAGGCCGAGCACCCGCTGTTCATCCTCTACACCTCCGGCACGACGGGTAAGCCGAAGGGCATCCTGCACACGTCGGGCGGCTACCTCACCCAGGCGGCCTACACCCACCACGCCGTCTTCGACCTCAAGCCCGAAACCGACGTCTACTGGTGCACCGCCGACATCGGCTGGGTGACCGGCCACTCCTACATCACCTACGGACCGCTGGCCAACGGCGCGACCCAGGTGATGTACGAGGGCACCCCCGACACCCCGCACCAGGGCCGGTTCTGGGAGATCGTGCAGAAGTACGGCGTCACGATCCTCTACACCGCCCCGACCGCGATCCGTACCTTCATGAAGTGGGGAGACGACATCCCCGCCAAGTTCGACCTGACCAGCCTGCGCCTCCTCGGCTCGGTCGGCGAGCCGATCAACCCCGAGGCCTGGATCTGGTACCGGAACCACATCGGCGCCGGCACCACCCCGATCGTGGACACCTGGTGGCAGACCGAGACCGGCGCGATGATGATCTCCCCACTGCCCGGCGTCACCGAGACCAAGCCGGGCTCCGCCCAGCGCCCACTGCCCGGCATCAGCGCCACCGTCGTCGACGACGAAGCCCGCGAGGTACCCGACGGCGGCGGCGGCTACCTCGTCCTGACCGAGCCCTGGCCCTCCATGCTGCGCACCATCTGGGGCGACGACCAGCGCTTCATCGACACCTACTGGTCCCGCTTCGAAGGAAAGTACTTCGCGGGCGACGGCGCGAAGAAGGACGACGACGGCGACATCTGGCTCCTGGGCCGGGTCGACGACGTCATGCTCGTCTCCGGACACAACATCTCCACCACCGAAGTCGAGTCCGCGCTCGTCTCCCACCCCAAGGTCGCCGAAGCAGCCGTAGTCGGCGCCGCCGACGAGACAACCGGCCAGGCCATCGTGGCCTTCGTGATCCTGCGCGGCACCGCAGCAGCCGACGCCGAGGACTCCACCCTCGTCGCAGAACTGCGCGACCACGTCGGCACCACCCTCGGACCCATCGCCAAACCCAAGCGAATCCTCCCGGTGGCCGAACTCCCCAAGACCCGCTCCGGCAAGATCATGCGCCGCCTGCTCCGCGACGTCGCAGAGAACCGCCAACTCGGCGACGTCACCACCCTCACCGACTCCTCCGTCATGGACCTCATCCAGTCCAAACTGCCCACCGCCGCGAGTGAGGACTGAGGTCCGCTCCCGTCGGAGGACCGAGTCCAATCCCGTCGGAGGGCTGAGGCCACTCCCGTCGGATGGCTGAGGTCCGCTTCGGCACACCGCCTGGGGCACCCGGAAGCAACGCGCCGGGTGCCCCTTTTGCGCATAATCTGAAGATCGCCGGATACCCCGTTGCGCACCTGGACATGTTCTTAGGTAAAGTAATTACTCGCATCAATGACGCGACAAAGACGCGACAAGGAAACCTAGGTGTGCCGGGAAGTCTGGTCGGCATGTGCTCAGTCATGCCCACCCGACCGGAGGTCCCCGCTCGTGGCCGCGCCCACCACTGCCCGTAAGTTCCTCGGACGCCTCTCACTCCCCGAGCGGACGTTCGTGGCGGACGCCCTGCGCACCGAGACCGTCGGCGGCATCCTGCTGCTCGTCGCCACGGTCGCCGCACTCATCTGGGCGAACACGCCCCTGGGGCGCAGCTACGAGGCTGTGAGCGACTTTCACATCGGCCCCGCATCGCTGGGCCTGGACCTGTCCGTTCAGCACTGGGCGGCCGACGGACTGCTCGCCATCTTCTTCTTCGTCGCAGGCATCGAGCTCAAGCGTGAGCTGGTCGCGGGCGAGCTGCGCGACCCCAAGGCGGCAGCGCTGCCGGTCATCGCCGCGATCTGCGGCATGGCCGCGCCCGCCCTCGTCTACACGCTGGTCAACGCCGCAGGCGGCGGCTCTCTGGCCGGCTGGGCGGTGCCCACCGCCACCGACATCGCCTTCGCGCTCGCCGTCCTCGCGGTCATCGGCACCTCACTGCCGTCCGCGATACGCGCGTTCCTGCTCACCCTCGCGGTCGTCGACGACCTGTTCGCGATCCTCATCATCGCGGTCTTCTTCACCAGCGACCTGAACTTCGCCGCGCTCGGCGGCGCGGTCGTCGGACTCGGCGTCTTCTGGCTGCTGCTGCGCAAGCGCATCCGCGGCTGGTACGTGTACATCCCGCTGGCCCTCGTCATCTGGGGCCTGATGTACAACAGCGGCGTCCACGCCACCATCGCCGGTGTCGCGATGGGCCTGATGCTGCGCTGCCACCACGAAGAGGGCGAGGAGCACTCCCCCGGCGAGCACATCGAGCATCTCGTACGGCCCATATCCGCCGGTCTCGCCGTGCCGCTGTTCGCCCTGTTCTCGGCCGGAGTGAGCGTTTCCAGCGGCGCCCTCCAGGACGTCTTCACCAGGCCCGAGACCCTGGGTGTCGTGCTCGGCCTGGTGATCGGCAAGGCGGTCGGCATCTTCGGCGGCACCTGGCTCGCCGCGCGCTTCACCAAGGCCGAGCTCAACGAGGATCTGGCCTGGCCGGACGTCTTCGCCGTGGCTTCGCTCGCAGGGATCGGCTTCACCGTCTCCCTGCTCATCGGCGAGCTGGCCTTCGCCGGGAACGCGACGCTGATGGGCGAGGTCAAGGCCGCGGTACTGCTGGGCTCGTTCATCGCCGCCGTGTTCGCCGCCGTGCTGCTGAAACTTCGGGTACGCACGTACCAGGCGCTGTACGAGGAGGAGGAGCGCGACGACGACCGCGACGGCGTTCCCGACGTGTACGAGCAGGACAACCCGGAGTACCACCTCCGGATGGCCGCGATCTACGAGGAGAAGGCCGCGGAGCATCGACGCAAGGCGGAAGTCGCGGGGGCGTCGCGCAGTGACGGCGACAGTCCGGCATGATCTGACTGCAACAGGCCACAAGAAAGCCCCCTACCAGCGGATTTCCCGCCGGTAGGGGGCTCAGTCATGCTGCTTGGGCCGTCTCGGGGCCGTCGTTCGCCTCACTGCGCGTCCGATAGACGCTGTCCACCGCCTTCCGGGTGCGTCCCTCGCTGCTGGGCATGAGGTGCGTGTACGTCCGGAGCGTGAACCCTGGGTCGCTGTGCCCGAGGTACTGGCTCAGAGCCTTGATGTTCTCCCCCGCGTCCAGCAGCACGGATGCGTAGAAGTGGCGCAGTGCGTGCATGCCGTGCTCCGGAGCCTTCTCGTACTTCTCGCCTGCCGCCGGGGTGGGGATGACTCCAGCGCTTGCCAGAGCGGGTTTCCAGGCTCGCAGGTTGAAGGCGTTCCGCCGGATGGCTTGCCCCTCGCTGTTCGTGAAGAACAGCGCCTTGGTCACGGGCGGTCCGTCGGGCTCGCGCCACGGGAGGGTGATCTCCACGGGCGGGTAGGTCGTCATGTGGATCGCCAGAGCTTCGCCTACCGCCCCGGGGAGCGGGACGTCCCGCTCCTTTCCTCCCTTGGGGGGTGCGAAGACCGGCTGCCCCCTTACGAGCTTCACCTGGTAGGCCACGTGCAGCCAGCCTCCGAGGAAGTCAGCCTCGTCGGTGGGAAGTCCGAAGATCTCCCCTTGGCGCAGTCCGCAGCCGCCCCCGAGGTCGGCCGTGGCGCGGTACCGGTCGGGGAGACCGGCGCGCACAGCGAACACCCACTCGGCAGGCCACGGCTTGACCCGGGTCGGTGACGGCTTGGGAGCCTTGACGGACTCAGCTCGGCACGGATTCTTCGGCAGAAGTCCGTCATCTACGGCCGCAGTGAGGACAGCGGAGACGTTCCCGAAGATGGCGCGCCGGTACGACGCGGCCGGCACCTTGTCTTCAAGCTGACGAACCCAGCTTCGAATGTGTCCCGGCTGGAAGGACCCGAGCGGGCGCGTACCGATGTGCGGGAAGGCATGCAGCCGGAGCCGCATCTCCACAGCGTGGCGTGTCCCGATGTCCGAGGTCTGCGCGCTGAGCCACTTCTCGGCGTACTGCTGGAACGTGATGCGGCTCGCCTTCGGGTCGATGTACTGACCGCGCGCCATGTCGGCTTCGATCTGTGAGAGCCACTGTTCCGCAAGCCGCTTCTGCTTGTCGGGGAAGGACTTGCTCTTCTCTGTGCCGTCGGGGCCGACGTAGCGGGCGCGGTAGCGCATGCCGGTGCCGTGGCGTTCGGTCTTGACCCGGCGGGGCCTGCCATCGGGGCCGTTCTCGGTCTTGTACCAGCGGTCTTGGATGTGGCCGGCCATGAAGGCTGTGGTCCCTTCTCGCAAAGCCGCGAGGGAGGGCCGCCATTGGCGGCCCTCCCTCGCGGTGGGGTGGTGTGGGTGGTGTTCTTACGCGGCGTCGTCGGCGGCCATGCGCTCGGCCGTCCAGGCGCGTACGGCGGCGGGGTCGTAGCGGACGTGCTTGCCGACGCGGAATCCGGGCGGGCCGGTGCGCTTCTTGCGCCAGGCGTAGACGGTTTCCAGGGGGACGTCGAAGAGGGCGGCGACGTCGTCCGGGGTGAGGTACCGGGCGGGGAGTTCAGTAACGCGCCGGGGCGTCTTGGCGGTTGCCATTGGGCTCCTTCAGCTCGGTCCGGGGTGACAGAACCCCGGGGTGTGCTGACAGAACTGACAGAACCTCGCCGTATGGCCTCTGAGCTGCAGTTTTGGCGGCCTCATTCGTCGTGACAGAACCTCGGAAATCTCTGACAGAACCTCCGGGCTGGGGTTCTGTCAGAGCGCACTGCTGGGCGGGTCGAGGTTCTGTCAGAGTTTCCGGAGGTTCTGTCAGCGCTCCGGGAGTGCCTGTTTCCACAGGTCAGGCGCCGTACCGGGAGGTTCTGTCAGTTCTGTCAGTGGGGTCGGGGGTTTTCAGGCGCCGGGGGTGGTGCGGGGGTGGGTCTCGTACCGGGGGGAGGGCGGCCGGCCCCCACGTCCGTTGCGGGGAGGCGGGGGCTGCTGGCGGACCCAGCCGTGTTCCTCGAGGAGGGTCAGGGCCGGGTCGAGGTCGCGCATGGTGGGGAACTCGCCCCGGGACACGGCGCGGAAGAGGTCGCGTTTGGTGAAGGCGGTGGTGCGGGTCTCGCGCAGGTGGGTCAGCACGGTGTGCGCGGCTGCCAGCGCGGGGTCGGCGCCCATGGCGTCGAAGACGTCGAGAGCGTGGGCGGTGAAGTAGTCCCCGAGGCGGGTGGCGGCGGCCATCGTCTCGGCCCCGAGGGGCCGGTCCCAGGCGTCCTCGGGGTGGGCGGCGAGGTGGAGCAGTCCGGCCATGCGGGCGACTGCCCCGTCGCGCTTGCTGGCCCAGTTGATGATGGTGGCGAGGGATCCGCCCTTGCCGAGGCGGGATTCGGTGACGCGCTGGTAGGCGAGCAGGACCGCGTCCGCCTCGGGCGACAGGGTGAGCGTGGCGGTCTCGGTCCAGGCCGCGAGGGTCAGGGCGAGGCGGCCGAGCTTCTGGGCGTAGGTGGCGGCGGTGTCGGGGGAGAGGAGCTGGGGGGTGAGGTTGCGGCGGCCGACGAGGGATTCGGGCTTGGAGTAGAGGAACCGGGCGAGCAGGCCTCGTCCGTCGGCACCCTTGATCTGGCCGATGGCGTCGAGGACGGCCGGTTGCACCGCCAGGCCCATGGTGATGGCGGGGTTCTCGATGTACTGGGCGTCTCTGGCCTGCCGGTTGACGCGGGCCATGTCCCCGGCGTGGCCCTTGAGGAAGATGCCCATGTTCGGGGCGCCGCCGGTGTAGCGGCCCGCGATGATCTCGAAAATCTCGCCCTCGGGGGACAGGATCGAGATCCGCCCGTCCTGCTGGGCCAGGAGCGTGGTCAGGCTCTCGGCGGTGACGTCGTCGGCGATGAGCTGCGGTTCGACCGGGACCACGGCCCGCTCGGCGGCATCCGACAGGGACACGGCCGAGGCGGTCAGGTCGGCCACCTTGTCCGGCTCGGCGTTGGCGGCCAGCTTCTCCGCCCGCTCGGCCGCCGCCTTCGCGATGCGCGCTGCCGCGGCGGCCTCGGCCCGCTGCGGAGCCGTCAGCTCGATGAGTGCCTGCTCGGCGGCGAGCAGGGGCTTGGTCATGAGCCCGAACACGGCGGACTTGCGGTTGCCGGGCGGGAGGGCGACGGCGGTGTAGAGGTTGACCGGCTCGCTCCACTGGCCGCGCACGCTGACGGTGAGGCGTCCGCCGGCGGCGGTGCCGATGACGGCAAGTGCGAGGCACCCGGCGAGGTCGACAGGGGTCTGCGTCTCCTCGGCGACCTCCGCCGTCATGGCACCGAGCCAGTCGGGCAGCGCGTCGACGGGAAAGTCGGGGAGCGGGCCGCGCGGGTTGATGGGTACCGGCTCGTCCCAGACGGGCCCGGCGACGTCCTCGGCGGACATCTCCTCGAACCCTGCCCACAGTTCGGGATCGTGCGTGGTCATGCGACGTTCCTCCCTTCCGCCAGGAGCGGGCACAGGTCCCGGTGGGCGGTGTGGTCGGCGACGAGCCGGAGCACGTCGGCTTTGCCGCGCGCCTTGCGGTGGTGGCCGCAGTAGCACCACGACTCGGCTACGGAGACTCGCTGCCACGAGGTGGGTGCGGCGATGCGCAGCCACGCGACGGGCGTGCGTCCGTCGCCCGGCTGCTGGTCGGGGCGAAGAGCAGAAAGGACGCCTTCGGCGACGCCTTTCGGGCCGCCCACGGCCGCACCGGGCGCGGCCTGGGTGGCGGCGGGCGACTGGTCGGGGGTGTTGGTGGGGCATGCCAGATGGGGATGTGGGCGGGGGCTCATGTCGTCTCCCGGGGGCGGGCGGTGCGGATGCGCCAGTTCAGGGCGCTGCGGATCGTGGCGCGGCACTCGGCAGCGGTGAGTCCGGTCGACTCCCCGACCAACTGGAATGCCTCCTCGACCTCCTCGCGGGGGATGGCGCCCCACGCGACGAAGCGGCCCACCTTGATCGCGGAGGCGTAGAGGGTGTTGCTGCGCTCGCCTTCCACGGCGGCGGTGACCACCGCGCACTCCCGTTCCAGTGCGACCTTGGCCACGCGGGTGCCGTTGCGCGCGCGGGTGATCGGCACCGGTCCGGCGGGCTTGGGCGGGGCTTGGAGCAGCCGGATCAGCCAGTCGGGGAGGTCCGTCGGCGGGACGTTGCGGGTGATCTCGTAGGTGGTGCGGCCAATCACGCTGCCGGGGGCGAGGACGTACCCGCCCCATCCCCGGGTGTCGATCTTCTTCGCCAGGCTGCCCTTGGTGGACCCCAGGCGGATGCCGTGCGGCATGCGGAAGTACAGGTGCTCGCCCCCGCTGCCCGCAGTCCGCACCGCGAGCGTGGTCGGGACGGTCTGCCCGGCGCGCTCGCAGAGCGCCTGAAAGGAAGTGACGCCGTCAGGCGTTCCTTTCGGGTCCTTCGGCTTGAGCGTGTCCAGGTCCACCACGAGCAGCCCGGACGGGCCCGTGGCCACCCCGACATTGAAGGGCCGCACCTGCCACGCGCCGCGGATCCGGTCGGGGTCGGTGGTGGCGCGCTGCTCCCACTTCATGTGCCCGCCCGTGCAGTCGCCGGTCCTCGGGCAGGCGTCCTCACCATGCAAGGCAGGGAACTTGGCACCAGGGCGCAGCGGATGAACATGCCACCCGCGCTCGGCGGCAGCCAGCGCCGCGGCGAGCAGCGCGGTCTTGCGGTCATGGGTCATGCTGGATGTCTCCAGTTCTGTGATGAGTGCTGGCAGACGAGGGCGGCCCCGGTCATTGGCGTGAGTGGGGGCCGCCCTCGGCGTAGCTAGCGGCTGGCCTGGGCGTGGTTGGCGCGGGGCTCCAGCAGGGCGAAGCGCATGGCCGACTCGGCGAGCTGCCCGTAGGCGTAGGCCGCATCCGGCAGGCCGGACGCCGTGTCCAGCGCACCGGTCAGTTCACTGGCCTCGTGGTCGGTGAGGTAGGGCGCTTCGTCGAGGTAGTCGGCGAAGTCGCCCGCCTCGTCGCACAGGAGCATGTGGGCCTGGGCCTTGATGAACTTGCCGTAGCCGTTCCACTGCTCCAGGCCGCGCGTGATGCCCGGGACGGGGCACAGCTCACCGGGGATGAGGTAGAAGCCGTCCTGGCCGCGGCCCATGTGCACGGCGTTGGGCTGCTCGCCGTCGAGGACGCGCAGGATGGCCCATGCGGTGCCGTAGGCGTAGCCGAGTGCGGCCTGCGCGTACAGGGTTCGCAGCGCGGTGGCCTGCTGCGCGAGGGCGTCGCCGATCGCGAAGAGGACGTGATCGTGCGGCCGGAACGGCACGGCGCCCGGGCCCCGGCCGTCGATGCGCAGCTCGCCGTCGACGGGCCGCAGCCGGTCGAGGTTGTACTGGGCGCGAGTAATCTCGGCGGCCCGCGCGGCGGACTGTGCTTCGCGGGCCGCGGCTCCGAGGGCGTACACGCTGTCAGTGAGGGATTCGAACCAGGGGCGTTCGGCGGTCATGCTGGGTCTCCTCAGTGATGGTTGATGGTGCCGTTGGCGCGGCCGAGGAAGCCGGTTGCGGTGATGTTCTGCGTGATGTGCGTCGGGCCCGTCGTCTTGCCGGTGCGGCTGTGGGCGGCAGCGAGCAGGATCGGGACGGCGATGGCTCCGGCGGCGATGAGGGCGACGGCGGACCAGAGGGCTTGGCTCATGGCGATCAGTCCCGGGGCTGCGTAGGAGAGGCCGATGCCGGCGGCTGCGATGCCGCCGCCGATGGTCGGGGTGAGTAGTGCGGTGGTCTTGGCCCATGTCGGGATCGGCTGCGATACGACGGGCTGCGGGGCGGGTGCGGCGGGCGGCTGGACGTAGGCGAGGGTGCGGGCGCCGCCGGGCAGGGTGACCATCTGCACGCCGGGCGGGATCTCGTGCGACAGCATCGCCCAGTCGGTTGCGGGCGTTGCCGGGTAGGCGAGCGGGTCGGGCCGCAGGGGTGCGGTGGTGATCTCGTACGCGGTCTCGGAGTGCACAAGACGCTCCCTTCAACAGGCCGGGCAGCACCCCGCGGGTGGGGTGCTGCCCGGTGCCTGGCTTGTCGTGTCGCTTGTCGTCTGACTTGTCGTGCGGCTTGTCGCTTGTCTTGTCTTGTCGCTTGTCGTCTCGCAGGTCAGAGACCGTTCCCGGCTCTCACAGAGCCGTCTGGGGCCCTTCTCGCGGACTGCGCGACAAGCGACAGGCGGTCAGCCCTCGGGGGCGTGACGGTGGTGGACGTAGCGGGCCTTGGTGCCGGTCCCGATCCGCACGGCGGTGCCGTCGTCGGTCCATGTCTTGAGCCAGCCGACGACGGTCTGCCGGGTGGTGCCGTGCGCGTCCGCGAGCGCGCGGGCGATGGCCGATGCCCCGGTGCCCTCGGGTCCGGCGGCGAGCAGCAGCGCGAGCGCGGCCTGCCGCGCGGCGTTGTCCTCGCTCCGGAGCGCGGACAGGTTCAGCCCCTGCCCGGCGGCGGGCGGCTGCTCGTCCGCGCCGGGCTCGGGTGCGGTGGCGAACTGGGCGTCGATCTGCTCACGGAACTTCCGCGAGAGCGTCTCCCAATCCGCCTTCGACTGCCCGGCCGACGGCTGCTCGCGCAGGGCGGACAGGTTCAGCCCGCCCGCCTTGCCCGGCTGCTGCGCAGGCTGGTCCGCCGGCGTGCGGGTGGTGTCGCGCATCCACGCGGTGCGCTCGGGATCCCACCGGGTCGCGTAGGCGTCGCCCGCAGCGTGCCGGGAGACCTTGTCGAGCTGCGGGTGCATGTCGGAGGTGGCGGCGACGATGTCCCGGATCTGGTTGGGCAGGATCCGCCAGGACTTGAACAGCGCCGCGGGCGATTCCGGAGTACCCATGAACCCGGCTCCCTTGTAGGGGGCCTGGTCGACCTTGAGGCCACGGGAGCCGGGGAAGACCTTGCCCAGGTCCATGCCCTCGACCTCCCCGCCGGTCAGACAGACGCGGGCCTTGGCCTCCCGGCGGATCATCAGGTTCCCCAGCACGGAGCCGGTGGCACCCAGCGCGGTCGGGACGGTGCGGATGCCCATCGCCCGCAGCATCCGGATCACTTCCAGGATCTTCTTGGCGAGTTTCTTCATGTGCGGGTCGGTGCTGGTCAGGATCTCCGCGCCCTCGTCGATCACGAGCATGATCTGCGGAATCTTCGCGCTGATCGGCAGCAGGTCAGTGTTCTCCTGGGCCATGAGGTCCTGGTAGGCGACCTTGCGGTGATGCCCGATCGCCAGCGCGGCATCCAGCATCAGCAGCGCCTCCTCGTAGGTGGAGGCGAGCCAGTCAATGCCCGGTCGCATGCCCTCCACCGGGTTGCCCTGCTCGTCAAACGCGGGGCGCACCCACGGCAGGCCGGCCGATCCGGCGTTCAGGTCGATCACCCAGGTCAGGACGT
The DNA here is from genome assembly GCF_055585225.1 of Streptomyces sp. NPDC053673. Taxonomy (NCBI): domain Bacteria; kingdom Bacillati; phylum Actinomycetota; class Actinomycetes; order Kitasatosporales; family Streptomycetaceae; genus Streptomyces; species Streptomyces sp. NPDC053673. Next base: position 17,636 of record NZ_JBVJKN010000048.1, on the reverse strand, counting down.
CGGTAGTGCGGGCGAACCCGGCGAGGATGACGTGCACCATGTTCGTCTTGCCCGAACCGGTCGGCCCGACCACGAGCGCGCACTGCTCGCGCAGGTAGACACAGATCTCCTGCGCGTTGGTGCGGTAGCCCCACGGGATACCGGTGTAGATCGACAGCGGCCCGTAGTCGGACGGGTAGGTCCGCTCCTCCATCAGTACGTTGACGGTGGTCACGTCGATCAGGACCCGGCCCTGGTCGATGCCCTGCGAGGCGACGGCGGTGCAGCCGTGCGGCAACCTGGCGTCCGCGGAGAGCTGCGCGGCGTACTGCGCGATGCGGTCGTAGGTGGTGCCGCCGGGCGGGAGTTCAGCATCGATGGTGAAGCCGGTGCCGGTCGGCCACATCTCCACCGCCAGCACCCTGATCGTGATGCCGCAGACGCGCCGGATCCGGTCAACCCATTCCGCGGCGATCGCCCGCCGTTCTGCGGAGAGTTCGCGGGCGACCTGGCGCTCGTTGGCGGCGATGGCCTCCAGCTCGCGGGCCTCCTCATAGAGGAGGGTGGAGCGGGCGGCGGCGCCCATGCCGACCCCGATCGTGGCGAGGGAGCCGAGCGCGGCCCAGGTCAGAGGGCCGGTGGTCATGGCCCACGTGGTCCAGCCCGCGCCGATGAGCCAGGACGCGGCCCGCATGGTGATGGTGCGTGCGGAGAGGCGCTCGCGGAGGCTCGTGATGGTGTGGCCGATCGCGCCCGCGGCGCCGACGGCGAGTGCCCAGCCGGGGGGCATGCCGGTGGCGGCGCCGGTGGTGGCGACGGCGAGGCATCCGGTGGTGGCGGACAGAGCGCCGGTCACGGGTCCGTGACCGGCCGCCCAGTCCCACACCGGCCCACTGGTGGAGGCGGTGTTGGTGGTCATGTCAGACGTTCCATCCCTTCTCAGCCTCGGGCCCGTTCCTGGGGTCCTCGTGGCGGGCGATGTCCTGCTCGTGGGCCTGGCGGAACAGCGGCCCCATGTCCTCGGCGACCGCGACGGCCGACATGACGGCGCCGTAGATGTCGTTGAAGCCGTCCGCGACTTCCTTCTCCAGCGGGAACTCCGAGTCCGCGCGCTCGGCGAGGATCCGCATCACGTTCGCCACCGAAGTGAGCGCCGCGGGCAGCCCCTCGACCATGGCGAGGATCTCCATGGCGTTCTCGGGGTCGTACTGCTGAGCTGCGGATTCCATCTCCGCCGCGTAGTCCTCGAACCTGAAACCGGACACGATCTCTCCCTCACTGCTGGTCGTGTGGTCGGGTGCTGCGGGGACGACACCGGCCGGACGCTCCGCCCGGGCCCCGATCTCCTCGATGCCGTCGTCCGCCTCCGCGTCGGCGGCGGCCTCTTCCTCGTGCTGAGCTGCGCGGATCTCCTCATCCCGCCCAGCGCGCTCCTCGGCCGCGGCGAGTGTGAGGCGGGCGTACAGGCGCTTGCCGGGGTGCATGAGCCAGGCCCACCCGAGCTTGCGGCCGAGCGGCGTGGTGAACATGCCGACGATGCCGAGCGCCCCCGCGAGCAGCGCGGCCAGCAGGCGGCGGCCCTGGAAGCGGGCGGCGGACCGCCACAGTGCCTTGCGGGCCCGCTTGCGGGCCGGGGCCTTGCGCACCGCCGAACGCTGCTCGCCGACCTGCCCGGCTGCCCGCCGGTCCCGCCCGGCACGGGCCCGGTCAACTGCCTTGCTGCGGGCCTTGTTCGCCTTGCCCAGCCCCTTGGCCGCAGCGCGCCCTATCGGGCCCTTACGGGCCAGGGAGCCGGTCCGGGCCTGCGACTTGGCCGCCCGGCGGGCATCAGCCGCGGACCGGCGGGCGCCGGTCGCCTCCGCACGCCGCGCAGCCCGCGACGGCGACGCCTGCCGCTGAGACTCCCGCAGCGCCCTGACCTGCCCAACCCGCCCTCGGGCTTTGCCCGCAGCGCCAGGCAGAGACGAAGCCGCGGCACGAGAGGCTGCGCCGCGCTTACGCTGCGCGGCACCCGTGCCACCGGGTGAACTAGTGGCGCTGCGGCCCGACTTGCCCCGGCCACGACCAGCGCCCTTAGTGATGCCGACACTCCCGTTACGGGACTGCGTCGGCACCCGCCCAGGCGCGCCACTCCGTGCGCCGCGAGCCGTCGACGCACCCGCCGCCGAAGGCGCGGTGCGGGCCTGTCCGGGGCGGTTCTTGCGCTGGTCACGGCGGTTCCGGGTGGCGGCGGCGGTGCCGAGGACGACCGCGCCGGTAGCGGCGACGGCGAGCGCGGCAGGTCCGCCCACCAGAGCGGCGGCGGCCAGCAAGGATGTGGTGGCGTTCGTGCCGCTCACCGCGAGCGGAACGACCGGCCACCCGCCGGGCGTGTGGTCCAACTCGGCAGCAGCCGGGGAGGGTCGCGGTTCGGGCGGTTGCTGGGGCGGGGCCTCCGGCGCGGCCTCGGGGGCCGCTACCGGAGTGATGGTGGTGTCGGTCATGCTGAGTGCACTCCTTCACGGGAGAGCAGCAGGGCCCGGAACGCGTGCCGTCCAAAGCGATGCGTCCGGGCCCTGCTGGGCGAGGTGGTGCAGGTCAGAGCTGGTCGGGCTCCAGGGAGAAGAACAGGACCGCGAAGTCCGCGGAGCCGATCTGCTGGGCAACGTGGGCCCGGATCGTGCTGTAGACGTGGCCGCGGCTGGTACCGGGCCGAACCTGGACCGTGTTCGACAGGGTCGAAAGGCGCCCGGCCTGCACGGTCATCACCCAGTGATGGGTCACCAGGGCCGGAGCGGCGGGCGTGTTCTCGGACGTGCCGGTCATGCAGAACTCTCCTCGAGGCGTGGTCGGTTGGTGCGCTGTTCCTCGTGGTGGATGCAGGTGCCGCACACGCCGCGAGAGCGCGGGATGCGATACCCGGCATCGCGGCGGCAGTTCGGGCAGATCCGCTGAGCGGCGTTCGCCTTCACCAGCGCCGCGCGCTTCGCCGGGGTCATAGGCCGAACGGGCTTCGCAGCGTCGATGCGGTAGAGGCACGCGACCAGCGGCCCGCGCCGGCGGCGCGGCCGCTGCAACTCTGCGGCCACGCCTTGTCCGCCGGGCCGCAGCCCGAGGGCCCGGAGCTGGCGGTAGGTGGCGTAGCCGTCCGGGGCGAGCCGCCACCGGTAGACCGGCAGCGTGGCCATTACGCGGCCACGCGCTTCCACGCAGCCCGCAACCGGACCTCGGAAGCGGAGTGACCGGCCGCCCGGAACCGGGTGGCCATCTCCCGGTAGGAAAGGGCCGGTGTCTCGCTGTGCCGAATCTCGTCAACCAGCCGGTCAAGCTCCGCATCCGTGAGCGCCGGGGCCGCGCTCAGAGCGAGTGCGGAAACGGGCTCGGCCGGTCCCCAGACCGGCAGCTCCCATGCCGGTGCGACACCGGGCGTGACGCGGGTGGTCACGCTGGTCAGCGCCCTACTCGTGTCCTCGCCGTCGCGTGTCTCCCCCAGGGTCGACCACGCCCGCGAGAGCGTCTGTGCGGTGCGCGCCTGGACGCGTGCGACGCGTGCCCCGGCCGCCGTCACAGCCGTCAGCCGAGTCTCCTCGGTGGCGGCCTCAGCCCGCAGCCGGGCGCGAGCCACGGCCGCTTCGTCGCGGGCCTCCTGCTGGATCCCCCGGATCGCGCCGAGCGCGCCGGGGGTGAGCGAGGTGCGTTCCCACAGGCTGTGTACCAGCCACAGCGCCTTCGCAGCGAGCGGCAGCCACGCCACGGCAAGCCATGCGCCGGTGGACTCCTCGGTGAGCGCGTGCGCGACCAGGACGCCGGTGGCGACCAGACCGAACGACCAGCCCACGGCGGTGACCGGGGTGGAGTGGTCGCCCTGCGCGGCCAGGCGGCGCTCGTAGGCGAGGGTCGCGAGCCATCCGCCGTCGATGCCGAGACCGACGACCAGGGCGACGGGCCACGGCATCGCCGTACCCAGCCACATCACGACCACCGCGAGGGTGAGCACCATGGACACGGCCGTCATCGCGACGGCCGGCAGAACGGTCTTGGCGTTCACTCCGCACCGCCCGTCAGCCGAACGTCGAGCGAGGCGAACAACCGGGCCCGAGCGTCACCGGGGCGGGACATCTCGATCCATTCCCACTCGGCCCCGTCGACCGGCGCGTAGCCGAGCGAGGCCAGCGCCTTGACCCGCTCGTCGGGCGTTGGGACCGGCGCCGTGCGGCCGAAGCCGTGGACCGGCCAGTCCAGGGCATCGGGAGCGTCGGTGACGACGTACACCTTCCACTCGTCCGGGAATGTGTTCGACAGCCGAGCGGTGCGCGTCATGCCGCACCCCCGATGCTGCCAGCGGCGCGGTTGGTCAGGTCGCGTCGGGCAGCCAGGACCCGGTTACGCGCCCGGCGGATGCGCCGCTCATCCAGCACATTGGCCGGCCGGTCCAGCAGCGGGATCTGCGCGTCGAGCAGCTCCACCTCCGCCTCGATGAGCGGCATCTCCGCCTCGATCGCGTCCAGCTCCGCGTCCGACGGCTCACCGTCGAACGGGATGGCGGTAACGAGCTTCTGAAGTGCAGCGATGGACTTCATTGGGTCGTACTCCTCTCAGACAGGAACGGCCCGAACAGAGGCCCCGGTGTTCGAGCACCGGGGCCGCACGCCGTTGGAACCAGCAGGTCCGGCTCCCCTCGGCGCTGCTCGTGCGAGACGAGCAGCGGAGGCAACCGTGCTGCGCAGTCGTTCAGACCTCCGATTCGCGTGGTGCCGCTGACCCCGGGGAGGTCTGGCTCCCGGGGCGTGGTGCGGCGTCAATGTCGGCCACGCGGTTCTTTAGAGCCGATTGCGTGTCCCCCTGCGCGGGGTGTGGGGCCCGGTTGTGACGCGGGCCCGGTCTCGGTCGGCTGGTCTCCACTCGCCTCGCCGGCGTCGTCACGGTCGTACTGCTGCGGTGGATCACGCTGTCGAGTTGTTGAGCAGCGCTCCCGAGCAGCCCAAAGAAGGCCCCTCAGAGCGCGGTCGACCACACACCCCTTCCCGTAGTCCTGGGACTGCGTGACCGCTAGTGAGACAATGCACCCGTAGTCCCAGGACTGTCAACAGTCCTGGGACTGTGTTTCACTAGTCGCGTCGAGAGGAGGCTCGTATGGCACCGAAGTGGCGGGAGCTGGCGGACAAGCTCGCGGAGCGAATCAGGTCGGGTGAGTACGCCCCCGGTCAGCAGTTGCCCCACATCAGGGACCTCGTCGAGGCTGGCGAGGGGTCAAAGTCCACGGTCCATGCGGCCTACAAGGCGCTGGAAGCGGAAGGCCTCGTGGCCTCGTCTCGTGGCCACGGCACGATCGTGCGGCAGCAGACTCCGCTGAAGCGGCTCGGCATCGCGCGGTACGACAAGGCGAAGTGGCGCGACGGCGACGAGGTGGCATTCATCGCCGACCGGGTGGCGTCGGGACGCGCCTACCGCCGCGGAGAGCAGACACAGACGGTCACCCGTGTCGAAGCTCCGTCGGCCGTCGCTGAGGCGCACGGCCTGCCTGTCGGCGCAGAGGTGTACGCACGCGCCCGGCTGGTCAAGGAGGGAGACCAGCCCACGCACACCCTGACGAGCTACTACCGTCCCGAACACGTCGAGGGAACGCGCATCGTCGACCCGACGCCGGGCCCTGCCGGCCGCGGCGGCGGCTTCCGCGTTCTTTACGACGCGGGTTACGAGATCGACCACATGAAGGAGCAGCTCTTCGCCCGCGTCCCCACTGCGGAGGAGGCGAAGCTTCTCCAACTGACGCCCGGCGAATGGGTTGTCGAGCTGCACCGCACGACCTTCACGGCCGATGGCACGGTTGTCGAGTTCGCCATCGGACTCCACGCGGCCTCTCGCTTCGCGTGGGAGTACGACTTCCAGGTGCCCGACTCGGCGCACGACCAGAAGGCGCGGCAGTGATCTCGGAACAGTCCTGGGCGGATGCCCAACTCCTCTGGGACTACCACCAGATGCACCACGAGCCGCGGCCATGCTCGGTGGCGATCGGCCTCGGCAGCCACGACCTGGGCGTCGCGGACACGACGGTGGACCTCTACAAACGCGGCATGGCGCCGCTCATCGTCTTCACCGGAGCCACCAGCCTTACGACGCGGGACCGCATGCCGCGTGGAGAGGCGGTGCACTACCGGGAGCGAGCACTGGAGTTGGGTGTGCCTGGTGACGTCGTACTAGTCGAGCCTCGTGCTCGCAACACTGGTGAGAACATTCGCTTCTCACGGGAGCTACTCGAGGAGGCCGGTGCCGACGTCTCGTCTGTGCTGCTGGTGAGCAAGCCGTACGAGGAGCGCCGGGCCTACGCCACAGCACGCAAGCTGTGGCCCGACGTCGACGTCGTGAGCGCGTCGACCCCAATGACTCTCGCTGACTACGTGGACTCAATCGGAGATGCCCGGCTGGTCATCGACATGCTCGTTGGCGCGCTGCAGCGACTGCTCATCTATCCCCAGCAGGGTTTCCTGATCGCCCAGGAGATGCCCGAAGACGTCCTGGCAACGTATGAGCGTTTGTGCGGCGAAGGATTCATAAGCCGCGTTGTGTAGGACACGGCGCGGCCAAACCTTCCCTACTTGATCAAGCACCTGGCTGCGCTCCGCTCCGCGCGACGTTCCTGCCTTCGGCCCGCTCCGCGCGCTGCGCCGACGCCCGCCCCTGCATGACGGGATAGGCCCGAGGGCATGAGTCGAGGCCCAAAGGCCGCGGTTCCCTCCGTCACCCGACATGCCTCCGGAGGGGGCGCTCAGGCTCCAGGATGGCGAGGGCGCCGTGCGCGGGTGTCGGCGCGTGGAGGGCTGAGGCGGGGAGCTCCCATCCCGTCCGCCATCGACCCAGGACAAGCCGGGCCACCGGGCCTCGCCGTGCATCGACGGACAAGCAGTGTCCCACGTGTCCGGCTGTCCGGTTAGGGCTCTCACCTGCGTAAACGGTCCGGACAGCTCAAAGTGCCGATGTCCGGGCTGTCCGGTCACAGATGGCTGTAACACCCCGGGTGTTACAGCCCGTCGGCGCAGCCGACCCTGAGTGTCGCCGGAGGTGACTCCTCATACCCGCTTGCCGGGGCGCCCATGGACGAGGCATGGGGTGGACCCGAGTGAGGTGCGCTCACCAACCTCCGCCGCAGGTCAGATCTGGTGTAAGTGCCGGAACGACAGGAGTCTGAAAATCCGTCCCCTGGGGCTGATGCGCCCCGGGTGTGCGCAGGCGAGACGCCACCACGGTTAGCCAACACCCTCAACTCAGTCAAGTCCCGAGTTCTCGGAACGTGACACCGCTGTGCACCTCGGGCCCACTGGACGTGCGGGCCTCACCAAGTTAAGGACACGAGGCCGCACGCCTCAGCGAGGATCCTCCCTCCCACCAGATCGCCGGCCATCCCGGCACGGCGATCCCGGTCGGAACCGATCAACCGACCCCCACCCCGCACTCCCGAGGCCGGGCAGAAAACCCCTCGGTATCAAAAGGAAAAGACCATGATCCACGACGTCCACCCCCGCACCGACGCCAAGCCCCAGCGGCGGGTCACCCGCATCGAACTGGTCCTCGCCTCGACCGCGCTGCTCTGCCTTCTCGGCGTCGCCGCGACCCTTGCCGTCGTCCTCCCACTGCTGCTATGAGCCGGTGCCGTTCGGAAACGCTTCATGCACGTCACGCCGCGTATCTGTACTCATTACCTCAACACCTCAGGTCAATAGTTCTGTGAGAGCCTCGATTTCAGGGCCCGGACGGCGACCGCGAGGAGATCACCAAGCGCATCGCACACCTGCTGGCGTGCCTCGCCGAAGACGGCTACCTCCTGGACAACCTGGCGAACTCCCTACGCCCCGGCGGGTGGCTCCTGCTGGAGGACGCCGACCCGGCGCTCCAGCCCCTCGTCTGCCCCGACGAATTTGGCCCACAGCAGCGCCTGGCCAACAAGCTCCGCCACGGCTTCCGCAAGCTCCTCGCCGAGCGCGGCGCGGACCTTTCCTACGGTCGCCTCCCGCGCCTGCTGCGCGAGGCCGGCCTGACCGACGTCCAGGCGGACGCCTCTGTCGTCGTTGGCCAACCTCGCACGGCCCAGAGACGGCCCGGCGGCAGCTCCGCGGGCCTATAGCATCGCCGCCCGCTGCGGCAGCCGCGGCCGTAGGGGCTGTTCGCGGTTCGCAGGACGGCAGCTATCAGGACCGCTGCCATCGGGCAAGTCCCGAATCTCCCTGTCACGAGATTCAGTGGCATGACGCGATTCGACAGCCTGCCTTGAATGGAGACGTGACTTGGACGGCCCTGGCGGTGCACCGCTGACAGGCCGTCGTACAGCCCTTCAGCCTCTCCAGCAGAAGTGATTTTCCATGACTCACCGATCTCGAACGCAGCGCCTTGTGGTCCTTGCCGCCTCGACCACCTTGGCTGCAGCAGGCGTACTGCTTCCCACCAGCGCGTTCGCCGCCCCGGCAACGCCGCACACCGACACCGTGACCACGATGACAGCCGGGTACGGCGGTCACAGCCCCCACGCCATCACCACCCCTGCGGGGTGGGTCGAGGCCACCGATGCCCCCAGTGGCATCACATTCAAGCTTCCCGGAAAGCCCACGGTCGAGGACATCACTCAACCCGGTGGTGCCCCCATGCGCATGTACAGCTTCCAGACCGCTGACGGGCTCCGTGCCTACGTCGCCGTCGCCGACACGCCCGGCGACCAGAAGCTTCTCGATGAGTATCTACAGGCATTCATCCAGGGTTACAACAGGCCACCTGGCGGGACCATCACCAGCGCCAGCAGTCAGGAGACCACGGTTGACGGCCGTCCCACCCTCGACTCGCGCCTCTCCGGCGAGGCGGACGTCGCCTTCGTCGGTGGCATTCGCATCATCGCCGACGACACCCACATTGTTAACGCCTTTGTCGCCGGTCCGGCGGCGGACGAGAAGGCAGTGAACGAGATGCACCAGCAGCTCCTCGCCAACCTCCGCATCCCCTGACGCCCCCTCGAACAGGCGGCGGAGGACACACCGACCGCGAACACGTCGTCAACGAACTCGAAGAGTTAGGCGCTGCGGGGCTTCCGGCCCATGGACTTCTTCGCCGTCTTCTTGGCGGGGGTCTTCTTCGCCGCGGCCTTCTTGGCCGGTGCCTTCTTCGCGGCCTTCTTCTTCGGCATCTCGTGCACCGTCGCCTCGCCCCGGCGTTCCTTCGCCTCCGCCACGGACGCGTTCAGTGCGGCCATGAGGTCGACGATCTGCCCGGCCGGCTCCTCCCGCTCCGGCGTCTCCGGCGCGGCCTTGCCCTCCGACTTGGCGGCGATCACGGCCTCGAGGGATTCGCGGTACTCGTCGTGCAGCTCCGGCGGCAGCGTGTCCGTGCTCATCGTGTCCATCAGCGCGAGCGCGCCCTTGAGCTCCTGCTCGTCCAGCTCCGTCTCCGGTGGAGCCAGCTCGGACCAGTCCCGGATCTCGTCCGGCCAGCGCATCATGTGGATCAGGATGGCGTCCTCGACGACCCGCAGCAGGCCGAGTCGCTCACGGCCATGGAACGCCATCTTCGCGACGGCCACCTTGGAGGAGCGCTCGAGGGCTTTCCGCAGCAGGACGTAGGGCTTGGCGGCGACGGGCCCATCAGCCTGCAGGTAGTACCCGGTCGACACACGGATCGGGTCGATACTCTCCGCCGGGACGAACGCCTGGATGTCGATCGCCTTCGCAGTCGGCAGCGGCATCTCCTCCAGCTCCTCGTCGGTGATCTGGATCGTGTCGCCGCCGGGCAGCTCGTAGCCTTTGGCGATCTCGGCCTGCGACACTTCGCGGCCCTCGAGTTCGCACACCTTGCGGTTGCGGATCGGGCCCATGTCGGCGAGATGCACCTGCCTGAACCGCACGGACCTGTCTTCGGTCGCAGGCAGAAGCTTGATCGGAATGGTCACTAGCCCGAACGAGATGGCGCCGGACCAGACGGGGCGGGGCATGGCGAGACCTCCGTGTGAGCCCCGAGCAGAGCCAGCCTACGACCGGCCGGGGGTGGACGCACGGGCGCCCACGGCGAGCGCCGCGGCGGTGACCTGCTGCTCGGGCGGATGATTTGCACTCGAATTCGAACGTGTGAGCCCATGGGGATGTGCACAACTTCACCGACCGCCAGCGCCGCATCCTGCGCTTTACCGACCGCATCGCAGAGACGGGCGATGCCCCCACCGTGCGGGAGATCGGTGCGGCCGTGGGACTGAGGAGCAGCAGCTCTGTGCTTTACCAGCTCCGCCGTTTGGAGCAGGCCGGGGCGCTTGCCCGAGACCGCTACCGTCCAAGATCGGTCCGCATGTCCTGAGAGGTGGCTCGCACAGCGCTGCCCACCCGGCAGATCACGGATTTTGTGGATTCAGCCGTTGTCCCTGAGAGGATGCCGTCCAGTCATTGAGCGGACTTCCGGAGCAAGCCGGGCCGTCTGTGGGCCGCCGGAGGGCCGCCAAAGGTGACCGTCAACGACCAACGTTCACCACCCCGCGGCACGTCAGGAGCAGGCAGCGCGGCAAGGTCCCAGGCAACGCAGAATGCTCGACAGTCCGGCATGATCTGACAACGGATCCGAAGCAGAGATGAGGGAGTCACCGATGAGCGACCCCGGCAGCAGCGCAGCCACCGCCTTCGAGGCCGCGGGCGACGCGGTCGGGCCGGTCCGGCTGGCGGGCGCCGACCGGACCGTCGGACAGCTGGTCGCGACGGCGACCGCCGAGCTGTCCGCACTGGTGCACGACGAGATCGCACTCGCCAAGGCCGAGATCCGGCAGGACGTGAAGCGCGGCGTCACGGGCGGCGCGGCCATAAGCGTCGCGGGTGTCCTGGCGCTGTTCTCGCTGCCGGTGCTGAGCTTCGCCGCCGCCTACGGGATCCACAATCTGGGCCTCGGGCTCGCCTGGTCGTTCCTGATCGTGGGCGTGGCGTTCCTGCTGCTCGCGGGGCTGCTCGCGCTGATCGCCAGGTCCAAGTTCAAGAACGTCAAGCCGCCGGAGAGGTCCATCGCCTCGGCGAAGCAGACCGCTGCCGTGCTGCAGAACGTGAAGCCGCACCCTCGTAAGGCCGAGGACTCGGCCGCTCCTGTGGCACGCTCATCTGCATGACGGCCTCTGATACGCCATCTGTCCGCAACGGAAACGGCAGCGGAAACGGCAACAGCAACGGCAGCCCCGTCCGGATCGACGGTCCCTGGACCCACCGCGACGTGGCGGCCAACGGTGCGCGCTTCCATATCGCGGAGATGGGCGACGGGCCGCTGGTACTGCTGCTGCACGGCTTTCCGCAGTTCTGGTGGACGTGGCGGCACCAGCTGACCGCCCTCGCCGACGCGGGGTTCCGTGCGGTGGCGATGGATCTGCGGGGCGTGGGTGGCAGCGACCGTACGCCCCGGGGCTACGACCCCGCGAACCTCGCGCTCGACATCACCGGCGTCGTACGGTCCCTCGGCGAGCCGGACGCGGCGCTCGTCGGCCACGACCTGGGCGGGTACCTCGCCTGGACCGCGGCGGTGATGCGCCCCAAGCTGGTGCGCCGGCTCGCGGTCTCCTCAATGCCGCATCCTCGCCGCTGGCGGTCGTCGATGCTCGGCGACTTCGCGCAGAGCCGCGCCGGGTCGTACGTCTGGAGCTTCCAGCGGCCGTGGCTGCCGGAGCGTCAGCTGGTCGCGGACGACGGGGCCTTGGTGGGCCGGCTGATCCAGGATTGGTCGGGTCCGCGGCCGCCCGAGGAGAAGGCGCTGGACGTGTACCGGCGGGCCATGTGCATCCCGTCGACGGCGCACTGCTCGATCGAGCCGTACCGGTGGATGGTGCGGTCGATGGCCCGTCCGGACGGCATCCAGTTCAACCGCCGTATGAAGCAGCCGGTACGGGTACCGACGCTCCATCTGCACGGCTCACTGGACCCGGCGATGCGCACCCGCAGCGCGGCGGGCTCGGGCGAGTACGTCGAAGCGCCCTACCGCTGGCGCCTCTTCGACGGCCTGGGGCACTTCCCGCACGAGGAGGACCCGGTGGCGTTCTCGAACGAGCTCATCAGCTGGCTCAAGGACCCCGAACCAGACCGATAGCCCACCCAAAGCCGAAACAAGCGACACCAGGCACCACACCCCCACTGCCGGGGATCCGCGGGTCGACCCCGGGAACGAGTGTGCGGCGAACGGGGATTGCCCGGCGCATAGGCCAATTGGCGGGCCCCGATGCGGTTACCGACCTTGGGGCACGGGCACACGTCGGGGTATGGGCTGGACGCACGACTACGGTGACACAGCACGCAACTCACGCTCGGCCGCAGCGCCGATCACATACGAGAGGGGTGGCCCGCAAGGGCGGGGCCATGATCCCCGACTCGGGATCCCCCGTATCCTCCGCCGCCGGGCCCGCTGGGTCTCGGCGCGCCTGCGCCATCCTCGCGGCTGACGTCCCGCTACGGCGTCACAGCGCGCATCCCTGACTGTCGACCTCCTGGTTCGCAGCACGGCCCTGCGTGATGTCGTCGCGGATCTCATCCGCCGTCAGCGCATAACCAGTGCTGGCGTCGTCCAGCGACCGGGCGAAGATCACGCCGTACACCCGGCCGTCGGTGGTGAGAAGCGGGCCGCCGGAGTTGCCCTGGCGGACCGTCGCGAACAGCGAGTACACATCGCGGCGCACCTCACCGCGGCGGTAGATGTCGGGGCCGTTGGCGTCGATACGGCCGCGGACGCGCGCGGAGCGTACGTCGTACGAGCCGTTCTCCGGGAAGCCGGCGACGATCGCGCTGTCGCCGGTGCGGGCATCGGTCTCGGTGAACTGGAGCGGCGTTGCCTGGAGGTCCGGGACGTCCAGTACGGCGATGTCGCGCTGCCAGTCGTAGAGGACGACCTTGGCGTCGTACAGCCGGCCCTGGCCGCCGATCTGCACGGTCGGCTCGTCGACACCGCCGACGACGTGCGCATTGGTCATGACGCGGCGCGGGGCGAAGACGAAGCCGGTGCCTTCGAGGACCTTGTTGCAGCTCGGGGCCGTGCCGACGACCTTGACGATGGACCGCTGTGCGCGGGCCGCGACCGGGCTGTTGACGAGCGCCGGGTCGGGGGCGCTGACCTCGGTGATGGGTTCGTTGGCGAACGGGCTGAAGACCTGCGGGAAACCGTTCTGCGCGAGGACCGCGGAGAAGTCGGTGAACCACGTGGACGCCTGACTCGGCATCACCCGCGACACTCCGAGGAGCACCTTGGAGTTACGGACTTCCTTGCCGAGCGTCGGCAGCGACGTGCCCGCGAGAGCGGAGCCGATCAGCCACGCGACGAGCAGCATCGCGACGACGTTGACGAGCGCGCCGCCCGTGGCGTCGAGGGCGCGCGCCGGTGACCACGTGATGTAGCGCCTGAGCTTGTTGCCCAGGTGGGTGGTGAAGGCCTGCCCGACGGAGGCGAAGACGATCACGATCACGACGGCGACGATCGCTGCGGTCGTGGAGACCTCGCTCTCGCCCGTCATCCGGTCCCAGAGGAACGGGAGCAGATAGACGGCGACGAGTCCGCCCCCGAGGAAGCCGGTCACCGACAGGATGCCGACGACGAAGCCCTGGCGATAGCCGACGATCGCGAACCACACGGCGGCGACCAGCAACAGGATGTCCAGCACGTTCACCGTCATTAGCCTCGCAGATTCGTCGTCCGGCACTCCGTCCGGCTGGGGGTATCGGGGGTCCCGGATTCATACTCCGGGTGAACGGAGCACGTGATCCACGGTCTCATGCGCGCCAGTCGAGCGGGACCTGCTTCGCCCGGTCCCATGGTCGCTCCCAGCCCGCGAAGTGGAGGATGCGGTCGATCACACCGGCGGTAAAACCCCAGACCAGAGCCGATTCGACCAGAAATGCCGGACCACGGTGGCCGCTGGGATGGACGGTCGTCGCACGGTTGGCCGGGTCCGTGAGATCCGCCACGGGAACCGTGAAGACCCGGGCGGTCTCGGCGGCGTCGACCGCGGCGACGGGGCTCGGATCGCGCCACCAGCCGAGGACGGGGGTCACGACGAAGCCGCTCACGGGGATGTAGAGCCGGGGCAGCACCCCGAAGATCTGGACGCCTGCCGGGTCCAGGCCGGTCTCCTCCTGGGCCTCGCGGAGGGCGGCCCGGAGCGGGCCGGTGGTGGCGGGGTCGCCGTCCTCGGGGTCGAGGGCGCCGCCGGGGAAGGAAGGCTGCCCGGCGTGCGACCGGAGGCTGCCGGCTCGCTCCATGAGCAGCAGCTCGGGGCCTTGGGCACCGTCCCCGAAGAGGATGAGCACGGCGGACTGGCGGCCTCCGCCACTCGCGGGCGGCAGGAACCGGCTGAGTTGCTCGGGGGAGACGGTCCTGGCGGCCCGCTCGACCGGCGCCAGCCACTCGGGCAGCCCGTCGCCGGTCACGGCCATGTCGCCGTCGTACGTCTCATCCGTGCGTGTCATGGGCACCCCCGTCGTGTGCAACGCCTGCGGTGGTCGCGATCGTTCCACCCGTCGCGGAAAAGATCGCGGGACCGGCCGCCCCACCTTCGCCCCTGCCCCTGCCCCTGCCGGGACGGGGGCAGGGCGGCAGCGCCCCACCGCGGGAGCGCGTCATGAGGCGCCCAGCGGCGGCGCCGGCTTGCCCGGGTAGTCGGGTGGTGGATTCAGGCGCTGACCCGGATAGCCGCCGAGCTCGTACTTGAGGAGCTTCCTGGCCTTCTCCGGGTCGGTCTCGCCCTCGCCGTACGCAGGGCAGAGGTGGGTGATCGGGCAGGCGCCGCAGGCGGGCTTGCGGGCGTGGCAGATACGGCGGCCGTGGAAGATCACCCGGTGGGAGAGCATCGTCCACTCGCTCTTGGGGAAGATCTCGGCGATCTCCGCCTCGATCTTGACCGGGTCGTCCTGGTCCGTCCATTTCCAGCGGCGAGCGAGCCGCATGAAGTGGGTGTCGACGGTGATCCCCGGCACCCCGAACGCGTTGCCGAGCACCACGAAGGCCGTCTTGCGGCCCACACCCGGCAGCGTGACCAGGTCCTTCAGCCGGCCCGGGACCTCGCCGCCGAAGTTGTCCCGGAGGGCCGTGGAGAGGCCGATCAGGGACTTCGCCTTGGCCCGGAAGAAGCCGGTGGGCCGGATGATCTCTTCGAGCTCCTCCGGCACGGCCGCGGCCATGTCCTCGGGCGTCGGGTACTTCGCGAACAGCGCGGGCGTCGTCTGGTTGACCCGCAGATCGGTCGTCTGGGCGGAGAGGACGGTCGCGACGAGCAGCTGGAAGGGGTTCTGGAAGTCGAGCTCCGGGTGGGCGTACGGATACACCTCCGCCAGCTCACGGTTGATCCGGCGGGCGCGGCGCACCATCGCCAGCCGCGACTCCGGCTTCGCCGACGCCTTCACCGCAGGCTTCGCCGAGGTCTTCGAAGCCTTCGAGGTCTTCGAGGTCTTCTCGACCTTCGAAGCCGTCCCATTTGTCGCTTTTGCTACTTTTGTCGGCACGGACGAAACTTGTTCGCCCACAGCGGAATTTTGCTTCCCTGACACTCTCCCGGCCCCCTTGGCCTGTGCTCTCACCGGCGAATTGGACACCCGGCCAGCCTAAAGGTCACCGCTGACATCCGCCCCGGCCATGGCCGATCGCCACCCGAATCGGCCCCTGCCGCACAGCCGTCCACGGCGGTGCGTCAGACTTGTGTTGGACCCTTGTGATCGATCGCACTGTTTTGGTGTGCGGCATCATGGGGACCACCGTCCCCTGAGCAGGTCGACAAGGAGAGAACTCGTGGACGACGTTCTGCGGCGCGCCCCGCTCTTCGCGGCGCTCGATGACGAGCAGGCCGCGGAGCTCCGCGCCTCGATGAGTGAAGTGACGCTCGCCCGCGGCGACGCGCTCTTCCACGAGGGTGACCCCGGCGACCGCCTGTACGTGGTCACCGAAGGCAAGGTCAAGCTTCACCGCACCTCCCCCGACGGCCGCGAGAACATGCTTGCGGTGCTCGGCCCCGGCGAGCTGATCGGCGAGCTGTCCCTCTTCGACCCGGGCCCGCGCACGGCGACCGCCACCGCGCTCACCGAGGTCAAGCTGCTGGGCCTGGGTCACGGCGACCTCCAGCCCTGGCTGAACGCGCGCCCCGAGGTGGCCACCGCCCTGCTGCGCGCGGTCGCCCGCCGGCTCCGCAAGACCAACGACCAGATGTCCGACCTGGTCTTCTCCGACGTACCGGGCCGTGTCGCCCGCGCACTTCTCGACCTGTCGCGCCGCTTCGGCGTGCAGTCGGAGGAGGGCATCCACGTCGTGCACGACCTGACCCAGGAGGAGCTGGCCCAGCTGGTCGGCGCCTCCCGCGAGACCGTCAACAAGGCGCTCGCCGACTTCGCGCAGCGCGGCTGGCTGCGACTGGAGGCGCGGGCCGTGATCCTGCTGGACGTGGAGCGGCTCGCCAAGCGTTCGCGCTAGTCGTACACGTACGAAGGGGCCGTCCGGCGATCCGCCGGGCGGCCCCTTCGCGTACGTGCGGCCCTACCTCGTGCGGCTTACCTCGTACGTACGGCCCCACCTCGTGCGTACCGTCAGTTCTTCGTGCCGTCCACGATCAGCGGGTTCCCGGTGCCGCCGCCGCACGGAACCGCGTACACCGGGTGCTTGGCCGACGCGTCCTTGAAGGCGTCGATGCACTGGTTCATCAGGACCTTGTCGCTGAGCGAGTTGTTCAGGATCTTGTTGGCGCGGGCGATGCCCTCCGCCTCGATACGGCGCCGCTCGGCCTCCGCCTTCGCCGTACGCGCGGCCTCGGTCGCCCGCTCCGTCGCCTGCTGCTGCTGGATCTTGCGGTCGATCTGGTCCTGCAGCCGGTCCGACGGCTTCACATTGCGCAGGTTGACCGTGGTCACATCGATACCGCGCGGGGCCAGCCGCTCCTTGATGAGCAGGCCGATCTCGGTGTTGATCTTCTCACGGGCCGAGGCGTAGCCCTGCTCGCTCGTGTAGCGGGCGAAGACATTACGGATGATCTCCCGGCTGTCCGGGTAGACGAGGCGCTGCTGGATGGCGTCCTCACTGCCCGCCAGCTTGTAGAGCTCCACCGCCTTCGCCGGGGTCACGGCCCACTTCACGGTGACCTCCGCGTACATCACACCGCCCTGGCTGGAGCGCACCTCGACCACGTCCTTGTCGGAGAGGTTGAGGTCGACCGGGCGGGTCGAGAACGTCGTGACGTTCGTGAACGGCGACTTGACGTGCATGCCGGACGTCATGGGCGAGCCGACCTTGCCGAACGCGACCGGGACGCCGACCTCGTACGCGCTCACGACGTACACCATGCTGGCGATGCCCGCGAAGAGACCGGCGATCAGCGCGCCGACGGCGCCGAACATGAGTCCGCGCTTCTCGCTCGCGCGCGCGACGAAGAACATCACCACCGCGGCGATGACAAGCAGGATGGACAGGACGAACACGGCTTCCCCCCAAGTACGAAACGCTGAAAGTAAGCGGAGCGTAAAGCACGTGGGTGGCACCGCCCGGACCGGGTCCCGGCCCGTGGTGCGGGCTCCCAGGTGTATTGACCACGAGATTGACCACGAGCGTTGCCGGCACTCGTGATCAGTACGCCTAGTGCCGCGACCGGCAATGTTTGCCCGTCAAGGAGCGTCGTCCGGTGCGTGCCATCGCAAGGCGGCCGGAAGTCCTTGTAGCGGAGCTACCAG
>NZ_JBVJKN010000047.1:6657-44804 GCF_055585225.1 Streptomyces sp. NPDC053673 | reverse complement strand
ACGCGGGCCGCCACGAAGAGCACTTCCCCCCCCCCCTCCCTCCCCCCCCCCCCCCCCCCCCCCCCCCCCCCCCCCCCCCCCCCCCCCCCCCCCCCCCCCCCCCCCCCCCCCCCCCCCCCGCGCCGTGTACGAGCTAGTGCCGCTCCCGGCACTAGGGCGTGTTGCGAAAGTCCCGCCTGGCCCACGACGCCTGGCACGCCCTCCCCCGTAGCTCTTCGGGCACGGGAGGTGCCCCCACGCTGCGTTGTCGGACTCATCCAAGTACGTCCAGTACGAGGATGATCTCCCCCAGCTACCGCTGGGAGGTGCCCCCACCGCCTTGCGATCGCACGCACCAGACGCCGCGGGCCCCACCCTCCGGGCGGACGGCGCTACTTTCGCAACACGCCCTAGACCCGCAGCGGTCCGCCGCAGCGGGCGGCGCCCTCCTTCATCGCGATGAGGTTCGCCACCACGTACGAGATGTTGTTCTTGGAGTGCCAGTCGGTCGGGAAGTAGGTGACCAGACGTGAATTCTGGAACCGGGCCTCGATCTCGGGCACGAACGCGCGGTACTGGTTGTCCGTGTAGTACCAGAAGGAGTTCTCGTTGTAGAAGGCGACGTGCGTCGGGTCCTGGTACGCGCCGCGGCCGTCGGCGCTGGGGGTCATGGTGAGGAGCATGCCCCCAGGAGCCAGCAGCCGGTACAGCTCGTTGATGAGCGGCACCTTCGCGGGCACGTGCTCCAGGAAGTCCACCGCCCGCATCAGGCCGACTGAGTTGTCGGGCAGGTCCAGTTTCTCGGGCAGTGTCGCGACGATGTCGACGCCCTCCCCCGGATACTGGTCCACGCCCAGGTAGCCGGGCGGCTTCCGGTGGGCTGCGCCGAGGTCCAGCGAGAGCAGTCCACGGCGATGGGTCCAGGCGAGGGCGTTGGCCTCGATGTACTTGTCGTACAGGGCGACCGTCTCACGCTGGATGTGGGCGTTGATCTCCGGATCCCGCTGTGTGTTCGCCTTGTGGATCCGCTGGAGGTACAGGCAGCGGGGGATGTGGTGGAAGTCGCCGGCCTGGAAGAGGCGGCACATCAGATCCTGGTCGTCCAGGACCGTGCGGGTGGCGTCGTACCCGCCGACTTTCTCGTAGACGTCCTTGCGGAACGCCCGCACGTGGTTGGGCGCGTACCAGATGTAGGAGACGTTGTGCGGCGTCGGAGCCATGGACATGGCTTCCAGCAGCCGGCGGCCATCGACGGTCACCTCCTCGTACTGCCAGCCGTGCGCCTTGTTGAAGCGGGACTCGTCCCGTCCCCCGTCCTCGGTGATCTGCGCGGTGTTGCTGTAGACGAAGACGGCTTCGGGGCGGGCGTCGAATGCCTCGGCGAGTTCCGCCAGGCACTCCTTCGCCAGCAGATCGTCGTGGTCGAGTTCCACGAGGATTTCTCCGCGGGCCAGTTCACAGGCTCTGCGTTTGGCTGCCCCGACGCCGTGGATGTCGTCTGCGATCTCCACGCGGACACGCTCGTCGGGCCGCTCCGGCCGCCATCTGGCGCCGTTGTTGAGCAGGACGACCCATTCCCAGTCCGAACAGGTCTGCGCCTGCAGGGTCGTCAGGCACTCATCGAGGAAGCGCGGCCGGTGGCTGGGGGTGAAGACGGAGAACCTCGGTGTCGCATTCGACGTCATCTGGTGGTACCTGCCTGGCTCGGGGTCGGTGAGGGGCTTGCGGAATCCTGGAACGGTTCCGGTACGAGGCGGTGCAGTGAGGGGTCGGCCGAAACAGCACGACGGAATGCATCCTGTGCTTTGTCGTCGCGGCCTTCCTTCGCGAGCACCTGCCCGAGGTGCAAATGGGCCGTGGCGGCCTTCGGGTTGACGGCAACAGCTCGCTGCAGAAGCTCGATGGCGCGGTCGGGATCGCTCGACTGGAGCAGCACCGCTTCGTTGTAGAGGGCAGACGTGAACGAGGGATCGATCTTCAGCGCCTTTTCATAGGCCGCACGGGCATCGGCCGTCCTGCGGTCCTGGTGCGCGATGACGCCCAGGTTGTACCAGGCGATCTTGTTGTTCGGATCCAGCCTCAGCACGCGGTTGAAGGTGTCGGTCGCCCCGGCGGTGTCCCGATTCTTCGACTGCTGAATGCCGACCTGCAAGAGCGTTTGCGCCGCCAAGTCCTTTCGAGGCGCTGACGCGGCCCCGGCTTCCGAGGCCACGGGCTGGGACAGAGCGGCCCAGACGGCTGCCCCGGAGGCAACCACCGCCGTTGCGGCGAGCCCTGTCCACAATCGCCTACGTTTCACTTGGTCACATCTCACGGGTTGGTAAGGGATGGGCGATCTGGCTGATGTCAGGTGGCTGACACGAGAGATCCGAGGGAGATACCGACGGGATCGGAGTCCGAACCACCGGCATTGCCAACCAAGTTATGAGGTGGCCGTCATGACGTCGGTGGTCGACAGGGACTCAGGACGTACAGACCACCCGAACGTACGCATCGGAGGCGCAGTTCATCTGAAGTACGGCCCCGGAGTGATCAACTGCGACTGCACCATGCTTGATCATGCGAAGGACGTTCCGGCGGGGGGTACGGGCCGGGCCTGAGGGCCTGCCCGATCGCGCGGCAGCCGAGCCCGGGCCACACTGTTGTGTGGAGGTCTGTCACATGGCACATGACCAGATCCCGGGTATCGATCTCACCGCGACCCCCAGCGGGGTCGGCTGCGTGGAGTGCCTGGCGGGCGACGGACCGGGGTGGTGGTTCCACTTGCGGCGCTGCGCCGCGTGCGGGCACATCGGGTGCTGTGACTCCTCGCCCTCGCAGCACGGTACGAAGCATGCGCGCGAAGCGGGACACCCGTTCCTGACCAGTTTCGAGCCGGGCGAGGACTGGTTCTGGAACATCGACACCGGGCAGTACTACGAAGGCCCGCAGCTGCCGGGGCCCACCTCGCATCCGGCCTCCCAGCCGACCCCGGGCCCCCGGGACAAGCTCCCCGCGGACTGGCAGGCGCAGCTGCACTGACGTATCAGTAGTCGCACTGACGCATCAGACGGGTGGTGGGACCGGCAGGTGCGGGTCGGTGATCCCGCCGGGACAGGCGAGCCCGGCGATGTCCCAGCCTGCGCGCCCGGCTCCGGCCTGGTACGCGCTCTCGTAGAAGGCCAGTACGGCAGCCCGGGGGTCGCTCTCGGCGCGGGCCGCGTCGTACGGCAGCACGGCCAAGTGGCTGCCGCCGCGCTCAGCCCAGCGCGCCGACGCGGGGGTCAGCGGCTCACCGGCCAGACCCGCGGGCTCGGGAGCGGTGTAGGAGTAGAAGGCGGGCTCGGCGAAGGTGTCGTCCCCGAACCAGAAGCCGAAGCTGATCACCTCCCGGGAGTACGCCTCCCGGGTCACCGGGTCGATCTGCCGGGGCTGGTCGGCGGTACGCCCCGAGAACCGGCTGTGCGCGATGTCGAACGTGTGCCAGAAGTGGTGGACCGGGCTGGCCTTTCCCGAGAAGCGGGTCGCGAATTCCTCCAGTACCGACGCCACCTGGCTCAGGACCTGCCAGTAGCGGTTGGCCTGTACGGGGTCGTAGGTCGCGTGCTCGGTGTCCTCGGCGAACGGGCGGGCGGCGTCGGGCAGGTCGAACGGCCGCGGAACGTCGATGCTCACCCGGACGCCCAGCGCGGCCAGCGAGTCCAGGACGGTGTCGTGGAAGGACGCCACGGACTGGCCGAAGAGCGGGAACGAGATCGCCCGGCCGTCGAGCGTCGCGACGATCAGTTGATGGTCGACGAAGTCGAAGTCCATCGTGAAGATCGGATTGCCGTCGATCTGTCCCATGGGGCGGGTGGTGATGCCCCGCCCGGTGAGATGGAACGGGACGTTCCACCAGTGATTGCGCCGGGCACTCGCGGCGAGGCGGATCTTGCCGACGACCTGCGCGAAGCGGTGCAGCGTTTCCTTGGTGTCCCGCCACTCGGCGAGCGGCATCGGCGGGAACAGCTCCATCGCGCGCCCCTTCCTGCCCGGCGCTCTGCCGGACCGGCCATTCCATGATGACCACGCCGGTCATGTGCGGCATCTGGTCGGGCCCGGGACCTCACTGCTCGTCCGCGGCCCTGACCGAGAGGTTGAGCTCGAGATCACGCAGGTCCTTGGTGATCGAGGAGCGGACCTTCCGCGCCATGAGCGGCGCGGCCAGCCGGTAGTAGCCGCCGGTGCCGCCCCGGACGCGGATGCGGGCGAGCGTGCCGTGCACATCCGGGGCGAACGTGTACGTGACGTGCATCGGCATGGGTCCGGCCACGGACACCATGTCCAGCAGCCGCGGCGGATCGTACGCGGTCACGCGGAGCACGTAGTCGATGCGCTTGCCGAGGAAGTACGCGGTACGCGTCACCTCGGCGCCGACCCCGAAACCACCGCCGCCGTCCGCCTCGCGGGTGAGCTCCGCAGTGCGGATGCCCTGGGTCCACTCGTGGTCGTGCCGCCAGTCCATCGCATAGGCCGCAACGCGGTCGGCGGGGAGCGGGATGAGGCGTTCCGCGGTCTCGTCGATCGTCACTCTTTCAGGATTCCTCCCCGTGGCGCCGGGCGCAGCCCGTGCGGGCGGCACACGGCGCGGAGCCGCACGGCGGAACCGACGGGCGGCCGGTGCCGGGTGCCGCACGGAGCGGCCCCCGGCACCGGTGCTCAGGCGCAGGTGAGCCGGGGTGCGGCCCAGTCGGCGTGATCGTAGTCGATTCCGTCGCCGCCGTCCGTGACGACCAGCTTCAGCTCCAGCCCGCCGGTCAGGTCCGCGGTGAGCGACTTCGCCGCGTCCGCGCCGGTGACGCGGCCGCTGTCGGCGACCAGGGTGCCGTCGCGGTAGATCCGGAAAGCGACGGACCCGTTCGTGCCGCCCGCCTCGTCGTCCACACCCACACTCGCGGTGAGGGCGGAGCACCTGCCGCCGAGGTAGTACGTGATCGTCGACGGGGCGTGCGTGCCGAGGCCCTTGGCGTAGGTGGTGCCGCCGATGGTGAGGGCGCGGCCGTCGCCTGCGCCCTGTTCGCCGTTGCTGCGGTCGCGTTCGACCGGGCCCCAGCCGCCTGCCGCCGAGGCCCACGACAGATCGCTGAGCGCGTGGGTTCCGGCGGCCGGGCCGTTGCCGCAGGCCAGCTTCGCGTCGGCCCAGTCCGCGTGGTCGTAGTCGATTCCGTCGCCGCCGTCCGTGACGACGAGCCTCAGTCGGGTACCTCCGCCGAGGTCCGCCGTGAGGTGCTTGGGCGGATCGGTCACTGTGCGTGGTCCGCTGTCGGCGACCAGCGCGCTGTCGCGGTAGATACGGAAGACGGCCGAGCCGCCCGCCGTCGACTCGTCGTCCACGCCCACGTCGACGGCCAGCGACCGGCAGGTGCCGCCCAGGTGGTACGTCACCTCGCTCGGCGCGTGCGTGCCGAGGCCCTTGGCGTAGGTGGTGCCGCCGATGGTGAGGGCGCGGCCGTCGCCTGCGCCCTGTTCGCCGTTGCTGCGGTCGCGTTCGACCGGGCCCCATGCGTTGACCGCGGAGGTCCACGGCAGATCGCTGAGCTGGTGCAGGCCGCTGGGCGGGGTCACGGGACTGCCCGGCGTCACCCGGTACATCACCGTGCCGTGGGCGGGCACCGAGGCGCTGATCGGGCCCGTCGTGGTGCCGGTCTGCTTGGTCCAGAGGTCCTTGAGTGCGTACGAGGACGCGCCGCCCAGACCGATCGCGTCGATCGTGGTCGAGATGGTCCGCGTCGATGCCGTCTCGTTCGTGAGGGTCACCGAACGGCCGCCGTCCGCAAGGGGCTTGGACATGACGACGAGGCCGCCGGAGCTGGAGACGACCGTGCCCTGCTTGCCCAGGGAGTCCTGGTCGACGGCGATGACGTCGGTGTTCTTGAGGATCGCGAGGGTGGCGGGGGAGGCGTTGCGCAGGTCGCTGCCGATGAGCAGGGGCGCCGCCATCTGCGCCCAGAGGCTGAAGTGGGTGCGGTACTCGGTGTCGGTCATTCCGCCGTTGCCGACTTCCAGCATGTCGGGGTCGTTCCAGGCGCCGGGGCGGGCGTAGGGCGCCAGCGCCTGGTTCCGGTGCGCGATGTCGATCATGCTGGACCAGGAGTCGCTGATGTCCCCTGTGGTGCGCCAGGAGTTGCCGACGTCCTGCGCCCACTTCCAGGGCTCGTTCTCGCCCCACTCGCAGATGCTGAAGAGGATCGGCCGGCCGGTGGCCTTCAGGGCGTTCGCCATCGCCGTGTAGCGCTGCCGCGCATCCACGCCCGCGTTGTTGCAGTTGTCGTACTTCAGGTAGTCCACGCCCCAGGACGCGAACAGATCGGCGTCCTGCTGTTCGTGCCCGAGGCCACCGGGGAAGCCCTGCACGTCACAGGTCTTGGTGCCGGCGCTCGTGTAGATCCCGAACTTGAGCCCCTTGGAGTGGACGTAGTCGGCGACGGCCTTGATTCCGGCCGGGAAGCGCACGGGGTCGGGGACGAGGTTCCCGGACGCGTCGCGGGCCGGCAGCGCCCAGCAGTCGTCGATGTTGACGTAGGTGTACCCGGCGTCCTTGAGGCCCTGGGAGACGAAGGTGTCCGCGATGCCCTTGATCATCGCTTCGTTGAACTCGGCACGGCAGTGCGTGGAGTTCCAATTGTTGAACCCCATCTGGGGGGTGCGGGCGAGGCCGTTGTCGGCGGCCGCGGCAGGGGGCGCGGCCGCCACCTGCGCGGTGACGGCGGCGGTGGCGGCCAGGGCCCCGCCGCCGGTGAGGAGCGCGAGCGTGGTCGCGACGGCGGCGAGGCCCCGTCTTAAGGTGTGACGTTCGGCAGGCAAGTGTGGCTCCAGAAGGCTTGAATGGAACACAAACGAACGGGGGCGAACGAAACTCACCACATCCGATAGTGCCTACGGCAGGGACACGTCAAGCCTTCCGGCGCGAAGTGGTCCACCCGTGTCGTCGCCGTCGCTTCGTCGCTTCGTCGCAGCGCACGCCCCAGCTCGGTGCCGATTGCCGTGGAATCAATTGCGGTTGACGCGCCACACTGCGCACGCTTGTCTGTAGCGGTGTCAAACCTTCGCATCGAGCGGATCGAACGGGTGGACGACGATGCCGGGCTTCAAGACTGGCAGTACGTCCACAACCTGATCATCCCCACTCACTTCCTGTCTCTCGAAGACGTGCGTGAGCGTTCTCAGCGCA
This sequence comes from Streptomyces sp. NPDC053673, assembly GCF_055585225.1. NCBI lineage: Bacteria > Bacillati > Actinomycetota > Actinomycetes > Kitasatosporales > Streptomycetaceae > Streptomyces > Streptomyces sp. NPDC053673. Next base: position 37,636 of record NZ_JBVJKN010000047.1, on the reverse strand, counting down.
ACCAGCTGGACGTCGCCTATCTCGACGACGTGCTCGTGGGCTGCATGACGGTGCGTCCGCCCATCGACGGGACAACGACGGCCACAGTGATCGCCCGGGTACTCCCCGACCACCGCGGGCAGGGGTTCGGTGGCGAGCTCTATGCGCATGGGCTGACACAGGCTCGAAAGCTCGGCGCCGACGTCATCGAGACGGTGGTCTGGGCATCCAACGTCGACGGGCTCCGGTTCGCGCAAGCGCATGGATTCGTCGAATTCGACAGGTACCTGCTGCCGGGCGACAGTGTGCCCTGGATCGACTTGAGGCTTGCCTGAGTCACTCGGTGGCCGTGCTCAGGCCGGTGCGCGGTGCGGTCCGAGCGAGCTTGCGAGCCGCCGGGGAGCCGGGAAACCGCGCGTGCCTGGCGCGTGCCGGGCCGCCCTACAACAGCAGGACGATGCCGGCAGCGACGCCGCCCACGATCAGTGCGAAGGCCGCCGGGCGCCACCCGCCGTCGCGCCAGGGGAAGCGCAGGTCGAGCGAGAGGCGGCCCGGGCCCAGGGCGGCGATGGAGAGTGCGACGGCGGCGAGCGCCATCGGGAATTCGAAGGCGGCGCCGACCGAGAACAGGCCGCTGTCGGAGGCGAGCACCATGGCGTTGATCATGACTCCGATCACGGCAGCCGCGGCGAGCGGAGTGAGCAGTCCGACTGCCAGGCCCAGCCCGCCGAGGAACTCGGAGGCTCCCGCGAGGCCGGCGAAGACCACGCCGGGGTCGTAGCCCAGGTCGGCGAACCCCTTCCCGGTAGCGTCCAGGCCCGGCCCTCCGAACCAGCCGAAGAGTTTCTGGGCGCCGTGGCCCGCCATGATCACTCCCACCGTCAGCCGCAGCAGGAGCAGGCCGGCGTCGGCGGCGCTCACCTGCCCCGACAGGCGGCCCGCGCCAGGAGTGGTGGCGCGGTGAGAACGCTCCGTGGACGGATTCATCGTGGAGTCACCTCCTGCGCCGACGCCGCGGCCGGGCTGCCGGTGCGGGCGGCCCGAGGCGCCGGGGCGGTCAGGTGGAGCACTGGTGGAACAGTTGTTGTCGAGGCTGATGCGCCGCGCCCTCACCGGGCCACGGACGTGCACGCCATCAACGGATGCGCACGGCACCAACGGAGCCGCACGGCATCAGATGCGCGCACCATCAACGGATGCGCACGGCACCAACGGTGCCGTCACCGCTCTCTGCCCCGGGGCGGAGAGCGCCGATTCACGGCCGACCCCTCACCATTGATACTGCCCCTCCCCGGCAGGGCACGTCCAGGCAGCACATGCCACCACCGAAGAGGCCGAGTTCATGACGTGCACATGAAGGCACCGCGTGCCGGACGCCGGGCCGTCACCTCCTGCTTCCACGCTCACCGGGTAGTCGTCATGATCCCGACACCGAGGAGTGCATCGTGAGCAGGCCCAGCCCCGCCCGGTCGACCACCGTCGCCCTGGGCACGGTCCTCGCCGCGCTCGCCGCGGCGGTACCCGCCGCGGCCGTATCCGCCGAGGCGCGCACCCCTGCCCCCGTTCCACTGCCCGCCGTCACCGCCCGCGCGGAGGCACCCACGCTGTACGACGACGAGGCGGGCGGCAACGCCAACGCCGACGACCCCGCGATCTGGCGCAACGCCGCGGACCCGGGCCGCAGCCTGGTGATCGCGACGGCGAAGGAGGGCGGACTGCGCGTCTACGACCTCGACGCCCGGCAGGTCCAGTCGATCCCGGCGCCTCCCGCGGCCGGGCCGGACGACGCCCCCGGCCGGTTCAACAACGTGGATCTGGTCCAGGGCCTGCGGCTGTCGTCCGGGCGAGCCGACCTCGCCGTGACCACCGACCGTGGCCACGACCGGCTGCGGTTCTACCGCATCGACCGCGGACGGCCCGGCGGCCCGCTCACCGACATCACCGACCCCGCCGCCCCGCCGGTCTTCTCCGCCGGCCAGGACGAGATCAACGAGCAGAAGACGGCCTATGGTCTGGCCACCTGGACCGACCCGGCGAGCGGGCGCTCGTACGCCCTGGTCAGCCGGCGCAACCGCGCCGCCGTCGCCCTGCTGGAAATCCGCGCCGGCGCCGACGGCACCGTCACGTACCGCAAGATCCGCACGCTGGACCTGCCGTCCTCGTTCCGGCTGCCGAACGGCACCTCCTGGACGCCGTGCGCCGAGCCCGGCGAGCAGCCCCAGGTCGAGGGCATGGTCGTCGACCCGGCCAACGGCATGCTCTACGCCGGCCAGGAGGACGTCGGTATCTGGCGTATGCGTGCCGACCTCACCGGCACCCCGAAGCTGGTCGACAAGGTCCGCGAGTACGGCGTCCCGGGTGTGTACGACGAGCAGACCGAGGAATGCGTCGCGGGCGACGACCCGGGCTACGGCGGCTCGCGCCTCGCGGCCGACGTCGAGGGACTGACGCTGCTGACCGAGCCCGACGGCGACGGGTACGTCCTGGCCTCCAGCCAGGGCGACAACACCTTCGCCCTGTACGACCGTGAGCTGGAGGACCGCAACGAGTACGAGGGCGGCTTCCGCGTCACCGCCGCCTCGCCGGCCCTGGACGGCTCCGAGGCGTGCGACGGCGCCGCCGTACTCAACGCGCCCCTCGGCACGAAGTACCCGCGCGGTCTGCTCGTCGTCCAGGACGGCCACGACACCCCGGGCGACGGCGAACGCGAGGCCACCGGTTTCAAGTTCGTGGACCTCGGTGACGTCATGGACCGTATCGACGACTGAGCACTCACCGGGACGAGACCTCTCCCCGTCCCCGTGCGCGACTCCTCCCGCCCTCCGCGAGGGGAGCCGCGCGCGACGGCGACGCCCTGGCAGGTGCCGAACGCAGCGCCTGCCAGGGCGTGTTCGTGAAGGTGGGGCCGACCAGCTCGAAGAGGCCTCCGGGCCGGCCCACCTCGTACCTCAGGATCGGGGCGTCGTGCACGACCGCGTCGAAGTGTCCCTCTTCGAGCGCGGCCGTGGCGTCGTCGAAGGTTCGAAGTGGGCCGCCTTGATCCCGCGCCGTGCCAGCCCGTCGGCGGCGGTGCTGTGGGCGACCGTCGCCACCCGCCGCCCCCGCAGATCGTCCACCGACCGGATGCCCTCCTCCATCCGTTCCACCGTAAGGCCGGCCGTGAGCACCGCGGTGAGCTGCGCGACGAAGAGCAGGCCGGCCACCACCGCGCAGATGACGCAGAGCCGTCCCCACACGGAGCGGGGGGTGTGCGAGGCGAAGCCGAGGGTGGTGGCGCAGATGCCGCCGGAGCCGTCACTGAAGCTGCCGCTCGGACCGAGCGGCCTCCCCAGGACCATGCGAGGGTCAGCCGGTCCGTGGGCCCGGGCCGGGTCCGGTGCGCCGCCCGAGGAGTTCGGCCAGCCCGCGCCGTGTGGCGGCGAGGACGACACGGTCCTCCGGGCGCAGGACATGACCGGGGTGGAGGTCCCACAGCAGCCCGGCGCCCGCCGCGTCGCCGTCGTCCGGGCGGGCCGCGCCGAGATCCGCCCGGCGACCGGCGGGATCCGTCGTGTCCAGGGCGATCACCCGCCATGCACCGGGCCGGAACGCCTCGGCGACGGTACGGCCCTCGAACTGCGGATGCCCCGCGACGTCGAGCGCGGCGAACAGCAGCACCTTGCGCTCGACCGGGATGGCGCCGAGGATCTGACGGCCCATCATCGCCCCGGCGAACGCGGGCGCGGCGAGCGTGGAGACGCTGCGGCTGCGGGTGACCGCGTCGGGGTGGGCGGCCCGCAGGGTGCGGTAGACGGCGGTCGCGAAGTCGTCGTCGTACAGCCGCAGGGCGACCTGCAGATCCGGCTTGACGGTGCGGGCGTACAGCGCCGCCTCCAGGTTCGTGGTGTCGGCACTGGTCAGGGCCAGCAGCGCGTGTGCCCGGTGGATCTTGGCGGCTTCCAGCACGCCCTCCTGGGTGACATCGCCCAGGACCACCGGGACACGGTGCCTGCGCGCGAGCGGGATGCCACGTGCCTCCGGGTCCTCCTCCACGCACACGACCGGGATGTCGAGCTCACGGAGCCTGGCCAGCACGCGGGTGCCCACCTTGCCGAGGCCGAGCAGCACGACATGCCCGGACAGCCCGCGCGGCGGGCGGCGCAGCGCCCCCGCTGTGCGGAACGCGCCGAGCGCCTCCAGCGAGGCGGCCACGAGGAACGGCAGCAGCGCGAGGCCCACCAGTCCGGAGAGGAGCTGGTGCACCTGGCGGGCGGTGGGCTCACCCACGGCAGGGTCGCCGATCCCGAACAGATCGAGGAGCGTGACGTAGACGGCGTGCAGCGGATGGTCGCCGGTGGTGAGCCAGGAGGTGACGGCCAGCGCGACCACGGCCGCGGCGACACCGGCGAGTGCCCAGCGCAGCCGCCGCGAGAAGATCTCCCCGAGCGGGGCGCCGCGACCGGCCAGACGGCGGGGCGGCACCTGGGGTCCGGCGTACGCGACGGTCTCCAGGACCATGGCCACCCGGCCGGGGGAGGCGGCGACCGTCGCGTCGTCGGGCAGCAGCAGGGGCCCTTGCGGGACGTTGCCGCTGTCCGGACTTCCCGTGGATGCGGGGCCGTTGGCGTTGGGTGACAACAGGGCGAGCGTGAACGGACCGGGGCCCGGGGCTTCGCCGGACCCGGACGATGTACGCTCCGCCGCACGCAGCAGCAGCCCGCCGGCCTGGACGACCTTGCTCGTGCCGGCCACCGCGGTGGCCGCCAGCGCGGGCGCTGCCGTGTCCGCGTCGGACAGCACGGTGGTGGAGCCCTCCAGCTCGGCGCGGTCGAGACCGGGCATCGCGACCACCGCGGCCTGGTCGAGCAGCTCCTCCAGGCGCTGGCCCAGCTTGCGGTTGTAGAGCCGGATCACCAGCCGCAGTTGAGGATTGAGCCGACGGGCGGCCAGGGCGGCCCTGATGTTCGTCTCGTCGTCGTCGTACACGAGGGCGAGCGCCGCGGCTCGCTCCGCGCCTGCCTGCCGCAGCGCCTCCTCCGTCGGCTCGGCGGCCTCCATCTCCTGGACCGGGAGCAGGAATTCGCCGCTTGAGCCGACATCGTCCGCGCCGCCCGGCCGGTTCATCGCGGCGGACACCCGCCCGAAGAGCGCCGAGGCGCGCATACGGCTCGACGCCGCGGCCGGCTGCCGGCTCGCGGAGGCGCGGGAGGGCGGGACCAGGAGCGTCACCCGCTCCCCATAGACGTCGTGCAGTTCGGCGGCGAGGCGGGTGGCCAGTGCGTCGTCGCCGCAGACGATCATCTGCCCGGCGGGTACGGCGTGTTGGACCTGCTGAGGAAGTTGTGAGGACACAACCCCAAGACTCTCCTGCCGGGGGGCCGGGCGCGTAGCTCCCGAGACGATTTGCCGGGCACGAACACGTACTTCACGGTCGAGCGAGCCGCCGGGCTGCCGGACCGGGTCGTCGGGCCGCCGGGTTGCGGAGCCACCGGGCCGCCGTGCTGCGGGGGGCCGCCGGGGCGTCGAGCCGTCGTGCTGCCGAGTGACTTTGCCGCCGTGCCGCCCGGGGCGTCGAGCCGTCGTACGGAGCGGGCCCTACTCGCCGATGCGTACCAGTGCGAGCGTGATGTTGTCGGGGCCGCCGGCCTCGATGGCGGCCTTCCACAGCTCGTAGGCGGCCCTGCCGTCGTCGTGCACCCGCAGCACGCTGTGGACCACCTCGTCCGGCACCGGATCGGTCAGCCCGTCGGTGCACACCAGGTAGCGATCGCCCGCGGAGAGCTTTGTGGCCGCCACATGGGCCGTGATGGAGGTGTACGCGGGCCCGCCGCCCAGCGTCTGGGTGACGGCCGACGTGGTCCGCCGCCCCGGCGACGGCGGCGGGCTGTCGTCCACGCTCACCTGGTGCAGCCCGTCCGGAGCCGCGTCATAGACCTTGCTGTCGCCGACGTTGAACGCCAGCAGCGAGTCCGCCAGGACCACGGTCCCCGCGACCGTGGTCCCCATGGTGACCAGCTCCGGATCGCCGTCAGCGGCCGAGTACACCATGTGGTTGCACATGCTCAGTGCGTCGCGCACCGCTTCCTCGCCGTCGAGCGACGGGCCGAGCGAGGCGAGCTGGCGGACGACCAGGGCACTTGCCACCTCACCGGCCGGCTGCCCGCCGAGCCCGTCGGCGACAGCGACGACGAGCGGTGTGCCGAGGGGAAACAGCAGCGTCTGCGGGTTCTCGGTCACGGTGCCGCACAGCGTCCACGGTCCGACGACGAGGCTGTCCTCGTTGTGATCACGAATCAGCCCGACATCGCTCAAGGCAGTCACAGCTATGTACGGCAACGGGTACCGCCTCTCCGCAGCGGACGGAGCTTCCCTCACCACTGTCCCTCACCGCTCTCGCCTCCACCATCGCGGCGTTACGAGAGCGCCGGGGCGCGAGGTGTGCGGGTGCGGCCGGGGGTGGCTCACGCGAGGTGTGCGGGTGCGGCTGGGAGTGGCTCACCCGCCGGTGGGCCGGGCCCGTACGTGCATCCGCTCGCCCTGTGCGCCGAACAGGCTGAGGAACTCGACCGGCTGCTCCCCGGCGTTGGCGAAGCCGTGGGGGGTGTGCGTGTCGAATTCGGCGGCCTCCCCGGCGGTGAGGACGAGGTCGTGCTCGCCCAGGGCCAGCCGCAGCCGGCCGGACAGGACGTAGAGCCACTCGTAGCCCTCGTGCGTCTGCTGCTCGGGGCGCGCTCCCGGTGTTCTGGCCACGGGGAGGATCAGCTTGTACGCGTGCAGACCGCCCAGGTACCGGGTCAGCGGCACGAAGGTCTGTCCGTGCCGGGTGAAGGGGCGGGGGTGGATGCGCGGGTCTCCGGTGGGCGGCGCGCCCACCAGTTCGTCCAGTTGCACACCATGCGCCCTGGCCAGCGGCAGCAACAGCTCCAGCGTCGGTTTGCGCTGCCCGGACTCCAGGCGCGAGAGGGTGCTGAGCGAGATCCCGGTGGTCTCGCTCAGCTGGGCCAGGGTGGCTCCGCGCTCGCGCCGCAGCGCCCGCAGCCGGGGGCCCACGCCGGTCAGCACGCTGGGAATGTCCGGGCCCGGAGCGTCCGCCACGGGGATCCCTGGAGCGTCCCGCTCAGGAGTGCCCTGGGTGTTCATGCCTGGAGTGTCGTCGGCCGCCATCCCACCATTTGCCAGTGCGGCAAGAAAGCTTGTCAAGCCGTCCCGGCCGGCATCGGCGAGCCTGCCGAGCGGTCCGGTCGGCTTCGTCTCGTGGCTGTGACGATCGAGACGGCCCTCTGTCCGGCTGTCTATCGGTGGTCCGGACTTGGTTGGGCGGTGTCGTTCGAGGTTGTTTCGGATTTGGTGTGCAGGACTTCGCGGGCCTGTTCGGCGGCGCGGGTGATGCTTTCGCTGATGAAGTCGAGGAAGCGGGCGATGTTCTCCAGGCGGGCGGCGGCGGGGGTGTGGGGGCCGAGGATGGTGACGCCTTGGCGTGCGGTTTCGACGAGTTGGTCGTTGGATCGGGCGCTGGCGATCGTCGCCTGGTAGAAGAGTTCGTCGTCGACGATGTAGCGGTCGCGGCGGCGTTCGTCGCGTTCTCGGCGGACGAGGCTCTGGCTCTCCAGGAAGGCGATCGCCTTGGAGATGGACGCCGGGCTGACCTGGAGGCGCTGGGCGAGTTGGGACGCGGTGAGGCTGCCCGCGTCGGTGGTGAACAGGCAGGTCAGCACCCGGGCCGGCATCTTGGACAGACCCGTGGCCATGAGCACGGTGGTGAGCGTCTCCTCGTACTCGGCCACGGCCTCGGCGTCGCGTCCGTGTGGCTGAGGGACTGGCTCCGACCCTCGGGAGGACACGGGCCTGCGCCGGTGGGCGCGGCGTTCGGTGGCGCGGTGGGCCAGGTCGGCGCGGTAGGCGGTGGGGCCGCCGTTGCGCATCACCTCACGAGTGATCGTCGAGGTCGGACGTTCGAGGCGTCGGGCGATCTCGGCGTAGGGGAGGCTGTCGGCCAGCCCCAGCGCGATCTGCTGGCGTTCCTGCTGGGTGAGCCTGCCTCCCGGCATCGCGATCTCCTTGGTGGTCCTTCGTGGCGGTCCCTGATCTCCCCACTATAGCGTTCACTTCCCATCCATTGCAATGATCGTCGCGGTTGGCGTTGCGTTACTCTCAAGTCCGTTGCAACAGTTTCTAGGCGTCTAGCTGCATGAATGTGAGTTCTATGCAACGAATCTGTTGCTAGGTATTGGAAAGCAACGTAGCGTTTCTGGTGTCAGAAACCATGAACGAACACGGGAGAGCACGATGCAGAAGTTCGACACCCCCGCCCCGATCTCCGCCGTCCTGGACATCCCCGCCGGGCGCATCCAGTTCATCGCCGCGGACCGCGCCGACACCACCGTCGAGGTCCTGCCCGCCAACCCCTCCAAGAGCCGCGACACCAAGACCGCTGAGCAGACCACCGTCGCCTACGCCGACGGCGTCCTGCGGATCACGGCCTCGACCTCCGACAACCAGCTCTTCGGCCCCTCCGGATCCCTGGAGGTCACCGTCCAGCTGCCCGCCGGCTCCCGCATCGAGGCCAAGGCCGCCAGCGCCGAGCTCCGCGGCGTCGGACGCCTCGGCGACGTCGACTTCGAGGGCGCGTACCGCCAGATCAAGATCGACGAGGCCGCGAGCGTCCGCCTCACCGCGACCGACGGCGACGTCGAGGTCGGCCGGCTGGGCGGCCCCGCGGAGATCAGCACCGCAAGGGGCGACATCCGGATCACCGAGGCCGTGCGCGGCACGGTCGTGCTCCGCACCCAGTCCGGCGACATTTCGGTCGGCGCCGCGGCCGGCGTCTCGGCCACCCTGGATGCCGGCACCGACTACGGCCGCGTCAGCAACGCCCTCAAGAACGATGGCACCGCCGGACTCGACATCCGCGCCACCACCTCCTACGGCGACATCACCGCCCGCAGCCTCTGAAGGAGCAGAACCAGGACTGCCCGGCGGGCCCCCCGCGATCGAGACCCTCTCGGTCGCGGCGGGAAGCCTTCGGACTCCGGCCAGGACCCGTTGACCGGCTCCGCCGTCGCGTCCGCACGGACGGAAAGGGCCTGCGCCGAGAGGCGCGGGCCCTTTCGTGCGTGCTGAGCTCGTGCCTTGCGTCCTCCAGAAATAACTCCATGCGGGCAAGGGCACCAAGGGACAGGAAGTGCTCATCGAGGAGTACTCGGACTTCGGCGCGGTCCCGGCGATCACGGCACCCCCGGCGAAGACCGTCGCCACCTGGGACGAGTGGATCGTGAACGCGGCGAATCCGTAGACGACTTCAGGGGCGCACGACGGGACCTACCGCGCCACGAACTGCGTCAGGATCGCCTGCACCTCGTAGATGTCGACGCCCTTGGTGAAGGTCTTCTCGACCGGGGCGGGGTTGCCCGAGATCCAGATCTTGAGCTCCGCGTCGAGGTCGAAGGTGCCGGCGGTCTCCACCGCGAAGTGCGTGATGCTCTTGTACGGAATGGAGTGGTACTCCACCTTCTTGCCGGTGATCCCCTGCTTGTCGACGAGGATCAGCCGACGGTCGGTGAAGAGGATGGTGTCGCGTATCAACTGGTACGCGGCGTTCACCTGCTCGCCCTGCCCCAGCAGCCGCGAGTAGTCCTGCTGAGCCTTGACCGGATCGACGGTGTGCGCGTTTCCGAACAGTGCCATGTGGCCCCCCACTTAGCGAAGTTGCACGATTTTTCGATGTTGCAGGATCTTCGCACGGTACCGGCCGGTAGCCGCCTTCTCTGCGGAATGCGCGCATCGCCGGGAACGGGGCGGCGTACGCCGACGGGTGTCGGTGTACGCCGCCCTCGGGTGGGACGAGTTGCGGGAGGCGGCCCGCGTTGTCATGGCGGCTGTTTCGGGCCGTGGTTGAACTTCGAGGTCCACCAGAGCTGGCCGAGCACCGCGAAGCTCAGGCACGGCTGTGCCCCTGGCACCCCTGTCGGCCCCGGGGTGTCCCGCCTGCTCACCCATGCCTTATGTTGCAGAGACGAGGCAGGGGGGAACTCGCATGTCGCAGCCAGAGCAGCCAGAGCAGCCAGAGCAGCCAGAGCAGCCACGGGCCGTCGGCGGCGTCCGCGGACGGACGACGGAAACGACGGACGACTGAGGCAACGGGCGACTTATGGCACGGGATTACGACAGTCAGTTGCTGGAGTCGGTGGCGGTACGCCGACGCAGGATGAGGGACGCGCTGCTTTTCGGCGCGCAGCGGGCACGACGCACGGCGGACGAGCGGCTCGGGAAGGTGTTCGCCGGGATCGCCATCGCGGCCGTTCTGTGTGCGGGGTGCGTCGGGTGGTCGTTCCTTCAGCACACGCTGGCGAAGCAGAAGGCCGAGCAGGAGAAGCAGCAGCAACGCCAGGCGCAACAGTACGAGCAGCCACCGAAGTAGGCGGAGTCGCCAACGTCGGCGAAACCGTGGACGTCCGCCGATCCTGGAGAGTCCGCAGTAACCGCGGGAAATGCACAAAGAGTTCGCCGAGACAGGAACAGTTTCCTGGAAGGGGAATGGGCGAAAGCCGAGAGCGCGGGCATGTCCAATTGGCCCGAAAGTTCACAACGTCGCGATGATAGGTTCCCGTAAGTGGTGAGCACAGCAACGACTTCCCGGGCGCAACTGAGCAGGGTGACCCTGGTCGGCGAGCGACGCCGGGCCGACATCGTCCTGCCCTCCGACACTCCGATCGGGCAACTTCTCCCGGACATCCTGAAGTTGCTGGACGACCGGGCCGCATCGCGCCCGATGACACGGCAGTTGATCACGTCCGACGGATCCGCGCTGCCGCACGACAGCACGCTGGCGTCAGCCGAGATAGCCGACGGCGCCGTGCTCCGGCTCGTCAGGACCCACTCTGCGCCGCCCGCCCCCGTGGTGCACGACGTCACCGACCAGGTGGCCGACGACCTCGATCTGCAGGCCTGGCGCTGGCGTCCCGCCGCACGGCGGGCCAGTGCGGGCGTGGCGACCGTTGCCTTCGCGGTGACCGCCGCGTTGCTCGCCCGTCGTGAGCTCGCCCTCGAAGCCCTGACCGGTGCCCTTGCGGCCGTCACACTCGTCCTCCTGGCGGCCGGTGCGGTCGTCGCCAGGATCGGGCAGGGCAACCGGGGCCTGGCGACCGCGCTCCTGCTCACCTCCGGCGGGCTGGGCATCCTCACCGCGTGGACCGCCGCCGACGCGTACGACTGGTCGGGGGCCGTGCGGCTCGGCGCCGTCGTGGGCGCGCTGATCCTGACGCTGGTGCTGCTCGGCTACTTCTCGCCGCTAGGCCGCGGCGGGCTCGTCGGCGCCGTGGCCACGGCCGCGATCGTCGTCGTGTGGGAGGCCGTCGCCGCCGTCCAGGGTGATCCAGCCCGGCTCGGCGCCGTCATGGCCGTCTTCTCCGTGGTGCTGCTCGGAATGCTGCCGCGGCTCGCCCTGATGGCGTCCGGGCTCACCGCACTCGACGACCGCCGATCGGGCGGCGTCTCCGTCAGCCGTCACCAGGTGGACAACGCGCTCGCGGCCACGCACCGCGGCCTCGCCCTCGCGACGATGGTCACCGCGGTCTCGGCGGCCTCCGCCGGCTGGCTGCTCACCCTGGCCGAGAAGCCGACCGTCTGGACCGTGGCGCTTCCGTCACTCGTCGCCGTGGTGCTCCTGTCGAGAGCGCGAGCCTTCCCGCTCGTCGCCGAGGTGGTGGCGCTCTTCGCTGCCGCTGCGTTCCTCGTCGTACGCCTTGTGATGCTGTGGATGGAGCATGCCGGGGGCGCCGGACCGCTCGCCGTGCTGTGCGCGGCCGCAGTACTGCCGCTGCTCGTTCTGGCGGTGCAGCCGCCCGAGCATGTGCAGGTCCGGTTGCGGCGCACGGCCGACCTCGTCGAATCCATCGGCATGGTGGGGCTCTTCCCGCTCGCCGTCGGTGTGTTCGGCGTGTACGGACAGCTGCTCAACAAGTTCTGAGTCAACGCGCAGGCGCTCCGGGCGGGGCAGCAGGGCGGAAGAAGAAGGGCAGACATGCCGAACCGAGACAACTGGCAGGGCGATGTGCTGCGCGACCTGAGGGGCGGCGCCCAGCAGGGTGCGCAGGCCTCCGGGGCTCAGCAGCCGGCGCAGGGCCCCGGTGTCCCCGCGCCTGGTGCCCCAACGGCACACGGCTCTCTCGCACCGGCTGCCGGCGCCCCTGCTCAGAGGCCCGGCCCGATGCCCGCATCCTCGGCGTCCGACGGCCGGCAGCCGGCGCAGGGCCCCGGTGTCCCCGCGCCCGGCGCGCCCCTGACGCCCGGGTATCCGCACCCGGCGCAGGAGCGCCAGGCGGTACCCCATGGCCACGTCCCACCGCAGGCCCAGGCGGCCCCCGCCCCCGCCCCAACCCCGGCCGCGTACGCCCCTGGCCCGGGTACCCTCCCCCTACGCCCTGGCGGGCGTGGGAGGGACCCCCACGCGCACACCCCCGACTCCCGGCCCGTGGTCGATGGCAGTCTCGGCGGTGTGGGACGTAAGCCGCGGCGCGGCGAGCCCTTCGCCTCGCGCGCAGTCCGCGCCCTGCGCAGGACCGTTTCCTCGTCGGCCGCGCGCGAGGTCGCCGAGGCCACCCGCACCGCCGAGGTGCTCCAGCAGCCCGTGACGACCGGCCGGCAGATCGCCGTCACCTCCATCCGCGGGGGCGCCGGCAAATCGACCGTGGCCGCGCTGCTCGGCACCACGTACGCGCACTACCGGCAGGACCCCGTTCTCTTCGTCGAGGCGGATCCGGCGCTCGGTTCGCTGCCGTTGCGGCTCGGTGCCGAGATGCTGCGCTGGACCACCGGCGATGTCGCGGACATCGTCGAGCCGCAGATGTCGCTGCTCGACGTCACCGGCTACCTCGTCCAGCTCCCCGACAACGCCTGGCTGCTGCCCGGCAGTCAGGGCCAGATCGGTGCGATGCTGGACACCAGGGCGTACGAGCGGGCCATGGTCGCGCTGCGCCGCTACTTCGGTGTGACGGTCGTCGACTGCGAGACACTGCCGGCCGAGGTCGCCCGGGTCGCGCTCTCCGCCGCCCAGGCCCGCGTCCTTACCGCCCCCGCCACGCTGGAAGGTCTCACCAGCACGTACTCGGTGCTCCAGTGGATGCAGGGGCTGCCCCCACACCTCGTCGCCGGCACGGTCGTCGTGCTCACCGAGCAGGTGCCCCACTCGGGACTCGACCTCGACGCGGCCGCCCAGAAACTCAGGTCCACCGGGGTGAACGTCCAGATCCTGCCGTACGACCGGCACTTGGCGGCCGGCGGCACGATACGTACCGAACTGCTCGCCCGCTCGACCAGGGCAGCAGTCACCCGTCTCGCCGCGGACGTCTTCCAGCTCTCCCAGAAGCGCCGCTGATCCAGATGCCTGGCCCGACCGTACCGAGCCCGACCGTGCCGAGCCCGACCGTGCCGAGCCCAACCGTGAATGACGGACGACGATGAGTACCCGACTGATCCACCGCCCGGCCAGGACCACCCGGCCCCCGGCCGCCTCCGAGGCGCGCACCATCGAGGCCCCGCCCAACCTCCCCGAGGGGAAGTCGGGCAACATCGCGATGTCGCTGCTGCCCGTCGCCGGCGTCATGTCGTCCGTCGTGATGATGACGGTCGTACGCAACAGTCAGTTCGCCGCACTCGGCGCGATCATCCTCGTCGTCACCATCATCGGCTCCATCGCACTCGTCTTCTCCCAGCGCGGCAAGGCACAGCGCACCCGCCGCACCCAGCGCGAGGCCTACCTCGCCTACCTGGAAGACCTGCGCGAGGAGCTCTCGGGCGAGGAGCGCGAGCGGCGCGAGCGTGCCGACGTCCTCAACCCGCCGCCGCACGCCCTGTACGACATCGTGCGCGACCCGGCCCGCCTGTGGGAGCGGCGCCGCACCGACGCCGACTTCCTGCGCGTGCGCGTCGGCACCGGCGAGATGCCCGTACGCGATCTGAAGATCGCCCAGCAGGGCTCGTCGGTCCTCACCCCGCCCGACCGGTTCATGCTCAACGAGGCGTCGGCGCTGACGGCCCGCTTCCGCACCGGCACCGAACTCCCGCTCACCGTCCCGCTCGACCGCGTCGGCAACATCAGCGTCATCGGCCCGCGCGAGGACTGTCTGCGCGTCGCGCGCGCCCTGCTCGTCCAGGCCGCAACCATGCATGCACCCGACGACGTGGCGATGGCCCTCGCCGTGCCCGGTGACCGGCTCGCGGACTGGGAGTGGGCCAAGTGGATGCCGCATCTGCTCGACACCGAGCAGTTCGACGGCCCCGTCGCCGCCCGGCGTATCGCACCCGACGCGCACCGGCTCGCCCGGCAGATCGGTCCCGAACTGCGCCGCCGCGCCTCCTATGCCGCCGAGGTGCGCCGCGGCCTGGCCGGCAAGGACGCCTTGTCCATGACGTCCCGGCTGCTCGTCGTCACCGACGGACACGGCGAGGACGCCGTCGACATCCCGCGCCCCGACGACGCGGTCGGCCTGCGCGAGATGGGCGTCTCCGTCCTCCACCTGCTGGAACAGCGGGTCCAGGAGCCGGGGCACGTCGGCGTCCGGATCACCGTCGACGGCGACCAGGTGATCATCGAGGACCTGCGCGAGCAGGAGCCGATCAGCGCCCACGGCACCGTGGACGAGGTCAGCATCCCGTTCGCCGAGGGCCTGGCCCGGATGCTGGCGCCGCTGCGCCTGTCCGCCGAGTCGCTCGTCGACGCACCCCTGTCCGGGCCCGTCGACTTCGCCGATCTGCTCGGCATCGACGACGTGGCCCGGCTCGACCTGTCGCACCTGTGGGCGCCACGCGGCGAACGCGCCTTCCTCCGCGTGCCCATCGGTATCAGCGACTCCCGCGAGCCGGTGCTCCTGGACCTGAAGGAGTCCTCCGAACTCGGTATGGGCCCGCACGGTCTGTGCGTCGGCGCCACCGGCTCCGGAAAGTCCGAACTCTTGCGCACCCTTGTCCTCGCCCTGGTCGCCACGCACCCCCCGGAGGACCTCGCCCTGGTCCTCGTCGACTACAAGGGCGGTGCGACGTTCGCGCCGTTCGCGAACCTGCCGCACGTCGCCGGTGTCATCACCAACCTGGAGAACCAGGCAGGTCTCGTCGAGCGCGTCCACGCCTCGCTCGCCGGCGAGGTCAAGCGGCGCCAGCAGGTCCTCAAGGACGCGGGCAACGTCGCCGACATCGGTGACTACGCCGCGCTGCGTGCCGAGAAACGGCCCGACCTGGCCCCGCTGCCGCACCTCTTCATCGTCATCGACGAGTTCGGTGAACTCCTCACCGCCAAACCCGACTTCATCGATCTGTTCCTGTCCATCGGCCGCATCGGCCGCTCCATCGGTGTGCACCTGCTGCTGTCCAGCCAGCGCATCGAGGGTGGCAAGCTCAAGGGTCTGGACACCTATCTGTCGTACCGGCTCGGGCTACGCACCTTCTCTGCCGACGAGTCCCGTACCGTCCTGGACACCACGGACGCCTTCCACCTGCCGCCGCTGCCCGGTTTCGGCTACCTCAAGGTCGACACCAGCCATTACGAACGTTTCAAGGCGAGCTATGTCTCGGGTGCCTACCGCGGTCCCGTGCAGCGTCCCGAGGACGAGGACAGCGGACCCCTCGCACTTGAGTACCAGGCCTTCAACACCCTGGCCGAGCCCGACAGTCCGGGCACGCAGGAACCGGCGATGCGGCGCCGCGAGACCGGGCCGACCGAGATGGGCGTCATGGTCGGACAGATGGAGAATGCCGCCGGTCCGGTGCGTCGTATCTGGCTGCCCCCGCTTCCCGACGCGATCCCCTTGGACAAGGTCGCCGGCGCCTTGGACGTCGGCCCGCGAGGCATGCAGCTGGCCAAGCGTCGCGGCCCGCTCCAGGTGCCGCTCGGTTTGCTCGACGACCCGACCAAGCAGTGGCAGGGCCAGTGGTACCTGGACCTCACGGTGGCGGGCGGCCACGCCGCCGTCATCGGCGGCCCGCAGTCCGGCAAGACGACACTCCTGCGCACGCTCGTCCTCTCGCTCGCGCTGACCCACACCCCACAGGAGGCCGGCGTCTACGGCCTCGATCTGGTCGGCGGCGGTCTCCAGGCCCTGTCGGGCCTGCCGCACGTCGGCGGCATCGCGGGCCGCGCCGACCGCGAGCGCGTGGCCCGGACCGTCGAGGAGGTGCGGAACATGCTCACGGCCCGCGAGGACCTCTTCCGCGAGCACGGCATCGACTCCGTCGAGCAGCTGCGTACCCTGCACGCGGCGGGCCGGTTGCCCCAGCTGGCCTCCGCCGAGATCGTGCTCGTCATCGACGGCTTCGGCGCGCTGCGCGACGACTTCGACGAGCTGGACGACGCCGTCGTCGACATCCTCAAGCGCGGCGGCGGTTACGGCATCCACGTCGTCGCGGGCATGCTCCGCTGGAACGACGTCCGCATCGCCACTCAGTCGAACTTCGGCACGCGCGTCGAGCTGCGCCTCAACGACCCCAGCGAGTCCAGTGTCGACCGCAAGCTGGCAGAGACCCTGTCGCCCGACGAACCCGGCCGTGTCCTCACCGACGGCAAGCTCTTCGCGCAGGCCGCGCTGCCCCGTACGGACGGGCTCGCCGACACCTCGGAGCTGGGCGCGGTCCTGGAGCGCACGGTCCGTACGGTCCGCGCCACCTGGAGCGGGGAGGTCGCGCAGCCGGTACGGGTCCTGCCGCACGTCCTGGAGCCCCACCTCCTGCCGGGCCCGGTCGCCGAACCCAAGCGCGTGCCCATCGGCCTGGACCAGACGGCACTCGCGCCGGTCCTGCTCGACCTGTTCCAGCACGACCAGCACCTGCTCGTCATGGGCGACAGCGAGTGCGGCAAAACGAACCTGCTGAAGACGATCGCGGGCGGTCTCATCGAGCGCTACGGCGAGGACGAGCTGGTCTTCGCCATCATGGACCCGCGACGAAGTCTGCGCGGCGCGGTCCCCGAGGAGTTCAACGGCGGCTACGCGTACAACGCCAAGATGTGCGCGGGCCTCGCCGCGGGTATCGCCACCGAACTGGAGAAGCGGCTGCCCGACGACAGCGCGCGCCTCGAGGACCTGGAGCCCGGCAGCTGGGGCAGTGGTCCCCGGATCGTGGTCCTCGTCGACGACTACGACGTGCTGACCACCGCCGGCCAGTCGCCGCTGTCCCCGTTCCTGCCGTACATCCCGTCCGCGGTCGACATCGGACTCCACTTCGTCCTGACGCGCCGCGTCGCGGGCGCGTCGCGCGGTATGTACGAGCCGCTGGTGCAGGGTCTGCGCGAGTCGGGAGCCTCCGCTGTCCTCATGGCGGGCGACCGCAGCGAGGGCCAGCTGTTCCCCGGTGTGTACGCCTCCCAGCAGCCGGCGGGCCGCGGTGTGCTCATCCGCAGGGGGCAGCCGAACCGACTGATCCAGACCGTGTACTCCGCCGAGTGACGCAACCGGCGACCATCCCGCGCCGTGTGCGTACGGCACGCCACCCGAACGACGAAGGACCGACGACCACATGACCAAGGACGTCATCGCCCTCACCCAGCGCATGCCCGACCCGTTGAGCGTGCTCGCGGGCCTGCTGTCCGGGGGCCCCGACAAGCTGGTGAACGCGACGGGCGAAGGCGCCGTCGTGCAGCTCTGCGACGAGGAGGGCCGGCCCCTCGTCTCCGTCGAGGCGCCGATGCTCGTGCAGGTCGCGGGCGAGGCCGAGCGGCTGCTCGGGGCCACGGCGCCCCCGGTTCCGTTCTGGTGGACGGAGGCCCGCGCCACCACCGGTGTCGAGGAGGCCGAGCGGCTCGCGGGCACTTTCGCGGCGCGGCTGGCCTCCTTGGTCGGCGGCTCCGTCTGGCCGCCGGAAGCCGCGCGCGACCTGGCCGTGGTGAAGAGCGAAGGCGTGAGCGCCGCGCCCACGCCCGCCGCCGCGCAGCCCGCCGTCGACGTCCTGACCGACAAGGTCGCCGTCGTCATCCAGGACCGGCCGGTCGTCGCCATGACGGCCTGGCTCTCCGACGCGCTCCGCGTCGCCGCCAACGCCGGGCTGGGCCTCCAGGTCGTCACCCCGGCGGGCACCACGCTCTCCCCGGCCGTACGCCACAGCCTGAGCGGCTGGCCGTCCCGCTGGGTCGTGCAAGATGAGCGGGAGGGCTACTACGACGGTCTGTCCGGAGCCGTACTGCGCTGGCAGGACGGGATGTTCACCATCGTCGAGGGGCCCGGCGCGACCGCCGACGACCCGAAGACCCCGGTGGCCGCCTCCTACCAGGAGGGAGTCGCGGACACCGGCGAGCGCCAGCTGGCCCTCACCTTCCGCATGGTCCACCCCGCGGACGAGCGTCTCGTACTCGGTGGCGCGCTGGAGTCGGTGTGGCGTGAGCTCACCGGCGAGCCTCCGGCCGGCTGGGGCACCTCGGAGCCGGCCAACCTGCCGTGGTCTCCACGCCAGTTGACCGATGTCGCCTTCGAGAGGGCGCCCGAGCCGACCTGGTTCGTGGTCATCGGCAGCCCGGATCGGCCGGGACTCGCCACGGTCCTCGTCCGCCGTACGAAAGGGGGAGTGGAGGAGGAAGTCACGCTGGCGTTCGGGTACGGGCCCGGCGAGGAGCCACCGCTGGACGCCGTGCCCAGGGCCGCGGAGGCGCTCGCCACCCGCCACTGCCTCCAGTCGATGCTCATACAGCTCCGCAAAGCCCGCCGC
This sequence comes from Streptomyces sp. NPDC053673, assembly GCF_055585225.1. NCBI lineage: Bacteria > Bacillati > Actinomycetota > Actinomycetes > Kitasatosporales > Streptomycetaceae > Streptomyces > Streptomyces sp. NPDC053673. The sequence goes on along the minus strand of NZ_JBVJKN010000047.1, from coordinate 18,997 downwards.
GACCTGGCGGTGCCACCGCGGTTCGAGGGGCCCGGTGTGCCGGTGGCTTTCGTGCTCGGCGCAGAGGAGGTCCGCGCGCTGCCCGGCGACCGCGCCCGGCGTACGCCGCTGGAGGAGGCGCCCGTACAGCTCGGTCCGAGGACACGTCCCGCGCTGTACTACCCGCTGCTCGGCAAGGAGTGGGACCTGTCGGCGTGGCGGGACTTCGAGCGGTTGGTGCGGCATCTGAAGGGCGAGTGAGGCCTGGGCCGCCACGCCAAGTGCCCGTGATCTGCGTGCTGGTGACCACATGTGATGCGACATTGTCGGGAGTTGGTCACAGTGGCGCGATTGCTGATTGCACTTGTGACGCCTGAGTTGATAGGGATGACTTGCACATGATCGTCCGGTCCGCGGGGGGAGTCCGATGAAGTTCGACATGGGGGCGCAGGTTCTGTCGACCCTGCAGTCGCAGTCGCAGGGTTCGAGCACGGACCTGGGGTTGCTGATCCGTCAGCTGATCCAGGCCGCACAGCCGTTGGAGGGCAAGTTCAACGGGCAGGGCAAGGTGATGTTCGACTCGTTCAAGATGCGCGCGGACGAGATCACCGCGGCCCTGAACGGCTCGCTGTCGGCGATTCTCGGTGGCCAGTCGGGGATGGACGCCGCGTTCGCCTCGGGCGACCAGGAGCAGGGTGAGAACGCGAAGACGCAGATGTCGGCGGCGAATTTCGACGCGGCGCGGTTCTCCGGCCGCGGCTGACCAGCACCGGCTTTGTGCGGCGGAAGTGTTCGGGTTCGGATCTCACGGGGAGTGACAGCCAATGGCTACGGGTAGTGACCGTCGTTCGTACGACACGGGTGCGTCGACCGAGGCGCAGGGCAACATCCAGGTGGTGATCGCGCAGCTGGAGCAGGTGATCACGGCGCGCGACACGCACGTGAAGAACGCGATGAAGGACTTCACGGCGGACGGCGTGGCCGACGAGTACCACGGCAAGGAACTGCGCTGGTACAGCACTTCGCAAGAGGTGCGGAACATCATCAACCTGCTGAAGACGACCCTGGAGAAGAACGACGCGACGGCGCAGCAGACGCTCGCGCGGGCGAAGGCCGCGGTCGACAACATCGGCTGAACCGTCTTTTGGCGCACCCCGGAGGAAACGTTCCTCTGGGGGCGCCGCGGATGTCGGAGCGGCGGTAGCAGTGTGATTGCGCAGGGGGAGCGTTCATGACGGCGTGGGACATTCAGCCCCAGGGTGTGCAGGGCCAGTTGAAGGTCGTCGGCACGCATGCCGGGGATCTGGAGAAGGTACTGACGGCCCTTATGTCGGATGTGTCCGGGGCTGCTCAGGCGGCCGGTACGGCGGTGCCGGGTTCGCAGGCCTACAGCGGGGCGCCTTTGCACGGCCCGGTGGCGCCGGGGCGGCCGCCGTTGCGGCAGAACACGCTGGGACCGGTCGCCGCGGCGCTCGCCGAATGGGCGAACGGGCGCAAGCCGGATCTGGAGGCGATGGCCAAGCGCATCCAGGCCGCCGTACTGGGCGCGGCCACGGCCACCAACGAGTACGTCCAGGGCGACCTGGACCAGGCCAAGGAGGCGCAGGACGCGGCGCGTGCGGTCCGGCTTGACCTGCTGAAGGACCTCGGGGGGAAGAAGAAGTGAGCGACGCACCGGTCAACCCGGGTGAGGTCCCGGTCTTCACCGGAAACCTGGAAGTCCTCGACCAGAAGATCAAGGCACTGTCCGGCGCCGGCGGCAAGATCACGACTGCCGCCGGTGACGTCCACACCACGTTCGGCGGCCTGAGCGCCTTCTACAAGGCGCCGGAGGCGGAGCAGCTGTTCGCCACCACCCAGCCGGTCAAGGACAAGGCTGCGACGCTGAGTTCCGACCTGGGCGTCATCGCGGGCGCACTACGCACGTACGCCAGTGACGTCCGCCCGCTGAAGGCAAAGCTGGACCAGCTCCGGCAGGACGCCGCCGACTTCCGCGACAAGGTCTCCAAAGAGGACAAGTGGCGCGAGGACGGCGATCTGATCGAGGAGAACCTTGATCGCCGCAACGAGATCGCCGAGGTCTGGTCCGCGTTCCAAGAAGCCGAACGGGCCTGTCACGCAAAGATCGTCGCCCTGGTCGGCGGGGACCCGCTCAAGGTCGATGACGGCTCCGGCAAGGAGGGCATGTACGGCTACGACGCCGAGATGCTGAAGCAGGCCAAGAGCCTGCCCTGGGGTGACGCGGTCGAGGAGTCGACGCCTGCGTGGCAGGTGTGGGAACACGCCGGTGACTTCCTGGAGGGCTTCTTCGTCGACGGCGTGTGGGGCACGATCAAGGGCCTGGGCACCCTGGTCGGCGTCGACGGCTGGGACGCGGCCGGGCAGGCCTGGACTGGTCTGGGTAAGCTCCTGACCGGTATCGCGATCACCATCACCCCGGGTGTGGGCTCCCTGTACTTGGCCATGCCGGACGACAAGCTCCCCGGCTGGCTGCGGGACTCCCGTACGGCGATGAAGGAGACCGGCAAGGCCCTGCTGGCCTGGGACCAGTGGGGCTCCAAGCCCGGCCGCGCCGCCGGCGCGGTCACCTTCAACGTCCTGACCACGGTCTTCACCGGCGGCGCGGGCGGCGCGGCGTCGGGCGCGGGCAAGGCGGGCGCGGCGGCGAAGGCGCTGTCCCTGGCCGGCAAGGCCGGGCGGTTCGTGGACCCGATGACGTACGTCTTCAAGGGCGCCGGCGCGGGCGTGTCGAAGATCGGCGATGTGATGGCCGGTCTCAAGGGCATGGGCAAGGTCGAGATCCCGCAGATCTCCGATGGCGCGTTCAGCATGCCGGAGGGCTCGCTCAGGATGCCTGACGGAACGATTCAGCTGCCCAAGGGCGCCGCGATCCCGGAGGGCGCGATCAAGCTCCCGGACGGCAACATCAAGCTGCCTGAGGGCACGACCGTCCTGCCGCCGAACACGGTCAAGAACCCCTTCGGTGGCCCGGTGGCGTACATAGGCGAGGGCGGCCTCTACGGAAAGGACGGAACCCTCCTCCAGCACGCTGACAACGCCCCGAAGGAGGGCGCCCCGAACCCGACGGCGGGCGCGGACAACCCGCGGATCGAGACCCCGCTCCGCCAGGAACAGCCGGTCCTGGCCGGCGTCGGCGGGCGGGGCGACGACGCCGTCCGCCTCGGCGACAGCTTCGGCAACGACCTGGGCGATGTGGGGCGCGTGGGCGACAACGCCCCGGATGCCGGCACGTTCGACCGCACGCCGGGCGGCGGTGCGAACCACCTGCCGGGTGGGGGTGCCGGCGACAACATGCCGATCGGCCGCGCGGGCGACAACCTGCCTACGAACAACCTGGATAACACTGCGGGCGGCGCGGGCCGTGGGGACGACACCACGCCCGCGGGCGGCGCGGGCCACACGGACGACCCGAGCACCGGTGGCGGCGGGCGGGATGGCCAAGGAGACATGGGCAATGGCCTGCCTGGCGATGGACTCGGAACGAGCGGGCCCGCGAACCCACCCAGCGGTCTGTCGGAGATCGATCCTAGTAGATACGCCAGGCCACTTGACGAGGCAGCTCATCAGCCCACGGGGCCGTTGAAGGAGGAGCAGGAGGCTGCTCTCCTCGCCGAGCTCAAGCACGCGAAAATGGAACTGCGCGACCAGGAAGCGGTCCTCCGCAGCCTCCGCAAGGACCCCAACGGGGCCGTTGTTGCCGAACTCATCAACCGAGGGCACCTTCGCGATACGGAGAATTACAGCAAGATCCTCGAAATGTGCAAGAGTGGGCCAAGCCGCAGCGACCCGAGCAGCATGGTTCCTGCCGCCCGCATGGCGCTGGAACATGCCACGGAACTCCAGAACCGAGGATTCTCCCGCATCGGATTCGAGTTCGGAGAGTCCACGGATCCATGGGACCTCGATGTGTACACGCGGAACGCTGCCGGCGAGATCGACTACGCTTACCAACTGAAGAACGTCACGAGCAAGAACAAGCTGATCAAGAATGCTCTTGACGCCATCGATCAGCTGCAGTACAGCCACATGAATCAGGGTGTCGCCATCCTGGATGTGCATCAACCGATATCGATCATGCGACCTGGGGCATTCCGCGCGATCGAGGAGGCCGCACTGGAGGACGGCGTAACCGTGATGCTGCGCTTCGAGGACAGCGCGATCAAGATTCCGGCCGATGGCCCCATTTACCCATAGGGAGCTCCATGTCTACGCTTTTGCGCGCACCGAAAGAGTGCGGGTCATGGTTTTGGGACCTGGACGAAATCAGGCCGTCCGGTCTTGAGTCCGCATTGAATGTCTCGGCGGAGATGGCTGAGATTCTCGGCCGCTTCGAGTTGCTTACACCAGCCAGCCTGGAATGCAAATGGCTCATCCCAGGAAAAGGCTTCACAGGAGTAATGACCACGATCTTCATTCGGGATCTGCTGGATCCAAGCAACATTGACACGCTATCCGGAAGCCGCCCGGCTGCATTCCCCGACGCAAAATTCCGGGGTTTCAATGTCATGGGTCCGGGAGTCTGGTACGACTCCGAGGGGCGACCTCGAAAAGAGCACCGCCTTGTGGATCTTGCCGTTACGACCTCATACGGGCCAATGGCCACCGTATCCGTACACCATGACGTCTGGAACTGGTTCGATTTCTCTGGGGAGCCGCATCCCGAGGTCCAGCGCAGGAACGCGCCACGCCTTGCCGACGCCCTGACCGAACTCAACACAGCGCTCGGACTGGAAGCTGAAACCGGGGAACCCACCTACTTCGGCAGCGCGGTCGGATTCTCGATCAGCACGCCGGATGCAGATGAGAACGGTCGAGGACCGAACCTCACCGACAAGCTCTAACCTCCCCGTTTCGCGCGCACAAGGCCTCGCCTACCGCCGAGACGCTGGACCAGCTGGCGAAAGCACAGGAGCGTTTCGACACGCGCATGACCCCGCGGTGGGGCGAAAACACCTCCAACAACACCTCGTTCTCGGAACGCCTGGGCGAGGTCGCGGCGCGGCTGCACGTGGTCCCGGAGAGGTTTCCCGGCTCTGTGGAGCAGCCGCTGCCGAAGACGCCCAACGGCGCTAACATGTTCGACCAGCTGTACCGCCGTCCGGACGGCAAGCTGATGATCATCGAGGCGAAGGCGCCGTCTTCCGGCCTCCTCTGGCGCAAGGGCCTCGGTCCGGCCAAGGGCTTCATGGTGAAGCAGGGCACCGAGCCGTACCTGCGGACAATCATCGCCGAGATGCTGCTCCGGCCGAAACTGAAGGTGACCGATGCCGCGGGCAAGATATGGACGAACGCGGACCTTGCCAAGGAGCTCAAGACGGCTCTGGACAGCGGCAACCTGGAGTACGCCATGGTGAAAGCCACGGACGGCGGCGGTAAGTACGCTGGGGCCGTCCTCGAATTCTTCAAGATCTGACAAAGGAGACAGTGCCCGTGATCGTGCCGCGCCAGGACTATCAGAAGGACGAACTGGCGTCGGTGGTTCCCGTCATGGAGGAATCTCTGTCCTATTCGCTGGAGAGGATCGAGACCTCACACAACTCCAGGTCGGACGTGGTCATGGAGTCGCTGAACGTCGCCCTCGTCCGGTGCGTCGGAGACCCCACTGCCGGCATGCTGGAGACCTGGGAGTCATGGCTGCTGGCCATGCAGGTGCATTCGGCCGTCTTCGCCGCCGTCGCTCCCGACCGGGAAACGGTCACCTGCAAGATCCGCCAGGAGGAGCGTCAGCTCGCCACGACCGGGCCGCAGACCTACCTCAACGCGGACACCTGGCTCGACGCCTTCTACCTCGCGGTCATCTGCCGTGAAGCACCCCGTCTCGACATGCTGGCGCGGATCCCGGTGTCCCTGCTGCGCGACTTCGGCGGCGCCCTGGACGAGTACACCTACGCCTGGGTGGAGACTCTCCAGAGCTTCTGGCTCCGCCGTGACGACCTGCGCACGCACCTGGTGCGCGCCGTGGACCTGAGCGCGGCCGAGCACGCCCGCGTCATCGATGCGGAAGAGATGACCAAGCTCAAGTACCCGCCGATCATGATGCTCTACCGCTACCTGCGCAAAGACGCCGCCGGCTTCAACGACGCCCTGGCCGACGCCATCCGCTGGCACAAGGAGTACTGGACCGCCGACGAGGACCGCGTCGAAAACGTCCACGGCATCGTGGCCCTCGCCCCGCTGGCGATCGCCTGCCTGGCCAAGGCCAACGGCATCCCCGTCGAGGTCCAGTCCGACTACCTCCCCGAGGCACTGCTTGAATTTGCCTGGGAAGGCGAGTTCGACGCGTAGCACGTCACGAAGGTCCGCACCGCCCAAGCGCGGTGTGGACCCTGGCGTGTCCGATGACGTAAGCCTCCAGCAGTGCTGGTGGCTGGGCAGTTCCGGGACTTGATGCCAGCGCCGGGTCCCGGCGAGTGCATCGCCGCACAGCAGAGATCGGCGGTTCGACATCAGCAAGGGAACCTTTCCGTGACCGTCATCGTCGGACGGCATTTCTCGCCCGGAGCCACGGAAGAGGAATGGGCTGAGTACCTCGGCGGCGACCTTGTCGAAGACATCGACGAACTGGAGGAATACCCGGACCCGATCGGGCAGATCTTCAGCAGCGCTCTTCTGCATCTCGGTGCCCGCTGCACCGTCGACCCGCGCGCGGCCAAGCTGGAGACCTGGGAAGCGGTGGTCAACACGCTCCAGCTGGGATCGGCCATGTTCGCCGCCGTGTCCGCGGACGAGGGCGCCGTGGAGTGCCGGATCAACCGTGAGATGCGTACCCTCCCGGCCGCGGGCCCGGCCGACTTCGCCGATCTCGGTACCTGGTTGACCACGTTCTGGCTCGCAGTGGTGTGCCGGGACTAGAAGCGGATGACCGAGCTGTGTCAGGTCCCGCTCGAGCGCATCGCTTCCGGCGGATACGACGAGTTCGTCGGGCACTGGGTGAACACGGTCCAGACGTACTGGCTCCAGGGGCCGGACCTCGCGGAGAAGCTGACCCGGACCATCGAGACGTCGCACCCGGATGTCGCCGTGCAGACGCCGAGCGGCCTGCTGCAGACCGTTCTCGCCCCGCCGATCCAGCTGTTCTACCGATTTGTCACGAACGACCGAGACGGCTTCAACGAAGCCCTGCGTCAGACTCTGACACTCCACAAGGCCTACTGGACCCTCGACGAGAAGCGGGCCGCGGACCCTGCCGGGCACATTGCGCTGGCTCCTCTGGCCGTTGCGTGCTTCACCCACGACGCGGGCTTCCCGATCGGAGTCGAATCGGGCTACATCCCCATGCACCTGCGCCGTAGCTGGATCGGCGAGTTCGACACGTGGCACATCGCGAGAGTCCCGACCCATGAGGATGGCAATGCGCCGTATCGACATCGATGATCCCGATGTAGATCTCGACTACGACCAGCGGCTGCTCTACCGGGGGGAGCTGTTCACCCGTGAGGTGGAAGAGCATCTCTCCGGTCGCCGCGTGAGTCTCGAGACGTACAAGGACGGATACCGTGACGGGCCATTCCGCGCATGGCACATGAGTGGCGCTCGTCGGGCCGAGGGGGCGATTCGGATGGGATTCGCATCGGGTGAGTCCAGGATCTGGCATGAGAATGGCGTCCTCGCCATGAGGAAAGTCAATAGCGAGGACGGTAGAACTCCACTTGCCCTCTATGAGTGGGACGAGGACGGGCGTCAATCGCGCGCGTGGGAGCGCAATGAAGAACCCCAGTGATGCTGGTCCAGAAGTCCGAGGAGATGTGATGCTGCCAAGTGAGCTATTGGAACCCGACATGTCCGGTGTTGGCCCGCCCTCCCCAGAAACCCCCTACGAGACTTCTTAGGCTGGCGTATGGACAGGGCACTCGAAGGGTTCATCAAGGTCTACTTGAGCTACGAGCAGGCGTACGACACCAGTGGGTACTTGCGTCCGACACTGCACGCGTTCAAGCCGGAGTATGTCGAGAGCGTTCGTGCTGGGCTTGCGGCGATCTTGCAGGATCGGTCGCTCGTTCGGGCGGACTACGAGAAGCTCACCGATGTCGAATTCGGCGGTGATGCGGAACTGTACGCATACCTCCAGGAGATGTTCCGCTACCTGTTCGGAGACGGGGAAGAGCAGCCGATTCCCCCCGAGCAGTAACGGATTGCCGAGCTGACCGGCGCGAGCCTTGCGCCGCTCCGACCCGCGGAGGTTCCCGAGGCGGCAAATCGTCCGACACCATCACCTCTTTGTAAGGATCACGGTGCGTTGTGGTCAGAAGCGGTGTACAGGCGCAGACGCCTGGGTCCAGTGCCAGTTGACGGGTGCCCACTGCTTCTTCAGGACGGCGCGTTGCCGGGCGTACGTGCGCAACGCTTCCTCCATGGAGGCCGCGAGTCCGGCGAGGTCGTCGGGGGCTGGGAGGCGCAGGACCAGGTGCTGCTTGTTGTGGACGAGCAGCAGGTCGCCGGCGGGGGAGCAGGCGGTCAAGGTGAAGTGGGTCAGCGGCTTGAACGTCTTGGTTGCGGTGTCCAGTCTGGCGCAGAGCACTCCCGCCCTGTTCCAGGCGTACAGGCCGTAGCGGTTGAGGTGGAAGGCGTGGCCCCGGTGCGGGTCGGCGGCCAGGTTGAAGCAGAAGCCGGTGAAGGGGGAGTCGCGCGACGCCTGCATGCCGTGGAGGCGTCCGGTCATCTCTCCCTGGTCGTTGATGAGGGTGAAGACGAACGGCTGGCCTCGGCTGCCGCTGCGGAAGGTCTTGGCGAAGACGGGGACGACGAACAGGTCGTCGGCCAGTGGTACGGGCCGCCCGAGGCGTGAGTCGCGCCAGCCCGAGAGGCGGTCCTCGCCGGCCAGCAGCTCGGCCAGCGCAGGTCGGGGGCGATTCGTCAGGCCGACCAGGGCTCCCTGGTACATGACGTGGGCGCGCAGGTCGACGTCGCTTTGGCGGGCTGGTTCGGGATCGAGCGAGACGAGTGCCGTGATCTGCGGCTTGGAGACGGCTGACAGAGGCCCGTCGGTCACGCCGACGATGTTGGTGATGGCACTGCCGTACGTCCACACGCCGTACTCGGCCACGGTGCACAGCAGGCGTCCCGATGGTGTGACGCTCAGGGAGGAGGCGAACGGATTGCCCGGTGTGAACTTCTTGAACGGACGCCGGTCTTTTGAGTCGTAGGCGGCCACCACCCGGCTCAAGTCGGCTGATATCAAGGTCGTGTTGTCCCGGTGAGTGCTGACGGCGAGGAGGCCGTCCGGCAGGACGCACAGGGTCATCTCGCTGCCGTTGACCACCGCCGAGACGGTCTTGTCGCTGTGGGCCGAGTCCCAGTAGGCGCTCGCCAGTAGCTCGCCCTCCGCGGAGTACCGGCTGATGATCCCGTACTCGAAGCCGGCTGCGCCCTGCCCCTCTTCGGTGAGGGCCATGCCGTACGTCCGGCGCACTCCGTACATCGCGTAGATCTCGCCGCCCGGTGCGGCCGCGACATCGTAGGCCTGGACAGCCCAGCCCTTGGAGTAGAGCGCGGTCAAGTCGATGCGGTGGTGGTCCACGAGCGTGCCCGGCAGGGCCAACGGAAGCGTCTGGATCATGCCCGTCATTCTGGGACCCGGCACTGACACTCCGCGCAAGGGTGTGAGAGGAGCCGCTTCGGCATGGACGAACCGTCGGCCATCCTCTCCTCGTGCAGCTCACCGGCATTACACGGGGCCGCGTTCGCCGGGACTCTCTACCGGAGAGGTCGCAGAAGTCAGTAGTTCAGCGAATCTCGTGGTCAGTCGCCCGGAGTGCCGTCATCGGACGCCCCGGCGGGAGCAGGGTCGGCAACGAACGATCCCATGCCCGGGGTTGTCGTGATCAACCCCTCTTCTCGAAGGGCCGCCGTGGCCTTGCGGACGGTCATTCGGGCAACCCCGTACTCCTGCTCCAACTGCACTTCGGAAATCAGGCGTCGCGGAGGGTACTCGCCGCTCGCGATCCGCTCACGGATGTCGTCGGCGATCTGCGCCCACTTGGGTCGGGTGGGGTCAAACTCGATCACGCTGAGGACTGTACGTATCGACATCCAGGCAAACATAGACAGCCCTAGCTATAGACAGGCATAGACATGTAGCTTGTCGAGCTGAGAGACCCCGGCGAGGTGGCCAGACCTCCCGGGGCACGGCCAACGCTTCGAAGGAGCGTCGACATGCGTGACCCTATCCGTGCCCTTGTCCTGTGGGTGAGGGCACTGTTCGCAGAGGGGGCGAACGGCGCACACCGTCCCGGTGCAACCTGCCGGGACTCGTTCCGATCCGTCCCGGCTTCGAGCCGGCGCTGGCAACCGGGCCCACGGCGGCTGCCCTCCGCTCGTTCGCCGTACGGGCTCGACGAGCTCCTGGACGGGCGCACCACGGTCATGGTCCGCCCATACGTCCTGGCGGAGGAACGACGTCAACGGAGGCTTGCGCTCGTTCTCGCCGCGGACTTCGGCGTTGACACCGACATGCATCTCGTGGGCGCGCGGGGAGCGGCGTGACAGGCGCGGCCATGTGTCCGGATTCCGAGTTGCCCAACTGTGACGGCTGCGGGTCCGAGGCCGGGCCTCTGGTCGCGGTCTCGATCGGTGCCGGGCATCGGTGGGTCTGTCAGGCGTGTGCGGCCGCAGAGCTCCGGGCCGCGGTCCGCGACGCGGTGCGTATGTGCGTGCGTTGCGAGCGGATCACCACCGCTCCTGTCGTCGTGTCTGAAGTGCATGCCGGTTCAGGGCCCGGCTTCAACGTCTATGCCTGCACCGACTGTGTCCCGTACTTCCCCGAGTTGCCTGATGCGCTCGACCTTCTGGCGGATGGCCAGTGAGCGCTTTGCGCCGGCTTGACGCCCGCGGCCACGACTGGTTGCGGGCGTGCTGAGCGCGTGGCGGAGTCGCCGGTCGGTGCTGAGGCCTGGGGTCAGACTTTCCTGACGACAATCCTGTCCGGGACCAGCTTTTCCAGGTCGTCCACATCTGACGTGAAGACGGTGACCTGACCCTTCTGACGTCGCGCGACGACGGCAAGCACGGCGTCAATCGCGTACTTGTGGCCATGGAGCCCCGTATCGGCCAGGAGTCGACGGGCCTGTCGGGCTTCGTCCTTTCCGACGTCGGCTACATCGATGCGAGAGAGGACCCAGTCCCAGCGTTGCTCAGTCGTCCTGCCGTCGTGTGCCTCGACAAGCGTCATGGGGGATGTCACCACCTCGGCTTCACCGCGGGCGGCGAGTTCGAGCCGGGCGATCATCATGCATTCCCCGCGCATGGCCTGGGACGGCGCCTCGGAGTCGAGCACGAAGATCCGGAGCGGCGGCCCCTGCTCACGGCTTCGCTTGTTCATGCGGCCGGCGGCGTTCGTGTTCTGCGTCGAGATCGTCCAGTTCGCCGAGTGCCGTCGCCCGCTCGCTTTCAGTGACCGGGCCGTGTTCCTCCTCCAGCCAGTCGACGAGCTCCCTGAGCCGGTCGCGGTCACGCTTGAAGCGCAGAGCTTCGGCAACGTACGCCGACATGCCCCGTTCGGCTGCTTCCGCACGGATCTCCTCGAGGAGATCTTCCGGGATCGTCACCGTCACCTCTTTAGTGGCCATACAAGAGACCATGCTCTGCGTACTGTGTGCTTTACCAGTCATCACGGGAGCAGCCGGAGGCTCGCAGCGCGCACAGCCGACGGGGCGAAGGTCGAAGGCTCGCTTCACCCTCGCCGCCCGTCGGGGCCACGTGTACGCGCACAACGCACCGCGTCTTGCGGCAGCGCTGTGCGCTCTGGACGGCCGGCTGGCGTGCCGCAACAATGCGTGCTGGGTGAGGTGAATGCCCGACCCCACGTGAGCGAGAGGGAAGGCAATGGGTACGAGTCCCGGCGTCACGTTCCGCTGATCGACCCGGTCTTTACCGCGTCCACGAACGTCGACCAACCGGCGTGGGGAAACAGAAGCACGTCTCCGCTGGGGATCTTGCTGTCCCGGACAGGTGCGACACCGGGGAGGTTGTCAGCCACTTCCACACAGGCGCCGCCATCGCCGTTGCTGTACGACGATTTACGCCACGTAGCGGTGATCAGATCAGGTGCGGGGGTCATTGGCTCGCGTAGTCCCTCGCCGCCGATTCGATCAAGTTGAGGGATGTTTCCGGCGGCAATGAAGCAGCCCTGACCAGATCGTAGGCCCTGGCGTACTGAGCAACCAGGGCTGGATCCTCGATCAGTTGCCCCGTGAAGGCGCTCTCGGTGTAGATGACCTGGGGTGCGTCGTCGAAGGCCATATTGATGGTTGTGCCGTTCAGGAAGGCGGCGGCTCCAGCCTCGAAGGGAAGGAGCTGCACCAACAGGCGCCGGTTCGTCCTGATCGCCGCAGCGAGGCTTGCG
>NZ_JBVJKN010000047.1:0-6567 GCF_055585225.1 Streptomyces sp. NPDC053673 | reverse complement strand
CGTACGCCTCCGTCTGCAACAACCCCGGCACCAGCATCGGCGCGTACTCGCCGATCGTCCGCGCCTGCTGCTCCAGCTCCGCCGCGTCCGCGAAGTACTCCGTGTGCCTGGACTTGCGCGCAAGGTGGCACAGGCGCTGGAAGTGCTCTCCGGAAGCGAAGATCTCGTCCAGCAGCCGGGACACCTCTGGCTGAGGCAGGCGTTTCGCCGACTCGAACTGGCCGATGTACGTACCCGAGCAGAAGACTCGCTCGCCGAGCTGTTCCTGCGAGTAGCCGGCGCCCTCGCGCTCGCGGCGCAGCTCGGAGCCGTAGAAGGTCCTCGGTGAGGCGTATGGGTCGAGTTGGTTCTGGGCGGCCATCGGTCACGTCCCCTCGTGCGTCCGCGGATCTGCCGTGCAGTGCGCGAATACCGCTGCGCCGACCGCTGCGCCGATCTCGGGGAACGACTGCTCGCAGCACGGTAGTTGGGCTCACCGCTGCCTACTGAGCGTAGCGCCACGGCGTCACGCTGTGAGTGCAAGTCGCAGATGTTCACGACCTGTGACCCCCGACGTTGCCAACGCCCTCTGGTAGGGCCTCATTTGCGCGGCGATGCTGAATCGCTGTCGAGTGCGCAGCAGGCGCACACATGGGCCGCCTTCACCGGAGTCGCCGTGGTTTCCTCAGGATTCGCAAGGTTCGCAGGAGTCACAGGGTTAGCAAGGTTCGCAGGGGTCAGAGGGTTTACAGGGTTCATCAGACGTTCTGGATTCATCAGACCTGTGCTTGTCGTGACGGTGTCCTCGGCCTTGGCGCTGGGCGCCGCCGGGCCCGCCGCCGCCGAGGCCGCACCGCCGCCGCCCGAGCCCGTCGCGCGGTCCGTGGCCGAGATGCTGCGGGCCGTGTCGCCGCCAGCCGCGAGCGGCCCGGACGGCGACGGACCCAGCGCGGGCTTCGACACCCTCTCCATCGCGGACGGCGACGGGCTGGAGACGGCCCGGACCAGCCGCCCCATCGCCCCCGGCGTCGAGTTGACCTCGTACGACCGGCTGGAGTCCGACAAGTGGCTGCGCGTCGACTCGCTCTCCGTCGACCTCACCGCCGACACCAAGGTCGACTACCTCTACCCCGGCAAGGTCGCCGCCAGGAAGACCGTCTCCCAGCTCGCCGCCGAGCACGATCCCGGTCCGGGGCGCCGTACCGTGGCCGCGATCAACGGTGACTTCTTCGACATCAACCAGACCGGAGCTCCCAGCGGCGTCGCCATCGACGACGGCCGGCTCGTCAACTCACCGGCCATCGGCCACCACCGGGCCATCGGCTTCGGTCCGGCCGACGCCGGGCGCATCCTCGAGCTCTACTTCGACGGCACGCTCACTCTCCCCGCGGGTACTCGCCCGCTCGCCTCGCTCAACGCCGCCAACGTCCCGGCGAACGGCGTCGGCGCCTACAACGCCCAGTGGGGCGAGGCGGACCGGGCCCTCACCGTCGACGGAGCGCGGCGCACCGCCGAAGTGACGGTCGTGGACGGGAAGGTGGCCACCGCGGCAGCCGCACCCGGCAAGGGACCGGTCCCGGCCGGTACGACCGTGCTGGTCGGCCGTGACGCAGGAGCCGACGCGCTCGCCGGGCTGGCCGTCGGCGACCCGGTCGCCATGGAGTACCGCCCGCGTGCGGGCACGGGAGAGGTGCCGCAGACAGCCATCGGCGCCAACGAACTCCTCGTCGTCGACGGCAAGCCGGTCAACCACGACGGCGGCGGCAACAACACCGCGGCCCCGCGCACCGCCGTCGGCTTCTCGCAGGACGGCAGCAAGATGCACATCCTCGGCGTGGACGGCCGCCAGGCCGACAGCGGTGGCACCACTCTCACCGAACTCGCCCTGATGATGCATCGCGCCGGCGCGTACAACGCCATCAACCTCGACGGCGGCGGCTCCTCGACGCTCGTCGCCCGCGAACCGGGCAGCGACACGACGCAGGTGGAGAACAGCCCGTCCGACGGCACCGAGCGGACCGTCCCCAACGGCCTCGCCTTCACCGCCCCCGACGGCAGCGGAAGGCTCAGGGGCTACTGGGTCGAGACGGCCGTGGACCCCGGCTCCGCGCCCACCGCCGACCCGGTGAGGGGCGGCCACCCCGAGCGCGTCTTCCCGGGACTCACCCGCCGCCTCACCGCGGCCGGGTACGACGAGACCTACGGTCCGGCGGCGGGGGCGCCGCGCTGGTACGCGGAGAATCCCGCTGTAGGACGGGCCGGCGCCGACGGTGTGTTCACGGCCGAGCGCAGCGGCAGTACGAAGGTCACAGCGCAGCGCGGAAGTGCCCGCGGCAGCGTCCGGTTGACCGTCCTCGACGACCTGGACCGGATCCGGTCCTCGGCCCGGCGGGTCGGTCTCGCCGACGTGCAGGCGTCCGGGCGCTTCGGCATCGTCGGTCTCGACGCACACGGCACCAGTGCGCCGATCGAGCCGTCCGACGTGACGCTCGACTACGACCGCGGCCTCTTCGACATCACGCCGAACGCCGAGGGCGGCTTCACCGTCAAGGCGCGTACCGCGCAGGCCGCGGCCGGTCAGGTCAAGGTGACCGTGGCGGGCAGGAGCACGGTGCTCGCCGTCACCGTCGGTCTGGCCGAGCAGCAGGTGGCGTCCTTCGACGACGCGGGCCGCTGGACGTTCAGCGCCGCCCGGGCCTCCGGTTCGGTCGCGCCGACGGTTGACGGGCACACCGGAACCGGCCTGGAGATCAGCTACGACTTCACCCGGTCCACCGCCACCCGTGCCGCGTACGCCAACCCGCCGGGGCAGCTGATACCCGTCGACGGCCAGCCGCAGTCGTTCGGGATGTGGATCAAGGGCGACGGCAAGGGCGCCTGGCCGACCCTGCACCTGAAGGACTCGGCGGGGTCCGACCAGCTGCTGCGCGGCCCCTACGTGACCTGGACCGACTGGAAGCACGTCGAGTTCGCCGTCCCCGCCGGGGTCTCGTACCCGCTGACCGGCTACCGCTTCTACATCGCCGAGACCGGCGCGACCCGCTCGTACACCGGGAAGATCGTCATCGACGACCTCACGGCGAAGGCCCCGCCGGCCATCGGGCTGCCGGACGAGCCGGTCCACCGGGACCCGCTCGTCGATCCGGCCGCCCGGGTGGAGGGCCGGGACTGGCAGTTCGCGGTGATGTCGGACGCGCAGTTCGTGGCCCGCAGCCCCGGCAGCCCGATCGTCGCCCAGGCCCGGCGCACCCTCCGCGAGATCAAGGCCGCCGAGCCGGACTTCCTGGTCATCAACGGCGACCTGGTCGACGAGGGCTCGCCCGAGGACCTCGCCTTCGCCCGCACCGTCCTGGAGGAGGAGCTGGGCGACGACCTGCCCTGGTACTACGTACCGGGCAACCACGAGGTCATGGGCGGAAAGATCGACAACTTCGTGGCCGAATTCGGGCCCGCGCAGCGGACGTTCGACCACGAGGGCACCCGCTTCATCACGCTCGACACCTCCAGCCTCGGGCTGCGGGGCGGCGGCTTCGCGCAGATCAAGGAGCTGCGCCGGCAACTGGACCGGGCCGCCGCCGACCCGAGGACCGGGTCGGTCGTGGTCATCCAGCACGTACCACCGCGCGACCCCACGCCGCAGAAGGGCAGCCAGCTCGGCGACCGCAAGGAGGCGGCGATGCTGGAGGGCTGGCTCGCCGACTTCCGCCGTACGACGGGGAAGGGCGCGGGATTCATCGGCAGCCACGTCGGCACGTTCCATGCCGAGCACGTGGACGGCGTCCCGTACCTGATCAACGGCAATTCGGGGAAGAACCCGTCCACTCCGGCGGACCAGGGCGGCTTCACCGGATGGTCACTGGTCGGCGTCGACCAGGTGTCCAGGGCCCAGCAGGCCGTGGCGCGACGGCAGCCGTGGAACGGCGGCCCCGACTGGGTGTCCGTCCAGACCAGGGCGCACGTCGACGGCCTGACGCTCACCGCCCCGGAGACGCTGCCCGCCGGGAAGGACGCCGACGTCGAGGCGACGGTGATCCAGGGCGAGGGCGCCGGTGCGCGTGAGGTGCCGGTCGGCTTCCCGATGAGCGCCGACTGGAGCGGCTCGCCGAACGTGTACGTCGGCGACCCGGACCGGGCCAAGCCGTGGCACGTCGCGGCGTACGACCCGGCGACGGGCCGGCTCGCCGGGCTCCGGTCCGGTACGGGCACGCTCGCGGTGACCGTCAACGGGGCGACGGCCGAGGCCCGCTTCACCGTGGCCGCCCGTCAGGGCCACGGCCCGGTGGCTCCGGCGGCGTAGCCCCGCCCCGACGGCCCGGTGGCCCCGGCGGCGTAGCCGCCCCCGCCAGGCGCCGGCATACGAGACGTCCGGACAACTCGGCCTCCGCGAGGTCCGGACAACCCGGTCTCCGCGAGGTCCGGACAACAGAGACAAGGCCCGGGTCCATGATCTGGGCCTTTGTCGTGGAGCATTCGATCGCTAATTGCGGGCACCGTCATCTGTCAAGTCCCGAAAAGTAGCGGCATGACGTGATCCGGGGTCCGGGACTTACTTGAGACGTGGGCTCACTCAGAGGACGTGGACCCACCACATCATCGGCATCAGCCCTGGCAGTGCGATTTCCGGGACATGTGCCCCGCTGCCGAACCCTGCCGAACGGCTCGTGAAATCACGGGGGCCGTCCGGCCTCTTCGTCATTTCTCGCGAGAGGAGAACGCCATGATTCACGCTTCCCGGACGTGGAGTCCCCATATTGATACGAGTCCCCTCCTTGATACGAGACCCCTTATGGAGATGAGGAGGGCGAATGCGAATGAACGGTGCTCTCCCCATGACCTGGATGTGGGGAGGGCGTCATGAGCTCCATACCTCCTCCGTCCGAGCGCCCCGCGGGCCCTCCGTCCGGTCCGCTGTCCGGGCGGCCATCAGGTGAGCAGGTTTCGGCGACGCCGACGCGACCACCAGGTGCTCCGCCACCACCAGGCCCTCCGTCCGGTCCCCCGGCCGGGATCGGCGGACCGGGTGGGCCGGGCCGGCGTCGTGGAGCGCCATCGCCCTGGTGGCGTGCGCGCGGCACGATGGCGGCTGCCGGTGCTGCGGCGTTCGTGGCGATGGCGGTGATCCTCGGCACCACCGTCATGGGCGGGAGCAGCAGCGCCGGAGAGATCCTCCTCGAAACCGCCTCGGCGCCGGGCACCGATCCGTTCACCCCGTCGACGGCCAAGGACACCAAGAGTCCGGCACCCCCGTATGCGACCCCTAGTACGTCGCCGAACTCTGCTACGCCGACGCCCGGCGCGAACGGTACGGGCCTTCTCGAGGTCAACGGTTCGCACCCGGGGCTGTACGGAGGCACACAGAACGTTGCGACCTGCGACGTCGAGAAGCAGATCGCCTTCCTCACGCAGAACAAGGACAAGGGGAGGGTCTTCGCCGGCGCCCTGGGTATCCGGCAAGCCGACATCGCCTCCTACCTGCGGTCGCTGACGCCCGCTCGGCTGGGCTGGGACACCCGGGTCACCAACCACGGGTACAAGAACAACGCGGCCACCAGCTTTCAGTCGATCCTGCAGGCCGGCACGGCCGTCCTGGTCAACGATCGCGGCGTACCGCGCGTCCGCTGCGCCTGCGGCAACCCCCTGACCCCGCCCGTCTTCGTCCAGGGCCAGCAGAAGTACACGGGCCAACAGTGGTCGTCGTTCCAGCCTTCCACGCTCGTCGCGGTCGAACCCGCCGACCAGCCGATGAAGACCGTCAGGATGTTCGACGAGGACAGCAAGGCGTGGTTCGAGCGTCCGAGTGGAGACGTGCAGGGCAGGAACGACCAGCCCGTCCCTGCCCCGAAGGGGCAAGACCCCGAATCGTCGGTCCCTACCTTGCCCACGCCCGTCCCTGACCAAGTTGAGGAGCCCCCTGAGAAGGATGAGGAGGTGGAGCCGCCCGAGAAGGATGAGGAGGTGAAGCCCCCGGAGAAGGACGAGGACGCGAAGGCGCCTGAGAAGGACGAGGAGGTGAAGCCCCCGGTTGAGCCTGCCCCGGAACCTGCCCCGGAGCCTCCGCCGGCCCCGGAACCGGCCCCGGAGCCTCCGCCGGCCCCGGAACCGGCCCCGGAGCCCCCGCCTGCCCCCGAGCCTGCCCCGGAGCCCCCACCTGCCCCCGAGCCTGCCCCGGAGCCCCCGCCGGCCCCGGAACCGGCCCCGGAGCCCCCGCCTGCCCCCGAGCCTGCCCCGGAGCCCCCACCTGCCCCCGAGCCTGCCCCGGAGCCCCCACCTGCCCCCGAGCCTGCCCCGGAGCCCCCGCCTGCCCCCGAGCCTGCCCCGGAGCCCCCGCCGGCCCCCGAGCCTCCGGTTGAGCCGGAGCCCCCCGTTGAGCCGGAGCCCCCCGTTGAGCCGGAACCCCCGGTCGAGCCGGAAGCCCCCGTCGATCCGGGGTACCCGGAACAGCCGCAGGACTACGGCACTGACGCCGTCTCGCTCCTGATCTGATCCGGCCGCAGCGGGGGGGGGGGGGGGGGGGGGGGGGGGGGGGGGGGGGGGGGGGGGGGGGGGGGGGGGGGGGGGGGGGGGGGGGGGGGGGGGGGGGGGGGGGGG
>NZ_JBVJKN010000046.1:0-45416 GCF_055585225.1 Streptomyces sp. NPDC053673 | reverse complement strand
CCCGCCTCACCACCCAACTCGACGACCAGGGCATCAAGTCGACCCGGCTGAAGGTCAGCCACGCCTTCCACTCACCCCTGATGGAACCCATGCTGGACCAGTTCCGGCAACTCGCCGACACCCTGGACTACCACGACGCGCACCTGCCGCTGATCTCCAACCTCACCGGCGCCCTCGCCGAACCCGGACAGCTCCAGAACCCCGACTACTGGGTCAGCCACGTCCGCGACGCCGTCCGCTTCGCCGACGGCCTGACCACCCTCCACGCCCAGCACACCCACACCACCTGCATCGAGATCGGCCCCGACAGCGCCCTTACCCCCATGGCCCGCGAAACCCTCCCCACCACCACCATCATCCCCACCCAACGCCGCAACCACAACGAAACCGACACCCTCCACCACGCCCTCGCCCAGATCAACGTCACCGGCGTCGACATCGACTGGACCGCCCTGACCGGCACCCGCACCCGCACCCGCACCCGCACCGACCTACCGACCTACGCCTTCGAACACCAGCGGTACTGGCTGGACCGGTCCGCGGCGCGGGTTGGGGCCGGAGAACTGCGGGCCGTCGGGCACCCGTTGCTGCGGGCCGTCGTGGACGTCGCGGGCGGCGGTGTGCTGGCCACGGGGCGCCTCTCGCTGAGCGATCTGCCGTGGCTGGCCGACCACAAGGTCGCCGGGACCGTCGTCGTACCCGGTTCCGCGCTGCTGGACATGGTGCTGGAGGCCGGTGGCCAGGCCGGGTACGACCAGGTCGCTGAGCTGACGTTCGAGGCGCCGATGGTGCTGCCCGCCCAGGGGACGCTCTCCCTCCAGGTCGTGGTGGACGGCGAGGGTCACGCGGTGCGGGTCCACTCCCGCGCCGGTGACGACGAGTCGTGGGTGCGGCACGCCTCCGGCGTGCTGACCAGGGGCGGCGGGGCGGTCACGGAGGCCACCTGTGCCTGGGCGGAGAGCTGGCCGCCCGCGGGCGCCGAGCCCGTGGCTATGGACGGCGCGTACGAGGAACTCGCCGAGCGGGGGTACGAGTACGGCCCCGCCTTCCGCGGCGTGCGGGCGGCCTGGCGGCTCGGCGACGAGCTGTACGTGGAGGCCGGGATCGAGGCGGCCGCCGAGTCCGACGGCTTCGGCCTGCACCCGGCGCTGCTGGACACGGCCTTCCACCCCTACGTCCTCAACAGCGGCTCCGACGAGCTGCGCCTGCCCTTCGTCTTCCGCGGCGTGCGGCTCTCCGCCTCCGGCGCCCCGGTCCTGCGTCTGCGGATGACCGGCAGTGGTGACGAGCTCGCCGTCGAAGCGGCCGACGCCACCGGCCGGCCCGTGCTGACCGTGGCCGGTCTGCGGGTGCGCCCGGTCACCGTGGCCGCGCTCGCCGCCGCCCTGTGCGCCGGTACGGCCACGGTCGGGTACCACGGGCTCGACTGGGTGGAGGTCGATGTTCCGGAGGCTGACCGTGCCGCCCGATGGGTGGCGGTCGGCCAGGGCGTGGAGGGAGTTCCCGGGTACGCGTCCCTCGCTGAACTGGCCGGGGCCGTCCCGGATGATGCCGTCCCGGAGTACGTCGTCGTCCGCTGCGCAGCGGACGACGGGCCCGCCGTCCCCGCCGCGCTGCGCCGGGAGACCGGCCGGGTGCTGGAGCTCGTGCGGGAGTGGCTCGCGTGCGACCGGTTCATCGGGGCCAGGCTGGTGCTGCTCGCCGACCAGGCCCTCCTGGCCGGGGGAGCGGTGTGGGGCCTGGTGCGCGCCGTGCAGGTCGAGCACCCCGGCCGTGTCGTGCTCGGTGACGTGGAGCCCGGCTTCGCCGACTGGCCGCTGTTCGCCGCCGCGGTCGCCGCCGGTGAGCCGCAACTGCGGGTGCGGGACGGCAGGGTGTCGGTGCCGCGCGTGGTGCGCCGTACCCCGCCGCCGGCCGAGGACCGGGGACTCGACGCCGGTACCGTCCTGGTCACCGGTGGTATGGGCGGTCTCGGCGCGCTGGTCGCGGAGCGCCTGGTGGACCTGTTCGGGGTGCGGGACCTGCTGCTGGTCTCCCGCCGGGGCGCGGCCACGGCGGGTGCCGGAGAGCTGGTCGCGCGCCTGGAGGGGAAGGGGGCCTCGGTCCGGGTCGTCGCGTGCGATGTGGCGGACCGGAACGCACTCGAGACCCTGCTCGCGTCGGTGTCCCCGGACCGTCCTCTGGTCGGCGTGGTGCACACGGCGGGCGTGCTGGACGACGTCATGCTCGACGGCCTCTCCCCGGAGCGCCTCGACGCGGTCTTCCGGCCCAAGGCCGACGCCGCCTGGCACCTGCACGAGCTGACGGCAGGACTGCCACTGCGCCGGTTCGTGCTGTTCTCCTCGATCGCGAGCGTGCTGGGCAACGCCGGGCAGGGCAACTACGCGGCCGCCAACGCCTTCCTGGACGCCCTGGCGGCCCACCGCCGGGCCCAGGGGCTGCCCGCCACCTCCATCGCGTGGGGCGTGTGGTCGATGGACTCCGGCATGGCGGCCGGTCTGTCCGCGGCGGACGAGGCGCGGATGGCGCGCTCCGGCGTGGCGGTCCTCAGCGCCGGCCAGGGCCTGGAGCTCTTCGACGCCGCCTTCGGCGCCGGGGACGCAGCCGAGCCGCTCGTCGTCGCCTCCCGCTGGAGCGCCGGCGCGCTTCAGGCCAAGGCCGACACCGGCGGTGACGTCACCCCGGTCCTGCGGGGCCTGGTCCGCACCGCGCGCCGCACGGCCGACGGCCCACGGAACACCGCGGCGACGGGGCTGCGCGAGCGGCTGGCCGGACTCTCCGGCCCCGAGGCGACGGCCCTGGTCGTCGATGAGGTGCGCGCGCAGGTCGCGGCGGTCCTCGCACACGGCTCGGCGGCCTCCGTAGACGCCGCCCGCCCCTTCAGCGAACTCGGACTCGATTCGCTGACAGCGGTGGAACTGCGCAACCGGCTCAACGCCGCGACCGGCCTGGACCTCCCCCCGACCCTCGTGTTCGACCACCCGACGGTGACGGACCTGGCGGCACATCTGGCCGGACGACTGGCGCCGGCTGCCGCTTCCCCCGACGAGCTGCTGCGGCGGGCCCTCGACGAGGCCACCGAGCGGCTCGCGGACGCCGACCCGGAGACCCTCGCGCGAGCCGTGGCCGACCTACAGGCGGCGCTGGCCCGGCTCGGCGGCCGGCCGTCGCGAGACACGGCCACGGCGGACCTGGAAGCGGCGTCGGACGAGGACATCTTCGCCTTCATCGACAACCAGCTCTGACGCGACAGCTTCGAAACACACACGGATGGCGGGGACTTCAGCGATGGCGGACGAACACAGACTGCGGGACTACCTCAAACGGGCCACCGTCGAGCTGGCCGACACACGGCGCCGGCTCACCGACCTGACGGAGCGTCATGACGAGCCCGTGGCAGTCATCGGCATGTCCTGCCGTTACCCCGGCGCGGAGTCCGTCGACGCCTACTGGGAACTCCTCAGCGAGGGCCGCACCGCCGTGACCGAGGAGGTACCGGCCGACCGGTTCGACCTCGACCCGTACGACGACTACGGCCTGTACACGCGCAGCGGCGCCTTCCTGTCGGACATCGCCGGGTGGGACTCCGCCCTCTTCGGGCACTCCCCGCAGGAAGCCCTGCGCATGGACCCGCACCAGCGCATGCTCATGGAGCTGGTCTGGGAGGCCATGGAGAACGCCGGCACGCCCCCGCCGACTCTGGCCGGCAGCCGCACCGGCGTCATGGTCGGCTTCTCCGACACCCTCCAGTACGGGCGGCTCCAGGCCGATGGCCAGGGCCCCCGCGCCTACACCGACCCGTACATGGGCCAGGGCAGCGCCGCCAGCGTGGCCGCCGGCCGGCTCGCGTACCACTTCGACCTGCGCGGCCCGGCGATGACCCTGGACACCGCCTGCTCCTCGTCGCTCGTCGCCGTCCACCAGGCGGTCTCCGCCCTCCGCCGCGGGGAGTGCGACCTCGCCGTGGCCGCCGGCGGGTTCCTGATGATGCAGCCCGACGTCTACATCTACGGCTGCGCCACCTCGATGCTCTCCCCGGACGGCCTGTGCCGCACCTTCGACGAGCGGGCCAACGGCTACGTGATGGGCGAGGGCGGCGGCGCCGTCGTCCTCGCCCGGCTCTCCGACGCCGTGCGCCACGGCCACCGGATCCGTGCCGTCATCCGCGGCTCCGCGGTCAACCAGGACGGCCGCAGCAACGGACTCACCGCCCCCAGCCGCGGCGCGCAGATCGACGTGATCCGACGCTCGCTCGCCGCAGGGAACACGGCACCCGACGAGGTCGCGTACGTCGAGGCGCACGGCTCCGGCACGGCGCTCGGCGACGCGATCGAACTGGGCGCCCTGAACGAGGTGTTCGGCGGCCGGGACCCGCGGCGCCCGCTGCACGTGGGAGCGGTCAAGACCAACATCGGCCACACCCAGGCGGCCGCGGGCATGGCCGGTCTCATCAAGACCGTCCTCGTCCTGGAGAACGGCGTCGTCCCGCCCAACCTCCACATGGAACGGCCCGCCGCGATCCCGGGCGACGGCACCGTCCGGCCGGCCGCCCGGCGCACCGAACTGGCCGCTGGGACCGGTGCCCGCGTCGCCGGGGTCAGCGCCTTCGGCTGGTCCGGCACCAACGCCCACGTCGTCCTGGAAGCGGCCCCGCCGGCCACCGGGACGGACGGCGCCGAGGACGTCGCGGACGCCCCCGCCGTGCCCCGGCTGCTGCCCGTCTCCGCCGCCGACGACGACGCGCTCCGCACCCAGCTCGGCAGGCTCGCCGACGCCGTCGCCGGGCTGCCGCTCGACGACGTGGCCCACACCCTGCGGCAGGGCAGGACCCCGCTCGAGTACCGGCGCGCCGTGGTCGCCGCCGACCCGACCGAGGCTGCCGCCCGGCTGCGCGCGGCCGCGGACGCCCCCGGCGTGCGCCGTACCGAGGGCCGTCCCCGCGTCGCTCTCCTGCTGCCCGGCGTCGGCGACCAGTACCGCGGCCTCGGCCACGACCTGTACCGCGCCGAGCCAGTCTTCGCCGAAGCCGTCGACCGCTGCCTGGACATCGCCGAACGGCGCTGCGGGGTCGACCTGCGGCCGCTGCTGCTCACCGCCCCCGACCTCCGGGACGGCGACGACCTGGCGGCGCTCCTCGGCCGCACCGGCACCCGGCCCGCGGGTGAGGACCCGCTCGACCACGCGGGCGTCGCCCACCCCTTCCTCTTCACCGTCGAGTACGCCCTCGCCCAGCTCCTCGCCCACCGCGGCATCACCCCCGACCTGCTCGTGGGCTACAGCCTCGGCGAGTACGTGGCGGCCTGCCTCGCCGGCGTGTTCAGCCTCGAGGACGCCCTCTGGGTCGTCACCGAACGCGCCCGGCTCATCGAGTCCGCCCCGGCCGGCCGGATGCTCGCGGTCGCCGCCGGCACCGACCTGGTCGCCGACGTCCTCGCCCGCAGCGGCGCCCGCGCCGACGTGGCGGCCGTCAACGGCCCGACGATGACCGTGCTCAGCGCCGCCCCGGACGAGATCGAGACGGTGGCGCGCCGGCTCGCCGAGGAGGGCGTCCCGGCCCGGCCGCTGCGCTCCGCACACGCCTTCCACTCCTCGCAGCTGCGCCCCGTCCGCGACCGGCTCGCCGAGGTCGTCGCCTCCGTGCCCCGGCACGCCCCCGAGCGCACGGTCATCTCCAACACCACGGGCGCGCCGCTCACCGCCGAGCAGGCCACCGACCCCCAGTACTGGGCGGACCACCTGTGCCGACCCGTGCTGTTCGCCGCAGGAGTGCACGCGTGCGTCGAGCAGGGGACGGACGCCTACGTCGAGCTGGGAGCCGGGCAGACCCTCGGCGGCCTGGTCCGGCAGAACGTCACCGGCGGGACCCAGCCCACCGTGCTCGGCACGCTCCCGGCCCAGTGGCCGACGGGCGGGCCGACCGACGGCGTCACCGACGTGCTGGAGACCTGCGGCCGCCTCTGGGAGCTCGGCTGCGCCCTGGACTGGAGCACCCTGCGGCACGGCCGCGAGCGGATCGCCGACCTGCCCTCGTATCCCTTCGGCCGCACCCGCCTGTGGCCGCAGGCCACGGGCGGCCGCCCGGACGGGAAGTCACGGACCGCCGCCGCGCCCGCCCCCGAGGAGCGCTGCTACGCGCCGTCGTGGCAGCGGGACTTCGGCCGTACCCCGGCCGGGACGCCCGCCGTGGACGGGCCCGTGGTGGTGTTCGCCGACCCACACGGCATCGGCAGCGGCCTCGCCGAGCTCCTGGAGGCGGCGGGCACGCCGGTCCTCGAAGTGGTCCCCGGTGACGGGTTCCGCCGCGATGGCTCCCGGCGCTGCGTCATCGACCCGGCCGAGCCGGACCACTACCGCCGGGTGCTCGACACCGTCGGCGGCGGCCCCGTGCACGTCGTCCACCTATGGAGCCTGCGGGGGGACGCCGGGACCCCGGTGTTCGCCGACGACGCGGGGCTGCGCGGGGCGGCCGGCGACGGCTTCGGCACCCTCCTGCTCGCCGTCCACGCGGCGGGCGACGCCGCCTCCGCGTCCGGTGTACGCCTACTGACCTGCAGCGAGGGCGCAGCCGAGATCACCGGAGGGGACGCGGTCGCCCCGGCCCGGGCCGTGGTGCACGGCCTCGGCCGCGTGGTGCGCTCCGAGTACCCCGGCCTGGCCTGGCGGGGTGTGGACCTCGCGGCCGGTACGGAGCCGCGGGACGCCGCCTCGCAGCTCGCCGAGGAACTGCGGCGCGGCCCCTGGACCGACCCCGACCTGACCACCGAACCGACCCTGGTCGGCTGGCGCGGTGGCCGCCGCTGGCTCGAGCGCTGGGCCCCGGTCGCCCCCGAACCCCGGGCCGAGGGCGACACCCCGTGGCGCCCCGACGGCACTTACCTCATCACCGGTGGCACCCGCGGCCTGGGCATGAGCCTCGCCCGCCACCTCGTCCGCGCCGGAGTGCGCCGCCTCGCCCTGGTGGGCCGGACCGACCTGCGCCGGGCGGCCGCCGCCGAACCCGACGGCCGGGCCGCACAGAGTCTGGCCGACGTGCGCGCGCTGGAGGCCCAGGGCGCCGAGGTGCTCCTCCTCAGCGCCGACGTCGGCGACCCCGACCGGCTGCGCGGCGCCCTGCGCGCCTGCCGGGAGCACTTCGGCGCGCTGACCGGCGTCGTCCACGCGGCGGGCGTCCCCGCCGGGGGCATGACCCAGCGCCGTACGGTCGAGGACACCGCCCGGGTACTCGCGCCCAAGCTCCTGGCCATGGGCCCGCTCGCCGAACTCGTCGGCCCCGGCACCCCGGAGGACCTCCGGCCCGAACTCCTCGTGCTGTACTCCTCGGCGATCACCGTGTTCGGCGGCATAGGCGAAGGCGACTACTGCGCGGCGAACACCGTCCTGAACGCCTACGGCAGCGCCCTCGCCGACGCCGCCCCCACCACCCGCGTGCTCACCGTCGCCTGGGGCCCCTGGCAGCACGACGACTGGCAGAGCACCGCGCTCGGCGGCGCCCTCGCCGAACGCGTCGCCGCCTACCGCACGACGTACGGCTTCACGGACGAGGACGGCTGCGCCCTACTGGACCGGTTGGTCGCCGGGACCCGGGGAACCGTGCTCGCGGTCCGCCAGGAGCTGACCGAGGGGCTGCGGGAATGGGCCGCCGGCACCGACCTGTCCGAGCTGTTCGCCCCGGTGCCCGGCGCATCGGACGGCGAGCGGTTCCCCCGCCCCGCGCTGCGCACCGACTACGCGGCACCCCGCACCGAGCTCGAGACCGTCATCGCCGACACCTGGGGCGCCTACCTGGGCATCGACCGGATCGGCGTCCACGATCCCTTCTTCGAACTCGGCGGCAACTCGCTGGTCGGCATGGCCATGGTGGCGGCGATCGAGAAGCGACTCGAACGGCGGATCGCACCCGCGGTGCTCTTCCAGCACCCCACGGTCGCCGAGTTCGCGGCAGCACTCGCCGGGCCCGACACGGGCGGCCCGGCCGAGCGCGGCGCCGGACGGGCGGCCGGTTCGGCCCGAGGTGAGCGACGCCGTGCCCGCGGCGCGAAGGTTTCCGGAACGCGGAAGTGAGGACAGAAGTGACTGAGCACATCCCCGCCGACGTCTCCGACACGGACATCGCGCTGGTCGGAGTGGCGGGCCGGTTCCCGGGCGCCGCGGACGTCGCCGCCCTGTGGGCCGAGATCCGCGCCGGACGCTCGGGCATCACCCGGTTCACCGACGAGGAACTCCGCGCCGCCGGGGTCCCCGAGGACCAGCTCGCCGACCCCGCCTACGTCAAGGCGGGAGCGGTCATCGACGGCTTCGACCGGTTCGACGCGGGCTTCTTCGGGATCAACCCGAAGGAAGCCCAGATCCTCGACCCGCAGCACCGGCTGTTCCTCGAACACAGCTGGCACGCCCTGGAGGACGCCGGCTGCGACCCGGCCCGCTTCGACGGCACGATCGGCGTTTTCGGCGGCGCCGGACTGAGCTCGTACCTGATCAACAACCTGCTGCCCGCCGGAGTCGCCGGCGAGGTCGGAGAGTTCGCCGTCGGCCTCGCCAACGACAAGGACTCGCTGCCGCTGCGGGTCGCCCACACCCTGGGCCTGACCGGACCCGCGTACGGCGTCCAGAGTTACTGCTCGACCTCGCTCGTCGCGGTCTGCGCGGCCGCGACCAGTCTGGCGAATCTCGAGTGCGACATGGCCTTGGCGGGCGGCG
Source organism: Streptomyces sp. NPDC053673 (assembly GCF_055585225.1). NCBI lineage: Bacteria > Bacillati > Actinomycetota > Actinomycetes > Kitasatosporales > Streptomycetaceae > Streptomyces > Streptomyces sp. NPDC053673. Next base: position 36,719 of record NZ_JBVJKN010000046.1, on the reverse strand, counting down.
TCGCGCTCGGCGTACCGCACCGTGTCGGCTACCTGTACCAGCAGGGCGGCATCACTCCGCCGGACGGCGAGTGCCGGGCCTTCGACGCCTCGGGCCTGGGCGCCCCGCTGGGCAGCGGCGTCGGCGTGGTGGCCCTGCGCCGTCTGGAGGACGCGCTCGCCGACGGCGACCGCGTCTACGCCGTGCTCCGCGGCTGGGCCGTCAACAACGACGGCGGCCGGAAGGTCGGCTTCACCGCCCCCGGCGTGGAGGGCCAGGCCGCCGTCATCGCCGAGGCCCTGGCCGCCGCCGGGTTCACCCCCGCCGACATCGAATACGTCGAGGCCCACGGCACCGGGACCGCCCTCGGCGACGCCGCCGAAATCGCCGCCCTCCAGCAGGTGTTCGACGGCGAGCAGCTCCTCGTCGGCTCGGTGAAGACCAACGTGGGCCATCTCGACCGTGCCGCCGGGGTCACCGGCCTCATCAAGGCCGCGCTCGCCCTGCACCACGGCGAGATCCCCCCGACCCGCAACTTCACCACGCCCAACCCCCAGCTCGCCGCGGGCGGCGCCCGGCTCACGGTCGTCACCGAACCCCGCTCGTGGCCGCGCGGCTCCACGCCCCGCCGGGCCGGCGTCAGCGCCTTCGGCATCGGCGGCACCAACGCCCACGTCGTCCTCGAAGAGGCACCCCTGCCGGCCTCCGCGCCCGCCGCACCGCGCAGCACCGAACTGCTCGTCTGGTCGGGCCGCTCCGCCGAGGCGGCGGACGCGGTCACCCAGGCGCTGGCCGGACACCTGGAGGAGTCCGGAAGAGCGCTGTCCGACGTGGCGCACACCCTGCAGAGCGGACGCGGCGTCTTCGGCCACCGGCGGGTGCTCGTCGCCGGAACCGTCGAGGAGGCCGCCGCCCGCCTGCGCGAAGGCGACGTCCTCTCCCGCGCGGACGGCCAGACGGACCGGCCCGTCGGCTTCCTCATCGCGGGCACCGGCGAGCAGTACCCGGGCATGGCCGCCGACCTGTACGAGACGGAGCCCGTGTTCCGCTCCGTACTCGACCACTGCCGCGCCCTGCTCGTGGAGAAGACCGGCGCCGACCCGCTCACCACCCTGCTCCGCCCCCGCGACACCGTGCCGGGCGGCACCGACCTCGGCCGGCTACTCGGCCGCACCGGCGCGCCCGAAGGCGACGGGGACGACGCCACCGACCGGCTCCAGCCCGCCCTCTTCGCCGTCGAGTACGCCCTCGCCCAGCTCGTCCGCTCCTGGGGCGTCGAACCGTCCGTCATGGTCGGCTACAGCCTCGGCGAGTACGTCGCCGCCTGCCTGGCCGGCGTGCTCTCCGTCGAGGACGCCCTCGCGCTCGTCGCCCACCGGGCCCGGCTCATCCACGCCCTGCCCGCCGGGGCGATGGCGGCCGTGCCGCTCTCCGCCGATGAGGTCCGCGCCCGGATCGACCGGACCGGTCTCGACGGCCTGGACGTCGCCGCCGTCAACGGCCCCCAGGTCACCGTCGTCTCCGGTGAGCCCGAGGCACTCGACGCGTTCCGGCGGGCCCTGGCCGAGGACTCCGTCCCGTGCAGGCCGCTTGCCACGACCCACGCCTTCCACTCGCGGATGCTGGAGCCGATTCGGACCGAACTCACGGAATGGATCGCGACCCACGTCACCCTCCGCCCGCCGGCCGTCCCCTACATCTCCAACGTCACCGGCGAGCTGATCACCGACGCGCAGGCCATCGACCCGGCGTACTGGGCCGAGCACATGTGCGGCCCCGTCCGGTTCGACAACGCCGTCGCCACCCTGCTCGCCCGAACCGAGACCGCCCTGCTGGAGATCGGCCCCGGTCCGTCCCTGGGCGCCCTGGTCCGCGGCCACGCCGCGTGCACCCCCGACCGCTGGCCCCTCATCGTGCCTGCCCTGCCCGCCGAGGGCGACCCGCGGCCCGCCGGCACTGTGCTGGCCGAGGCCGTCGGCAGACTGTGGCTGGCCGGGGTGTCCGTCGACTGGAAGGGCTACCAGGACGGCCGAGAGCCGCGCCGGACCGAGCTGCCGCTCTACCCGTTCCAGCGCGAGCGGTACTGGATCGACGCGCCCGCGGGCGGGACCGGGACTACTGTCGCGCAGCCCGCCGAGACCAGCGCGCCCGAACCCCACGTCCAGCTGCTCACCCAGCGGTGGCGCCCCGCCGGACCCTCGGAGCACACCGGCACGGCCCCGGCCGACGGGCGCCACGTGCTGGTCGCGGACTCCGGAGGCACCGCGGACGCCCTCGCCGCCCTGCTGCGCCGCGACGGCACGGAGGTGACCGTCGTACGCCCCGGCGAGGACCTCCCCGCCGACGGCCGCACCGTCGTCCACCTGGCGGCCCTCGACTCCGCCGAATCGGCCGACGCCTCCGCCGGAGTGCTCCCGGTGTCCCGCACCCTCGCCGCCCTGGGCGCCGATGGCACCGGCAACACTCGGGTCGTCGTGGTCACCCGCGGAGGCCAGGGCGTCGCCGACGGCGAACGCGTCGACCCGGCCCAGGCCGCCGTCGCCGTACTGCCCGTGGTCGCCAACCAGGAGTACCTGAACCTCGACAGCGGCAACGCCGACCTCGCCCCGGGCTCCGGAGTCACCGAAGCCGCCGAGTCCCTCGCCGCCCTCCTGCGCCACCCCACCGGCACCGTCACCGCCGCCCACCGCGATGGCCGCTGGCACGTCCCCGCCTACGCCCCCGCCGAGGCCGGCCAGGCCGCCGTCGACGCCCGGTCCGGCCCGACCGTGTGCGAGGGCAGCACCTGGCTCGTCACCGGCGGCCTCGGCGAGGTCGGCATCACCCTGGCCAAGCACCTGGTCCGTCGCGGCGCCACCACCCTGATCCTGACCAGCCGCAACGGCGTCCCCGACGACCCGGACCACCCACGCGCCGCCGCCGTGCGGCGCCTGCGCGAGCTGGGTGCCGAGATCCGTACCCCGCGTGTGGACGTCACCGACGAGGCGGCGATGCGTGCCCTCTTCGACGCCGGACGCATCGACGGCGTGGTGCACGCCGCGGCCGAGTCGACCCCGGACACCTTCCGGCCCCTGCAGGACTTGGACGATGCCGCCGTGGCCCGGCACTTCGGCGCCAAGGTCGACGGCGCCCGCGTCCTCGACGCGGTCGTCTCCGCCCTCCCCGCCGCACAGCGCCCCGCCCACTGCGTGCTCTTCTCGTCCACCTCGGCCCTCCTCGGCGGCCTCGCCTTCGGCAGCTACGCCGGGGCGAACGCGGCCCTCACCGCGCTCGCCCACGGCCGGACGGGCACCACCCGCTGGACCGCCGCGAGCTGGGACACCTGGGCCTGCACCCTGGACCGGCTCGACGGCCAGGTCGGCGCGACGATGATCAGCCACTCCATGAGCGACCCCGAAGCGCTCGGCGCCTTCGACGCGTTGCTCGACCTGGCCCGCCCCGCCGTGATCGTCGCCGCCGGCGGACTCGCCGACCGGCTCCCCGTGCCCGGCGGCGCCGGAACCACACCGGCCGCGACCACCGGGACCCGGTACGAGCGCCCCGACCTGCCGCAGCCGTACGTCCCGCCGCTCACCCCCACCGAACGCGTCCTCGCCGGTCTGTGGTCGGACGTCCTCGGCGTCGAACCGATCGGCGTCCGCGACAACTTCTTCGACCTCCAGGGCAACTCCCTGCTCGCGCTGCAGATGCTCAACCTGGTCAAGCAGCGCTTCGGCATCGTGATCCCGACGGTCACGCTCTTCGCCGCGCCCACCGTCCACGCGCTCGGCGCCGCCCTCGACGAGCAAGGCGCCGCCGCGACCAGCACCCCGGCGGCGCCCGCCGCGGCCGCTCACCCCGCGCACCGGACCGAACCGTCCCGTCCCGTCCCTGCCACGGCCGGGGAGCCTGAGCAGGACCTGGACCGGCACATCGCCGTCGTCGGCATGGCGGGCCGCTTCCCCGGCGCCGCGGACGTCGGCCAGTTCTGGCACAACCTGTGCGACGGCGTCGAGTCGATCACCTTCTTCTCGCCGGAGGAGCTGATCGAGGCCGGAGTCGACCCCGCAGTGGTCCACGACCCGTCCTACGTCCCGGCCCGCCCGGTCCTCGACGACATCGCCGGCTTCGACGCGGGCTTCTTCGGACTCAGCCCCCGGATGGCCGCGCTCACCGACCCCCAGCAGCGCCTCTTCCTGGAGACCTGCTGGGAGGCGCTGGAGCAGTCCGGCTACTGCCGTCCCGAACACCGCGGCCGGGTCGGCGTGTTCGGCGGCTCCAACATCAGCACCTACCTGCTCGGGATGACCGACCGGCTGGCGGGCGACCAGGACGTCAGCACGTACGAGATCATCATGGGCAACGACAAGGACGCCCTGACGACCTCGGTCTCCTACCTGTTCGACCTGCGCGGCCCGAGCGTCGCCGTCCAGACCTTCTGCTCCACCTCGCTCGTCGCCGTCCACACGGCGGTCCGCGCCCTGCGCGCGGGCGACTGCGAGATGGCGCTCGCCGGCGGCGTCTCCATCCGCGTCCCGGACCGGGTCGGGCACCGGTACACCACCGGCGGACAGGAGTCGGTCGACGGCCACGTACGCACCTTCGACGCCAAGGCCCAGGGCAGCATGTTCGGCGACGGCGCCACCGTCGTCGTCCTCAAGCGGCTCTCCGACGCGCTCCGCGACGGCGACCACGTCTGGTCCGTCATCCGCGGCTCCGCGATGAACAACGACGGTGCCCTGAAGGTCGGTTACACCGCACCCAGCGTCGTCGGCCAGGCCCAGGTGATCGCCGACGCCATGGCGGACGCCCGCGTCACCGCCGAGGACATCGGGTACGTCGAGGCGCACGGCACAGCCACCGAACTCGGGGACCCCATCGAGGTGGCCGCCCTGACCCGCGCCTTCGGCCCCACCGACACCCGCCAGTACTGCGCCATCGGCTCGGTGAAGACCAACATCGGCCACCTGGACCGCGCCGCCGGCACCGCCGGCCTCATCAAGGCGTCCTTGGCCGTCCGTGAAGGCGTCATCCCGGCGACCCTGCACTACACCAGCCCCAACCCGGAGATCGACTTCGAGAACAGCCCCTTCTACGTCAACGCCGGGCTGACCCGCTGGGACGCGGGGGAGGGGCGCCCCCGGATCGCCGGCCTCAACTCCCTCGGCATGGGCGGCACCAATGTCCATGTGGTGGTCGAGGAACCCCCGGTCCGGACCGGGACGCCCCTCTCCGATCCGGCGACCACCCGCCGCTACCAGGTGCTGCCGGTCTCCGCGCGCACCACGGCCGCCGTCGACGAAGCCGTCCGCCGCCTCGGCGAGCACCTGCGGTCCAGGCCGGAGACCCGGCTCGACGACACGGCGTTCACCCTCCAGGTGGGGCGCAAGACCTTCGAGCACCGGCGCGCCGCCGTGGTCACCTCCGTCGGTGAGGCCGTCCCGGTCCTCACCGGCGCCGACGGCGCCGCACCTCTCGCCGCGCGCACCGACGCCGCCCAGGGCAGGCCCGTGGCCTTCCTCTTCGCCGGAGTCGGCGAGCAGTACCCGGGCCTGGTCGGCGAGCTGTACCGCCGCGAGCCGGAGTTCGCCCACGCCCTCGACGCCTGCCTGGACCGGATCTCCGCGGCCCTGCCCGACGAGGACGTCGCCGACCTGCTCACCGGCGCTCGCGGCGGCGCCCAGGACCTCGCGGTCCTCCTCGGCCGGGCGGCCGCCACCGACGCGCGCGCCGCGGCGATGGAACGCACCGAACTCGCGCAGCCGCTGATGTTCGCCGTCGACTACGCGCTCGCCCGCACCCTGATGGCCTGGGGCGTGCGCCCGCAGGCGATGCTCGGCTACAGCCTGGGCGAGTACGTGGCCGCCTGCCTGGCCGGCGTGCTCTCCCTCGACGACGCCATCGCGCTCGTCGTGCACCGCGCCCGGTTGATCGCCGGGGCCGAACGCGGCACGATGGCCGCTGTCCCGCTCTCCGCCGACGCCCTGCGACGGCGCTTCCGGATCGAGCGGCGTGGCCTGGACATCGCCGCGGTCAACGGCCCCGACACGGTCGTCGTCGCCGGACCCGACGCCGACATGGCGCTGCTCGCCGAGGAACTGCGCAAGGCCGAGGTCCCGTACCGGCCTCTGCAGACCACCCACGCCTTCCACTCCCGGATGCTCGGCGGCCTCACCGCCGAACTCACCGCCTGGGTCGAGGCGAACGTCACCCTCCACGCGCCGGAACTGCCCTACTACTCCAACGTCACCGGCGGCCTCGCCGATGCCGACCTGGTCCGCGACCCGGGTTACTGGGCCCGCCACATGTGCGGCACGGTGCAGTTCGCCGCGGGCGCCGCGGCTCTGATCGCCGACCCCGAGCTGGCCGTCGTCGAGATCGGCCCCGGACCGTCCCTGGGCGCGCTGATGCGCGCCGCCGACTGCCCGCCCGAGCGCTGGCCGATGATCACGGCGACCCTGCCGGCCGCGGGCGACCAGCGGCCCGCCGACGCCGTCCTCACCGACTGCCTCGCCCGGCTGTGGCTGCTCGGCGTCGACGTCGACTGGGCCGCCCACCACGGCCGCGGCACCGGCGCGGCGGCCCCTGCCACCGGCCGCGCCCCCGGCCGGATCCCGCTCCCTACCTACCCCTTCCAGCGCCAGCGCTACTGGATCGAGCCGTCCAGGCCGTCCGCCCGGGGCGTCCCGGCCACGGCAGTCCCGGCCGAGCCGATGTCCATGGACGACATCGGCCGCGTCCCCCGGCAGCCCGAGGAGGAGTGGCTCTACCTGCCCGTCTGGCGCCAGACCGCCCCGACGGCGGCCGACGGGAACCAGCCCGCGCACTGGCTGGTCTACGCTCGGGAGGGCACCGCCGACCGGGTCCTCGACGAGCTGCGCCGCGCCGTGGAACCGGCCGGCGCCACCGTCACCGTGGTCCGCCCAGGCGACGCCCACGGCAGGACCGCGGACGGCTGGACGGTCCGTCCCGGCAGCGACGAGGACATGCTCACCGTGCTTCGCGCCCTGCGGAGTGCCGGACACCGCCTGGAGCGGGTGGTCCACCTGTGGACGCTCGACGAGGAGGCCGACGACACCGACGCCCGGACCCTGAACCTGGGCCTGGACACCCTGATCGCCCTCGCCCGGTCCGCCGGTGAACTCGGCCTGGACGACTGGGCCCTGGACATCGTGGCCACCGGCACCCAGCAGGTGCTGGGCGGCGCCGAGGCCCGCCCGGCCACCGCCACCGTCACCGGCCCTGCCCTGGTCATCCCGCTGGAGTACCCCACGGTCACCACGCGGCTGATCGACACCGACCCGGCCACCACGACCACCGCCCTCGTCGCCGAACTGCGCCGACCGCGCGCCGCCGCCACCGTCGCCCTCCGCGGCAACCGCCGCTGGCTGTGCGCGTACGAGCCGCTGCCCGCCGCCGACACGGCGGCGGAGGGCACCGCGGCTCCGCGCGACGCCGGCGTCTACTTGATCACCGGCGGCCTCGGCGGCATCGGCCTCGGCATGGCCGACCACCTGGCCCGCGAACACCGCGCCAAGCTCGTGCTGTTCGGACGCACCGGCCTGCCGCCGCGCGACCGGTGGGAAGCCGTCGCCGCGGGCACCGAGGCCGCCGACGACACCACTCGCAGGCGGGTGACCGAGGTCCTCCGGCTCCTCGCGCACGGCGCCGAAGTGGAGATCGTCACCGGTGACGTCGCCGACCAGGCGGCCGTGCGCAGGGCCGTCGACCTGGCCGTCGAGAGGTTCGGCGCGCTGCACGGCCTGCTGCACACGGCCGGCGTGCCCGGCACCGGGCTCATGCAGTTCAAGCGGCCCGGCGACGGAGAAGCCGTCCTCGCCTCGAAGATCGCCGGATGCCGGTCGATCGCCGAGGCCCTGCGGATCGGACGGCCCGACGAACTGCACCTCGACTTCCTGGTCCTCTTCTCGTCCATCACCTCCGCCACCGGCGGCGGCCCCGGTCAGGTCGACTACTGCGCGGGCAACGCGTACCTCGACGCCTTCGCGAACTCCCTCGCGGCCGACGGACGACGCGTGCTCTCCGTCGACTGGGGCGAGTGGACGTGGAACGCCTGGGACAACGGCCTCGCCGGCTACGACGAGTCCCTGCAGACCTTCTTCCGTAACCACCGCGCCCACTTCGGCATCACCTTCGACGAGGGCTGGCGCTCGCTGGTCAGGGCGCTCGGGTCCGGAGAGTCCCGGGTCGTCGTCTCGACCCAGGACTTCCCGACCGTGGTGCGGTTCAGCACCCGCTTCACCGTGGCCACGGTCACCTCCGAGGAAGTGACCGGCACCGGCTCACGGCACCCTCGTCCAGAACTGGTGACGCTGTATCAGGAGCCTTCCGGGGCGGTCGAGGAGACCATCGCCGGGATCTGGGGCGAGGCGCTCCGCCTGGACCGTGTCGGCGTCATCGACAACTTCTTCGAGCTGGGCGGCAGTTCACTGCTCGGCATCTCGGTCCTCGCCGCGTTGCGCCGGGCGTTCCCCGACGCGGAGCTGCCCCCGCACATCCTCTTCGAAGCCCCGACCGTCGCCGCCCTCGCCAAGGTCGTCGATGCCCCAGCCGCCGGCCCTGCGTCGGCCCAGGACCGGGAGACCACCCGCAACCAGGCGGAACGGCGCAGGACCGGGCTTGAGGTGGCGGCCCGCCGCCGCAAGCGCTGACCGCACACCGGCCATCGAACGCAATACAAGAACGGAGCAAGTCATGACTGTCATCGGCGTAGTCGGTGCCGGCGTCATGGGCGTCGGAGTCGCCCAGAACCTCGCCCAGTACGGATACGACGTCGTCCTGGTCGACAAGGACGAGCGGATCCTGTCCGAGGCCAGGGACGCCATTACCCGCAATGCCCGGATGAGCCGGCTCATGGGCGGCCCGGCGTTGGACGCCGACGCCATCATGGCGAAGATCACCACCGAGGTCGGCGTGAAGGCGCTGGCCGACGCGGAACTCGTCATCGAGAACGTCACCGAGAACTGGGACGTCAAGCGCGAGGTCCACAAGGAGCTGGACGAGGTCCTCTCCCCGGACGCCGTCGTGATCGTCAACACCTCGGCGATCCCGATCACCAAGGTCGGGTCACTGTACGGCCGCCCGGAGCGCGTGGTCGGCGTCCACTTCATGAACCCCGTCCCGGCCAAGCCGGTCGTGGAGCTGATCCCCGGCTTCCACACCTCCGCCGAGACGGTCGAGCGAACCCGTGCCCTGCTCACCGGCATGGGCAAGAAGGGCGTCGACGTCAAGGATTCGTCCGGCTTCGTCTCCAACCGGGTCCTGATGCTGACCGTCAACGAGGCCGCCTACCTCGTGTACGAGGGCGTGGCCACCGCCGAGTCGGTCGACGAGGTGTTCCGCGGCTGCTTCGGCCACCCCATGGGACCGCTGGAGACCGCCGACCTGATCGGGGTCGACACCATCCTGTACAGCGTCGAGGTGCTTTACGAGCACTACGCCGACAGCAAGTACCGCCCCTGCCCCCTGCTCAAGCAGATGACCGACGCAGGACTGCACGGCCGCAAGACCGGCCGCGGCTTCTACACCTACGCAAGCTGAGGAGAGACAGACATGTCCGACACCACCGGCCAGATCCTGACCTTCGTCAAGGGCCGCTTCCCCCAGGCCGAGATCACCGCGACCGAGGACATCTTCTCGCTGGGCTTCGTGAACTCGCTGTTCGCGATGGAGCTCGTCATGTTCGTGGAGAGGACCTTCGGCATCACCGTCCCCACCGACGAGCTGCGCATCGACAACTTCCGCACCGCCGAGGCGATGACGGTCCTGGTCGACCGCCAGCGCGCCGCCGCCGCGTAGGCGCCGCATGACGAACGACACGCAGAGGCGGCGCGAGGCCGCCGTCGTACCGGACCGGGCCTTCGCCCGCGCCTTCGTGGACGAGCACGTCCTGCCGCACGCCGACGCGTACGACCGGCAGGGGGCGATCCCGGAGGAACTCCTGGAGCGCATCGGCGCCGCCGGCCTCTGGGCGCCCTTCCTTTCCCCCGAGATGGGCGGCGCGGGGCTGGACATGGTGACCCTCGGCGAGATCCACGAGGAGGTCGGGCGGGGCTGTTCCTCCGTGCGCAGCCTGCTCACCGTCCACACCATGCTCGCCTGGACCCTCCAGCGCTGGGGCACCGCCGAACAGCGCGAACGCTGGGGACCCTCGCTGGCGAACGGCAGCGTGCTGGGAGCCTTCTGCCTCTCCGAGCCCGGGGCCGGCAGCGACGCGGCCGGGATCACCACGACGGCCGTGCCCAAGGGGAACGGCTGGGTGCTCAACGGCGTCAAGAAGTGGACGACGAACGGGCAGCGGGCGGACCTCTTCCTGGTGTTCGCCCGGACCGAGACCAGCATCGGCGCGTTCCTGGTGCCCAAGGACACCCACGGTGTCACTGTCCGTCCCCTCGACGACATGCTCGGCACCCGCGCCTCCATGCTCGCCGAGGTGGCCCTCACCGACGTGCGGCTCGGCCCGGACGCACTCCTCGGACCGAGCGGCTTCACCGCCGGCATGGTCCTCACCGGCACCCTCGACCTGGGCCGCTACAGCGTCGCCGCGGGATCGGTCGGCATCATCCAGGCGTGCCTGGACGCGTCCGCCTCCTACGCCGCCCGGCGCACGGTCGGCGGGAGCCCGATCTCAGAACTCCCGCTGATCCAGGCGAAGCTGTCCGACATGGTCACCGACGCGCGGGCAGCCCGACTGCTGGTCGCCGAGGCCGGCCGGCTGAAGGACACCGGCGACTCGGCGACGCTCATGGCGACCTGGATCGCCAAGTACTTCGCGTCCACCGCCGCGGTACGGCACGCATCCGAGGCGGTGCAGGTCCACGGCGCCAACGGATGCAGCCCCGACTACCCGGTGGCGCGGTACTACCGCGACGCGAAGGTCATGGAAATCATCGAGGGCAGCAACGAGATCCAGCGGATCACGATCGCCGCCGAGGCACACCGCGAGGGGGGACGATGACCGGGACCACCCGGGACGGGGTGGACACCCTGCCCGCCAAGCCGGCGCAGGGCCGGATCAAGTGCGTCGTATGGGACCTGGACAACACCCTGTGGGACGGCGTCCTGCTGGAGGACGCCGAGGTCACCGTGCGCCCGGCGGCCGTCGCCCACCTGCGGCGGCTGGACGCCATGGGCGTCCTGCACTCCGTCGCGAGCAAGAACGACCACGACGCGGCCATGGCGAAACTGCGGGAACTGAGCCTGAACGACCTGTTCCTGTGCCCGCAGATCAACTGGAACCCCAAGTCCGAGTCGATCAAGCACATCGCGACCCGGCTCAACCTGGGCCTGGACGCGTTCGCCTTCGTCGACGACCAGGAGTTCGAGCGGGCCGAGGTCGCCTTCGCGGTGCCCGAGGTCACCTGCGTCGACGCGCTGGACATCGACGAGGTGCTGACCGGCGTCGCGTTCACGCCCCGGTTCGTCACCGACGAGTCGGCCCAGCGGCGGGGCATGTACCAGAGCCAGCTGGCCCGGGAGAACCTGGAGCAGGAGTTCACCGGGACCAACGACGAGTTCCTCGCCAGCCTGGGCATGACCTTCACCATCGCCCCGGCCCAGCGCGAGGACCTCCAGCGGGCCGAGGAGCTCACGGTCCGCACCAACCAGCTCAACTCCACCGGCCGGACCTACTCGTACGACGAGCTGGACGCGCTGCGCGACTCCCCGGACCACCTGCTGCTGGTCGCCTCCCTGACCGACCGGTTCGGCAGCTACGGCAAGATCGGGCTGGCGCTGGTCGAGAAGGGCATCCCCGACTGGCGCCTGAACATGCTGCTCATGTCGTGCCGGGTCATGTCCCGGGGCGTCGGCATGGTGCTGCTCAACCACGTCATGCGGCTGGCGAGCGAGGCGGGCGCCGGACTCCGCGCCGACTTCGTGGAGACCGGACGCAACCGGATGATGCAGATCACCTACGCGTTCAGCGGATTCCGCGAGATCTCCCGCGAAGGCAGCCACGTCGTCCTCGCCGCCGACCTCGACGCCCTCCAGGAGCCGCCGGGCTACGTCACGCTGGAGGTGACCGGGTGACCACCGTCGCCGACGCCTCCCTGGTGAGCCGCTGGCTCCCCTTCACCGTCCCGGACGGACCGCTGCGGCTGTTCTGCCTGCCGCACGCGGGCGGCTCCGCGTCGGCCTATCGGGCGTGGAACGGACGGCTCGGCCGGGTCGCCATCTGCCCCCTCCAGCCGCCCGGACGGGAGACCCGGCTGCGGGAGACCCCGTTCGACCGCATGGAGCCCCTCGTCGCCGAGCTGGCGGACGTCGTCCTGGCCACCGCGCTGGGCCCGTACGCCGTGTACGGGCACAGCCTCGGCGGCCTGGTCGGCTTCGAGCTGCTGCGCGAGATCCGCCGCCGCGGCGGACCGATGCCTGAGCACTTCTTCGTCTCCGGCTGCCCCGCCCCCCAGCTCCCGGACGAGCACGGCGACCCGCCCGTCGCCGGGATGACCGACGACGAGGTGGTCGGCCTCCTGCGCCGGCTGGGCGGCACGCCCGAGTGGCTGCTGGCGGACCCGGCGGTCCTGCAGATGATCCTCCCGCCCTTCCGGGCCGACTTCTCCGTCAAGGAGACGTACCGGCACCGGGAGGAGCCGCCGCTGGACCTCCCGGTCACCACGCTCGCCGGCACCCACGACCCCAGGGCCGACCCTGCCGCCATGCGGGGCTGGCGCGACCAGACCGTGGGCGGCTTCACCTCCCACGTCCTGACCGGCGGGCACTTCGTGATGCTGGAGCGCCCGGAGCTGACCCACCGGCACCTCGCCGACGCCCTCAGCGCCTGGATCTGACCCACCCCCGTCGCCGGGGCAGCGCCACTGCCCCGGCGACAGCGGAATGATGGCCACCGCATGACCGCTCTCCTTCCGCTATCGAACGGCCCTCACCACACGACGAAGGTGCCCGCCGGCCTCCTGGCCGGCGGGCACCTTCGTGTACGCGGAGCCCCTCCGCGCGGGGTCAGTCGCGGGACCGGGCGGCCAGCGCCGCGATCTCCCGCACCGTCGGGCAGTCCACCAGCGCCGTCACCGGGATCGACGCCGACAGAGCCGTACGCATCCGGGTGACGACCTGGATCGCGATCAGCGAATGACCGCCCAGCTCGAAGAAGTTGTCGAGCGCGCCGACCCGCTCCAGCCCCAGCGTGTCCGCCCAGATGCCCGCGACGGTCTCCTCGAGACCGGCCTCCGGCTCCTCGTACGGAGTCGCCAGCGCAGGACGCGGATGACGCTCACCCGCCTCCTCCGCCTCCCCGGACGCCGCCGGATCACCGGTGACCCACTGCCGCAGCCGCGGCTCCACGGGCCCGGTGGACACCACCACGTGGGCCGCCCGACCCGCCTGGCCGAGGATCCGCTCGAACACGTCGAGGCCCTCGGCGGGAGTCATCTCGTACGCGCGCACGGCCGGTCCGTGCCCCTCGACCCGCTCCTCCGATACGGCCCAGGTGTCCCAGTCCACCGTCGTCCAGCGGCCCGCCCCGCCCAGCCGCGCCGCACGCGCGTACGCATCCAGGGCGGCGTTGGCGGCCGCGTACGGGCCGAGGGCGATGCCGCCGAGCACGGTGGCCAGCGACGACAGGGTCACCCGTCGGCCGGCCGCCTGCTCGCCGAGCACGGACTGCAGCACATGGAAGCCGTGCACCTTGGCCCGGAAGTGGGCGTCGCACACCGCACGGTCCGACAGGTGCGCCAGGTCGAAGAAGTCCGGGTTCTGGACGCCGGCCCCATGGACCACCGCGTCGATCCCGCCGAAGGACTCCACCGCGGCCCGGACCACCTCGCGCATCCGCTCCTCGTCGGCGACGTCGGCGGACAGCGCCAGCACCTCGGCACCGCGCTCCTCCAGGTCCAGCACGCTCCGGATGTGCCGGGCCGTCCGGTCGCCCTCCGCCGCGCCGTCGAGGTACGCCCGCCACTCGTCGCGCGGCGGCAGCTCCGTACGGGCCGTGAGGACCAGACGGCAGCCGTAGGCGCTCGCCAGCCGCCGCGCCAGCAGCAGGCCGACGTCGCCCAGGCCGCCCGTGACGAGCACCGTGTCCCGCGGCCGGAACAGCGGTGCCTCCGGACCGGGCACCGGCAGCGGGCACGGCTCGTAGTTCCGCAGCCACAGCTCCGCGCCGCGAACCGCGACCGGCCCCTCGTGCGGCGCCAGCACGGCGGCCAGCACCTGCTCGGCATCCTCCTCGCCCGCCACGGAGTCGACGTCCACGTGCCGGCACGCCAGCAGCGGATTCTCCTGCGCCAGGCTCGGCGCGAGCGCGGCGAGCGCGGCATGCTCCGGATGGGTCAGGTCCGCCCCGACCACGCCCACGGCGCCGGAGGTGAGCAGCGTCAGCTCGGCCGACGCGGCGTGCGGGTCCTCCGCGAACGCGCGCGCAAGGGCGAGCGCCGAGCGGAACCCCCGGTCCAGCTCCGCGTCGAAGTGCGCCGCGCCCGCCCCCTCCGGAGAGGCCAGGCTGAACCCGTGCACGACCGTGCGGGGCGCGACGAACTGGGCGGCCAGCACCTCGGCCAGATCGTCCGGCTCGGCGGGCCGCACCGTGAAGTCGCCGTTGTCGTCCTGCCCGTACGCCTCCCCGGGCCGCACCGCGACGACCTCGGCACCGGCGAGCACCAGCCGGTTCACCAGCGCCTCGGCACGCGCCTCGGCGGCCAGCACCAGCCACGGCCCGGCCGCCCGCAGCCGCCCGTCCAGGTCCTCCACCGGCACCGGGCGGCGACGCCAGCCCGGCACGTACGTCCACCGGCTCGGATCGTCCACCCGCCCCTCCGGCTCGCGCTCCACCGGCCGGGGCGCCTCGCCCTTCACCCAGTAGCGTCGCCGCTGGAACGGGTACGTCGGCAGCTCGACCCTGCGGCCGCGGCCCCCGTGCTGCGCCGCCCAGTCGACCGGGGCCCCCGCCTGCCAGACCCGGGCCAGCACGGTCAGCAGCCAGTCGGCGGCCCCACCCGGTCCGGGCGCCACGACGACCTCGACAGCCTCGGCGACGGTGGAGTCCGCGGCGCCCAGGACGGGCACCCCGAGCCGCTCCAGCCCCTCCGCGAGCGCCGCCAGAGCGCCGTCCCGGCCGGCCGCGGCCCCCGGGTGGCCCTCGGGCCACCCGGGGGCCACCCGGGGGTGGCCCTCGGGCCGGGGGAGCAGCGCCGCGACGGCGCGGGACAGCTCGTCCCACCACACCTCGGGAACGCCGTCCCCGGCCGTCAGCCGCACCCCGGGCGCCCGGCGGCTCGTCTCGGCGTCGATCCACCGGCCGGGGTCGCGCAGCGCCGCCACGCCGTCCTCGTACCCGTCACAGACCACCGCCCGGCGCAGCGCGAAGTGACCGCGGGAGACCTGGAGCGTGAAGGCCACGTCCGCGAGGTCCTCGGCACGGTGCTCCGCCAGGTGCCGGGCGAGCCGCTCGGTCAGGGCGTCGAGCGCCTCCGGCGTCGCGGCGGAGAAGGCCAGCAGGTGTGGTCCGGGCCTCGCCGGGCGGACCGGGCGCACCGGCGCCTCCTCGAGCACCACGTGCGCGTTGGTGCCGCCGAGCCCGAACGAGCTGACCCCGGCCCGGCGCGGCGTCGGGCCCTCCGGCCAGGGCTGGTCCTCGGTCAGCACCGCGAATCGCTTCCCGGCCGCCGCGAGCGCCGGGTTGGGCGCCTCGAACCCCGGCATGGCGGGCAGGACCCCCTCCCGCAGGCAGAGCGCGGCCCGCATCAGCCCGGCCACGCCCGAGGCCCGGTCCAGGTGCCCGAGGCTCGGCTTGAGCGACCCCAGCACACAGGGCGAGTCCTGTTCGGCGTCGAACACCCGGTTCATCGCGGCCAGTTCGATGGAGTCCCCGAGCTGGGTGCCGGTGGCGTGGCACTCGACGTACCCGATGGAACCCGGCTCGACACCGGCGACGGCCAGGGCGGTCTCGATCACCGACGCTTGGCCGTCGACCCCCGGCGCCGTGTAACCGACGCGCTCCCGGCCGTCGTTGTTCACTGCCGACCCGAGGATCACGGCGTGGATCACATCACCGTCCTCGACGGCGTCCGCCATCCGCTTCAGCGCCACCACGCCGACGCCCGCCCCCATGACGGTGCCGTTCGCCGACGCGTCGAAGCTGCGTACCCGCCCGTCCGGGGACAGGATCCCGCCCTGCTCGTACAGGTAGCCGGACGGCTGCGGCAGCGGCAGGAACGCGCCGCCGGCGAGTGCCAGGTCGCACTCGTACGTCAACAGGCTCTGGGCGGCGAGGTGCACGGAGACCAGGGAGGTGGAGCAGAAGGTCTGCACCGTCATGCTGGGGCCGCGCAGCCCCAGCTTGTACGAGACCAGCGAGGCGAGCGAGTCGCGCTCGTTGCCGACGGCCAGCAGCAACCCGCCGCCCGGCTCCGTGGCCAGATGGGCCACGTTGTTCAGCATGTAGTCGGGGAACCCGCAGCCGGCGAACACGCCGACCTGCGCGGCGGGGGCCATGGGGGAGTAGCCTGCCCCTTCCAGAGCCTCCCACGCGCACTCCAGGAACAGCCGGTGCTGCGGCTCCATCGTCTCCGCCTCGCGCGGATTGAGGCCGAACACCGACGCGTCGAACAGGTCCAGCCCGTCCACGGAGCCGCCGACCCGCACGTAGCGCGGATCGGCGAGCGTGCCCGGAGCGACGCCCGCCTCGGCCAGTTCCCCGTCGGTGACGGCCCGCAGGCCCGGAACCCCCCGGAGCAGGTTCCGCCACAGCCCGGCGACATCGGCCGCACCCGGAAAGCGCCCGGACATGCCGACGAGCGCCACCGCCGATTCGTACGTGTTCTCCGTCACGCTGACCTCCCGGTCGCATCTCGAACGTGTCGATGCAGCCGCCCGCCGTCACAGCAGGTGGCTGCGGCCCCATCCACGGGCCAGGCGATAGGTTGCGAACGTCCCGGCGGCGAGGCCGATCGCCAGACACACCAGGGCGGGTCGCAGCGTGCCGCCGAGGTCGCCCTCGATCGCGGCGCGCATCATGTCGAGGGCCCAGTAACCCGGCGACAGCGGGGCGATGGCCTGGGCCCACCCCGGCATCAGGCTCACCGGAGCGAGGGCGCCGCCGATCGAACTGACCGCCATCGCCCCCAGGTCGGACACCAGCCCCAGGTCACCGCGGCTGCGCACGACCGTCGCCAGTGCCGCACCGATGGCCAGCAGTGTGAAGCCCCAGACCGAGACGGCCAGGGCCAGGTAGCCGAAGTGCGCGGGGACCGGCAGCCCGATGATCAGGCAGCCGTAGACGAGCAGCACCAGCTGCTGGAATATCAGGATGATCAGCACCGGCACCGTCTTGCCCAGCAGCAGCTCGGTGCGGCCCGCCCTGCTCGACCGCATCTGGTCCCAGGTGCGCCACTCCCGTTCGACCAGGATGGAGTTGCCGACGATCGCCAGGGCGAACACCGAGAACATCACCAGGGGGCCGGTGACCGCCTGGAGCGTCCCGCCGTCCAGCGCCCGCACGTACAGCGGCTTGAACACCAGCATCAGCACCATCGGCAGGGCGATGTAGCTGATCAGCTGGCCCGGGTCGCGGAGCCTGAGGACGGTGTTGTGCCGGACCAGTATGCCGACACGGCGCAGGGAGTCAGTCATCGTTCACCGCCAGGGACCGGTAGAGGTCGTCGAGGGTCGGGTTGTGCACTTCGACGGACTCGACGGGCCGGTCCGTGCCCTTGAGCAGCTCCACGAGGGCGCCGCTCGGATCGGTGGTGGACAGCTGCACCTCCTCGTCTCCGAAGGAGACGCGCACCTGGCCCGGCAGGCCGTCGAGCAGTTCGGCGCTGCTGCCGCGAGCGATGATCCGGCCCTTCTTGGCCACCGCGATCGACGCCTGCAGCTCGCCGAGCTCGGTCAGGTAGTGCGTGGTGTAGATGACGGCGGCGCCGTCGGCCGCCCGCTGCTTCACCACGTCGAGCAGCGCCTGACGGGTGTCCGGGTCGGCACCCGCCGTCGGCTCGTCGAGCAGCAGCAGCGACGGCCGGTGGATGAGGGCGACGGCCGCCTGGGTACGGCGCTGCTGACCGCCCGAGAGCACCCCGACCGGCCGGTCGAGGAACCCGGTCAGGTGCAGAGCCGCGGCCAGGTCGTCGATCGTCGACCGCAGCAGGCCACGTCGCAGCCCCGCGAGTCCGCCGAACAGCCGCAGGTGCTCCCGCACGGTGACGGGTGGATAGAGCGCGATGTGCTGCGGGCAGACCCCGACCTGCGCGCGCGCCTTCGACGGCTCCTTGCCGTCGATGAGCACGGTCCCGGAATCGGGGCGCACCAGGCTGGACACGATCTCGATGAAGGTGCTCTTGCCGGCGCCATTGTGGCCGACCAGACCGACGATCTCTCCGGCGGCCACCCGCAGATCGAAGCCCGCGAGGGCCTGCACCTCGCCGTACCGCTTGGCAAGGTCGACGACTTCCAGCAACGTCCTGCTCCTCATTCTGTGAGAACTCGTCGGCCGGGATGGATCCCCCGGCCAATCTGGCATGCGGACAGCGGCCTCGGCCTGGGACTGCGGAGGCACGATGCGGACGTCATTCGATACGTCTCGGGCCGCGGACGGTGAGGGTCCTGCTACGGTCAGTCGAGGTCCTGGCGGGACGAGACCGAGCGGGGCCTCGGGATGCGCAGCGATGTGGTGCCACGCAGCCGCGCCGGCTGCGGAGGCGCCAGGTGCCGTACGGCCGCGACGTCCGGTGTGCCGCGTGAGACGTCCAGCGGCGACTGCCGCACGGCGCCTGCCCGGACCGGGGCCGGCTGCCGCAGGTCTCCCGGACGGCTCCCGCCCTGGCGGATCGGCGTCGCCCCGCCCACCTCGCACGCGTCCCACCGCTGACCGGCCTCGCCGATCGCCTGCTGGGTGAGCCGGCACCACGCGGCCTGGCCCTGCTGCTCGAAGACGCGCAGGGCGAGGTTGAGCCGGACCAGTGCCTGGTCGACGTTCCGCTCGCGAAGGTCCAGCGTGCCCAGGGAGTACAGGAGCACCGCCTCGCCCAGCCGGTCCTCCGCCTGCCGGACCGTCCTGAGGGCGTCGTTGTGGCTCGTGCGCCAGTCGTCGAAGCGGCACCGGGCACCGCTCAGCGCCGCCACCGCCAGGGCCAGGTTCCAGCTGTACTCCGGCGCGACGGCCCGCAGTTCGTGTCCAACGGCAGCCAGCAGACCGGTCCGCTCCTGCTCGTACCAGCTGTGCGGTTCGGTGAGGACGGCGTCGGCCAGCGGCCTGGGCAGCGGCCAGCGGGCCGCGTCGCCGAGCGGGATCCCGTCCTCGCCCCACTGTCTTCGCCGCGCCTCGTCAGTCAGATGGAGCCACGCGCCGCAGAGACGCTCCAGGGCCGCGGCGTGCTCGCCGGCCGACTCGGTATGGAGGGCCAGTCCTCGCGCGTAGACCCGGGCCAGGCCGTGCAGCCGGTACCGGGCGGCGGCGCCGGAGCCGCTCACCACGTCCACCAGCCGCGCGTCCACGAGGGATTCCAGGACGTCTGCGGCGTCCTCCGCATCGACGTCCAGCAGCGGGCCGGCCGTCCAGGCCGCGAAGTCCTCGGTGCCGATCAGGGTCAGCCGGGTCAGCAGACGCCTGCCCTGGTCGGTCAGGCCGGCGTACGAGGACCGCAGGACCGGCAGCACCGCGAGTCCCTGGTGGGTCAGCTCGTCCAGCCGGCCCTCCTCGTCCCGGAGCCTCGCGGTGATCTGGGCGAGTGTCCAGTGCGGGCGGGCGGTCAGCCGGGCGGCGACGATGTACAGGGCCAGCGGCAGCCCGCCGCACAGTTCGACCAGTTCCATCGCCTCGCTGGGCTCGGCGGCGACCCGGTGCCCGCCGATGACCGTCGACAGCAGCTCAACGCCCTCCCGGACGGTCAACGCGCCGAGTTCGAAGACGCTGCAGCCGGGCAGGGCGGCGATCCGCGCCCGGCTGGTGAGGATGAGCCGGCAGGTGGGTGTGCTGGGCAGCAGCCACCGCATCTGCGACTCGTCGGCGACGTTCTCGACCAGGACCAGCACCCGCCGGTCGGCGATGGCGCTGCGGTACAGCGCGGCCCGGCCGTCGAGGTCGTCGGGGATGGACCGGTCCGAGAACCCGAGCGCGTGCAGCAGCAGCTCCAGCACGGCCGAGATCTCCGACACGGTGTCGCCCCGGTCGGACACGGCCGCGTACAGCTGCCCGTCGGGGAAGTCGGGCGCCAGGTCGTGGGCGGCCTGCACGGCCACCGCCGACTTGCCCGCCCCGCGGCCCCCGGTGATCACGGCGACCTGGACGTCCTCCCCTACGCCCAGGTCCGCCGCACCGCCGCCGAGCCGCCCGCGCAGGGCATCGAGCAGTCCGGCGTGGCCGGTGAAGTGCGGCAGCCGCGGCGGCAGCATGCGCGGTACCGGCATGGCCACCCGGCTCGGTGCCGGCGCCACCGCGGGTGCCGACATCTCCGACTCCGCCGACCCGGTGAGGATCGCGTGCTCCAACTGCCGCAGTGACGTGCTGGGTTCCAGCCCCAGCTCGTCGATGAAGACCCGCCGTACATGGCGGTAGGCGGCGAGCGCCTCGGCCTGCCGGCCGGACCGGTACAGGGCCGTGATCAGTTGTCGGGCGAGCCGCTCGCGCAGAGGGTGTTCGGCGACCAGGGCCTTCGCCTCGCCGACCACCTCGTGGTGGCGGCCGAGCTGCAGCTCGACGTCGATGCACTCCTCCAGCGCCTCGATGCGCTGCTCCGCGACGCGCACCACGGCCGCCCGGACCAGGGCGGAGTCCACCCCGTGCAGCGGGTCCCCCTGCCACAGCGCCAGGGCCTCCCGAAAGGCGGCGCGGGCCTTCTCCGGCGACTGGGCGGCGGCCGCGGCACGGCCGTGCGCCACCCGCTCGGAGAACACCCGCAGGTCGAGCTCGCCCGGGCCGACCTCGACCGCGTATCCACGCCCCCGCGTCTGGATACGCTCGCCCAGACCGGCCTGCGACAGCGACCTGCGCAGTGCCGCCACGACCGTCTGCACCTGGGCCCGCGCCGTTGTCGGCGGCGCCACGTCCCAGACGGCGTTGATGAGCTTCTCCAGCGGCACCAGATGGTTGGCGTGGAGCAGGAGCGTGGCCAGCACGATCCGCTGCCGTGGTGCCGTGATCTGGACCGGCTGGGCGCCGCTCACCTCCAGGGACCCGAGGATCCGGAAGCGCGGTGCGCTCTCCGGCGCATCGGGTCTCCTTGCCGATTCACTCGCGTGGCTGGCCAACGCGACCCCTCCATTCGACAGCCTGCTGAGGCCGTGATCGCTGCACGAGGCAGGTGGCTCATACGAGAATCTCGGCCGGGGCGGGGTGGCCGAGGAACGCCGTCGGGCTGGCTGTGAGCCCGTAGGCCCCGGCCTGGAACACCGCGACGAGGTCGCCGATCTCCAGCCGGGGCAGCGTGACCCCGTCCCCCAGGAGATCGAGCGGCGTGCACAGACAGCCGACGACGCTGACCGTCTCGTCCGCCGGAGCGTCCGGGCGACCCGCTGCTGCGATCGGGTAGTTGCGGCGGATGACCTGGCCGAAGTTACCGGAGGCCGCCAGCTGGTGGTGCAGTCCGCCATCGACGACGAGGAACGTCTTGCCGCGGGACTCCTTGCGGTCGACGACCCGCGTCACGTACACGCCCGCCTCACCCACCAGGTAGCGGCCGAGTTCGATGACCACCCGGGCGTCCGGGAAGCGGGGGCGGATGAGCTCGTCCCTCAGCTCCGCGAGGTTCTCGCCGACGGGCCCGAGGTCCAGCGGCTGGTCCCGGGACGAGTACGGGATACCGAAGCCGCCACCGAGGTTGAGGTACGAGACCGGCACCGGCGAGGCGTCGGCCAGCCGGATCATCAGCTCGACGGTGCTGCGCTGGGCCTCGACGATGCTGTCGGCGCGCAGGTTCTGGGAACCGGCGAAGACGTGGAAGCCCTGGAAGTCCAGGTCGTCACCCGAGAGTTCGGCGAGAACGGCGGGAACGTTCTCCGCGTCGATCCCGAACTGCTGGGGGCCGCCGCCCAGGCGCATCCCGGAGCCCCGGAAGGCGAAGGGCGGATTGACCCGGAGCGCGACCCGGGGCCGCAGTGAGAGCTCCCCGCCCGCCCGCCGCACCCGCCGGAGCTCGTTGACGGACTCCAGTTCGATGGTGACACCGGCGGCGACCGCCCGCGTCAGCTCGTCGTCCGTCTTGCCGGGCCCGGCGAAGCTCACCCGGGACGCCTGCATGACCGTGTCGAGGGCGTGCCGCATCTCGCCCGCGGACGCCACGTCGAAGGAGTCCACCAGCCCGCTCATGTGGTGCAGCAGGGCCGGCATCGGATTGGCCTTCACGGCGTAGCTGAGGCTGATCCCCTCCGGCAGCGCGGCCCGGACGTCAGCGACCCGCTCGGTGACGAGAGCCCGGTCGTACGCGAAGAACGGCGTGGCGCCGACCCGGGCCGCCAGCCGGCCCACCGGGACGCCGCCCACCGCCAGCTGTCCGTCGGCCCGTCCGAAGAGCGCGGGACTAGTCCACTTCATCGTTCCACCTCCCGGCGCAGCGCGACCCGGTCGAACTTGCCGTTGGGCGACAGCGGGAGGGACGGCAGCACGACCGTCCGGCGCGGCAGCATGTACGGCGGCAGCTCCTGGGCCAGCGCCTTGCGCAGCACCTCCGGATCGCACCCGCCGGCGACGGCCAGCACGATGTGGTGGCCCAACTGCTCGTCCTCGATCCCGAGCGCCACCGCCTGATCGGCCAGCCCGGTGGCGTAGACGGCCTCCTCCACCTCGGCGGGACTGACCCGGTACCCGGACGTCTTGATCATGTCGTCCCCCCGGCCGACGAAGTACAGGAAGCCCTCCTCGTCCCGGCGCACCAGGTCGCCCGACCAGACGGCCGGCTCCGGCGGCAGCGCGGCGGGACCGCCCGGCACGGGACGGAAACGCTCCGCCGTGCGCTCGGGCGCGTTCCAGTAGCCGAGCGCCACCAGCGGCCCCCGGTGCACAAGTTCGCCCGTCTCGCCCGGCCCGCACTCCGACCCGTCGGGCCGGACCACGAGCACCTCCGCGTTCGGGACGGCCTTGCCGATCGAGTCCGGCCGGCGGTCCACCTCCTGCGGCGCCAGGTAGGTGGACCGGAACGCCTCCGTCAGGCCGTACATCAGGTACGGGGCGGCCTGCGGGAACAGCCCGCGCAGGGTGCCGAGGGTGCTCCGCGGCATCCGTCCGCCCGTGTTGGCGAAGTACCGCAGGCGGGCGGTGGCCTCCTCCGGCCACGTCTGCGCCGCCAGCTGCATCCACAGCGGGGGCACGCAGGTGAGCGCCGTGACCCGGTGCCGTGCGCACAGCCGCACGACCTCGCCCGGCACCAGGTAGTTGACCAGCACCAGGTGGGCGCCCGCGACGAGGCTCGTGGTGAGCTGGCTGAACCCCGCGTCGAAGCTGAGCGGCAGGACCGACAGCACCACGTCGTCGGCGGTGTGACCGAGGTACCCGGCCACGCTCTCGGCCCCCGCGATCAGGTTGCGGTGCGAGAGCACGACACCCTTCGGGCCGCCCGTGCTGCCGGAGGTGTAGAAGATCGCCGCGACGTCGCGGTCGGTGACCGGCGGCTCCTCCGCCGTCGCCCCTGCCTCCGCCCTGGCCCGCGCCGCGCATAGCCGGTGCCACGGCACGGTGCGCCGGCCGTCCCCGGAGACCTCCTCGGCGTCCTTCGGAGCGTTGGCGAGCACCACGTGCTCGACCGAACTGGCCTCGCCGAGGGCGCTGTTGACGGTGGCAAGCCGCTCGGTGGTGGTGATCACCGCGCGGGCCGCGCAATCGGCGACCACGTGCCTGAGATGACGCGCCTTGAAGAGCGGGTTGACCGGTACGAGGACCGCGCCGGCCCGGGACACCGCGAGGAGCGCGACGACCGTCTCGACGCGCTTCTCCATGTAGACGGCCACCCGGTCCCCGCGCCGGATCCCCAGTGCGCGCAGCCCCTCGGCGGCTGCCGCGACACCGAGCGCCAGTTCGCCGTAGGTGATCGTCTCCGACTTGAAGGTCACGGCCGGCCGGTTGGCGCGGCCGCCCGAGAGTAGCTGGTCGAGACGGATCGCGGAGGGAGCCCAGGGCAGGTCGGTGCCGAGGGGACTACTCATCGCCGGCCTGGCGCGGCGTGACGAGCTGCACCACCGTCGACCACAGCGACCCCACGGTCTCGAAGGTCTGCTCCGTGAGGAACTCGTCCGGCAGTTCGAGGCCGTAGGTCTCCTCGAGGTCGGTGAGGAGCTGGACCACGCCCATCGAGTCCAGGCCGAGGGCCGGGAGTTCGTCGGTGGCGGAGAGCGCCCGGCTCTCGGCGTAGGGCAGGTGAGGAAGAAGGACGTCCTGGAAGGACTCAGGTATGGCAAGTTCGGTCACGATGTTCACCCCCGCCCGACCCCCGGTGATCGCTCGGGCGTCGGATTGCTTGTCCTGGTTCAGCGACGGTTTTCCGCCGCTGAACCGACTTCACCACGGTGCTCTCTCGCGCTGCTGCTGGCTGACTATCACCGCTCGCGGGAGGCGTTCCCGCGTTGATCGTCCGCCGATAGCGGTGTGATGACCCCTCCTGTCAACCTGGAGGACCAGGGCGGGGGTTGACGATCGATGTCCCCCCGGCCTGAGCACTCTATACCGGGTCCTGGTCAGGTACCAGCGATCACCGAACGGGGGGAAAGAGTTGACAGTCAGCGAAGCCACGCCGGTGTCGGCGAGTAATCCGGCCATCGGCGATCCCGCCACTGCCGTCTACTGCTACGCGGCTCAAAGCGGCGAAATCTCGTCATTGGAGGGGGCAGCGACCGCGCTCGGTCTGCCGCTGCACGAGGTCTTCACGGCGGTGACCCGGCTGATGGAGCTGCGGTTGCTCCGGACCGACGGCACGGGCGGCAGCCGGCTGGTGCCGGTGGACGCCGAGTACGCGGCCAGTCAGCTCGTCTCGCCGATCGAGCGGGCCATCTACGAGCACCGCGAGCGCCTCGACCGGCTGCGCGACAGCATCGCGGCCGTGACCCGGGCCCCGGGCCGGAGCGGGGAGCCGGTCGGCGCCATCGCGCGGGTCGAGGGGCCCGCCCAGATCCGGGGACTGCTGAAGCTCGCCGCGGATGTGTGCCGGGAGGAGGTCGTGGTCCTGCGGGGGAGCCACGGCGACGAGGAGACCGTCGACGAACTGTTGGAAGCCTGTTACAGCGTGCTCAACCGGGAGATCTCGGTCCGAGTCATCTGTCCGCACCGGAACCGGGCTTCCTTCGCGACGCGGGCGAAGGCCAGACGACTGGTCGAAGGCGGCGCGCAGATCCGCACGATCAGCCAGGTGCCGCAGGCCGGCGTGGTGTTCGACCGGTCGATGGCGGTGGTTCTGGACCTTTCGGAGGACGGCGCCGTGCCGCCGACCGCCCGCCGGGTCCGCGACGACGGCGTGGTCCGATTCCTCGTGGACCTCTTCGACCAACTGTGGGAAGGCGCATCGCAGTTCGAGGCGATCGAGCCCGGATACAGCGATGTCGTCGACGACCTCCACCAGTCCATCGCCCGGCTGATGGCCCAGGGATACACCGACGACGTCGTGGCGCGCCGCCTCGGCATGTCGGTGCGCACCTGCCGTCGTCACATCGCCGCGATGCTGCGCGACCTCGACTCGGTGAGCCGCTTCCAGGCGGGGGTCCAAGCGGCCCACCGGTTCACCATCGAGGGAGCGCGGACCGCCTGAGCCCCCGGCTCGTCCGCTCCGGCTCATCCGCTCCGGCTCATCAGCTTCGCCAGTGCCCGCAGGGGGCGGGCACCGGCGAGCCGGCCCGCCGTGAGCCCCTGCCACCCCGCGGCGTGCAGCTCCTCGACCACCCGGGGGGCCCGCAGGGCGCGCCCGCCGGCGGTCGTGTAGCACTGGGCCGGATCGGCCCCGTCGAGCCCGTTCACCCGCGCCACGGCCGCGAACAGAGCGCGCTCCGCCTCGCTGTCCGTCTCCCCGGCTGTCTCCCCGGTGGCGAGTCCGTCGCCGGCCGAGGTCCGCCCGTCCGGGAGCGTGATGCGGAACAGCGCCGGACAGCGCACCACCGGGTCGTCGTCCACCGCCCCGAGGACGTGCGCCCGCAGCGCCGCGGGCGTGACCGCGTCCGCGGCCTCGACGTCCGCGACCAGCACCCCGTCCTCCAGCCGCAGCCGGGCCGAGCGCACCCGGCCGTCCGCGGCGAGCAGCGCCTCCACAGCGTCCGGGTCCACCCGGTCGGGGCCGGTCCGCACCGTGCGGCGCACGGGCGGGGGCGGGAAGCCGAGCAGCCGCGCAGCCTCGCCGGCGCGCAGGTCCGCCGCCGGATCCTGGTGGTGCCGCAGGAGTTCGGCGTAGCCGCGGAGGAACCGCTCGACGGCGGCGGAGTCCATCACCTCGGCCATGGACCGCAGCGCGAGCGTGACGCCGTCCTGCCACTCGTACACGCGGAAGTACGTGTCGGACCCCGACCGTGCCCAGGCCGCGTGGTCCGTGGTCCAGGCGAAGCGGTCCCGCCGTGTTCCGCAGGAACGGGGCGCGTAGCTCAGGAAGTTGAGGTCCGAACCGAGCCGTATCCGCTGCCCCCGGCGGAACCCCTCCCGGGCGGTGAGCTCGACGATCTCGTCGTACGGGGCTCCGGCGTACGCCGTCGTCTCCCCGGCGCGCTCCGCGACCCGTCGGACCACCTCGGAGAAGACCGGGTCGTCGCCCAGGTCCACCAGCACGATCGCGGGCGAGAACATGCAGGCCATCACAGACATCGCCGGGCTGGTCTCGCGGTGGCTGGCGAACCACCGGTGCCCGACGCGGTCCAGGCCCGTGTACGCGGCCATGGTCACCGCGTAGGCGGCCAGGTGGACCGCCGACGGCCACACCCCCAGCCGTGCAGCGAGCTCATGGACGACGGAGAGCAGCCCCGGCGAGGTCAGCGAGGCGGCGTGGGCCTCATACGGGCCGTCCGCCGCCGGGACGCGCCGCAACGCGAACGGGTCGGCGGGCAGCTCGGCCAGCCGCCCCGCCCAGTGGCCCAGCGCGGCCTCCCGTACGGCGGACGGCACGCCGTCCTCCAGCCGGGCAAGGTCGGCCGGCTGGACGGCGACGGGGGCGAGCCGCGCCTGGCGGCGGGCGAGCGCCGCCGCCAGCAGGGCCTCGAACTCGGCGGTGAGTGCGTCGATGCTCCAGTTGTCGACGGCGATGTGATGGAGGACCAGGACGAGCCGCTTCACCACACCCGCCGTCGTCACCGCACAGGCGCGGATCGGCCAGTCGCGGGCGAGGTCGAAGTCCGCCGCGGCGAGCTCCTTGACCACCTCCGCCGGAGCGGGCGTGCCGTCGCGCTCCGTCGTGACCACGCGCAGCGGCAGGGGGCCGGGAGGGTGCACGCGCTGCTGCGGCCAGGGCGCAACACCGGAGTCGTACGTGGTGCGCAGCACCTCGTGCCGGCGCACCAGGTAGTTGAGGGCGGCCCGCAGGGTCGCCGGCGGGAGCCCCGGAGGGATGTCGTGCCCGAGGACGACATGGGTGTCCTGCCGGGCCTCCGGCGCCGACTGGTGGTGGCTCAGCCAGGCGTACCGCTGCCCCAGGCTGAGGCCGGCACTTTTCACAGCAGACACCCGATCCTCCCGATCGTCATTCGGCAAAGGTCGATGATTTCGCTCGCGGCAATAGCCCGGCAACGGCCTCCGGTGGCAGATTGTGGACGGTCGGAAGCTGACACCGGGCGGGACGCCGGCACCCGGGAACGAGCCTTGACACCCGTTTTCGATATCGGCGAGTCTCGGTGCGTCGGAAGTCGGGGCCTGCCTGGTCACGGCTTTTCTTCGCAATGACGGGGAGGGGGTGTTCGACATGGTGAAGGCTGCTGGCAAGGTCGCGGTCAAGGCCGCGGGCAAGGTCGCTGTCAAGGCTGCGGTCAAGGCCGCGGGCAAGGCCGCTGTCAAGGCTGCTGTCAAGGCCGCCTAAGTGGCTGGCCAATGACCGGCGGCATGACGTCGAGCTGGTGCCGCAGGCACGAGCGACGTCATGCCGCCGTCTCTCGTCAAGGTGAAAAGGGTGGGCTCATGGAACGCCATGAGATTGTCGAGCACGTTCGCATCACGCTCTCCGCAGTTCTCGACCAGGAGATTCCGGAACTCTCCTCGGATACGAGACTGCTCGAAGACTTCGATCTGAATTCGATGCGCTTCATCGAATTGCTGACGGCCCTGGAGGACACGCTGGGGGTCGAGGTCGACCCGGACTCCCTGGAACCCGAAGTCTTCCAGTCTGTCGATGCGTTCGTCGAATACGTCAGCAATCGGATTCCGCAGCCGGAAAACGGCGCATAAGAGTTTCCGTCGTCAGTGAGGAAGGACGCGATGGGGGAAATGATCGACGCCTGCGAGCGCACCGCCCACGCCGAGGGACTGGCCGCCGGCCTGGAACTGGCGCTGCGGGAGGCGGACATCACCACACCGCCGGGGCCGGTCGCCGCCCTCCCCTCGTCGCAGGTGCCCGCGGGCGCCACGCCCGTTCCCCACACCATCGCGGCCGGCGAGGGCATCTCCTTCGTCCGGCACCCGGGCGACGGCCCCGTCGACACCGCGCGCACCTTGCGGTTCGGCCGGTTCCTCGCCGCCGTACGGCTCGGCACCACCCGCCGCCTCACCGAACACGCCGTACGACACCTCGGCAGCCGCACCGTCGGCGGCGAACCGACCCTCGGCAGGCAACTGGTCCAGGGCACCCTCGCCGACCTGGCCACCGAGACCCAGGTGCTCCGCCACCGGCTCGCGGCCCCTGGGGACGACCCCGCCGACCTCGCCGATGTCCAGGACCGGCTCACCACACTCGACTGGGAAGCGGCGAAACTCCTCGGCGCCAGCGGCTACGTCCTCGGAGGCCCGGCGACCACCGCCTACGTCTCCCGGCTGGTCGCCAACTGCTGGACCCTCCGGGAGGGGACCCGATGACCGAACTGACCCCGAGGCTGCAGAAGCTGCGCGCACTCTGCCGCGAGGCGTCCACGGACCTGCGCGCCCGCGCCCTGGCCGTCGACACCGACCCCGCCGACATGGCCCCCCACGTGGACTCCGCGGCACTCGCCCTTGTCCGCAACGCCACCACCCCTGCCCGCTTCCGCGGCGAACCCGTCCCCTACCTCGGCCACGACGCGACCGCGACCTGCCTGGAACGCGTCGTCGCCACCGTCGAACTGGCCCGCGGCGACGCAGGCATGCTGGTGGCCAACCCCGGCCCCGCCCTGGCCGGGATCGTCGTCGACGCCCTCGGCAGCGAAGCACAGCAGGAGCTGTTCTACGACGCCATCTCCGACGGCCGCACCTGGACCTTCTTCGCGATGACCGAGGAGGAACGCGGCAGCGACGCCATCGCGCTCACCAGCCGCCTCGACAAGGACGCCGACGGCGGACACCTCCTCCACGGTGCCAAGCGCTACATCAGCAACGGCACCCGCGGCGGCATCGGCGTCGTCTTCGCCCGCACCGGCCCCTCACCGCTGTCCATCCGCGCCGCCGTCGTACGCCGCCCGTCACCCGGCCTCACCGGCCAGGTCCTCGACATGACCGGCCTGCGCGGGGCCCGCATCAGCGAACTCGCCTTCGACGCGGTGCCCGTCCCCGCCGAACACCTCCTCGGCAGCCACCTGCGGGCCTCCCGACGCGGACTGTGGGGAGCGAGCCGCGCCTTCAACGCCATGCGCGTCCAGATCGGCGCACTCGCCCTCGGCGTCGCCCACGCCGCCCACGACTACGTCCGCGAACACCGGCCCGGCACCACGGACACCGTCGTCACCGCCCGCCTCGACGCCGCCCGCGCGCTCCTCTACGCGGCCGCCGACGCCGTCGACCATGCCCCCGACGACCGGCGCTCCCCCTCCGTGGCCAAACTCCACGCCACCGACCTGGCCGTCCACCTCACCCACTGGGCCGCCGCCCGGCTCGGTCCCGGATCCCTCCTGGAGCACCCCTTGCTGGAGAAGTGGAGCCGCGACGTCCACGCCTTCGAGTTCATGGACGGCACCAGCAACATCCTGCGGCTCCACATCGCTTCCACCCCGGACCCCGCAGGAAGGAACAGGCCATGACACCGGCCACCATCCCGACCGAGGAGACGGCCGCACCGCCGGCCTGGACGGCCCGGCCCCTCACCGAGGCCGACCACGACGCGGTCCTCGCGTTCTTCACCGAACCGGACTTCCACTTCCGCACCGCCCAGCCCGACACCCGCTCCGAAGCGGAGGTCCTGGCCCTCACCGATGAGGACACCCGCGTCCTCCTGGCCGACGGCGTGCCCGTCGGACTGTGGGCCCTGGAGCCCTTGGGCAGCGAACACTTGGCACAGCTCCTGCTCCACCTCCGGCTCACCTCGTCCGCACCGCTCTCCTGGTGGCAGTCCGCCTTCGAAGAGGTGGTACGAGCCGTCCGCTGGCGGCACGAACTCGTCCGCCTCTCCCTGTGGATCGGCGAGTACGACGAACGCGGGCTGGCTTTCGCACGCTCGGCCGGCCTCACCGACGAGGGCGTCCTCACCCACGTCACGCTCCACGACGGCCGCCGGTACGGAACCTGCTTCTTCTCACGGATATGGGCGCCGACATCATGAAGTTCAGGGGATACCGGAGCAGCCACCGGCCGCTGCTCACCGGAACCTGGCTGCCGGGCGAACTGCTCGGCATCCCACTCGCGGACTGGCCGGCCCTCGCCGACCCCACCACGGTGCCCCCGCCCGGGGACGACTCCGAGGAACTCTGCGTGGTCCCGGACACCGGCTTCGTCCGCTACCACGACATCGACTGGGTGCACCGGCGGGCACGCCTGGAGATCGGATTGCGCCCGGACGCCGCCGACGCGGCCGCACCCCTGCTCAAGGCGGCCGTGGACCACGGCTTCGGCGTCCTGGGCCTGCGACGCCTGCACGGCTGGGTCACCCCCGTGACCCAGCCCCCGACCGACGTGCTGACCGGCGCCGGCTTCCGCAGGGAAGCCGTCGTGCCCAGCGCCACCTGGCTGGACGGCCGCCCCGCCGAACGGCAGATCTGGGGAGCGACCCGCCATGACTGACATCCGACCCGTCCCGGTCGCCGAAGCCGTGGCGGCCCTGCGCGCCGCAGGAGACCCGGCCCGCGGCTTCCTCGGCACCGACCCGGTCACCCAGAACGACACCCTCCTCGCCAAGGAACTGACCCGGACCGGCGCACAGCTCTTCCGGGTCGGCGACGCACTCGTCGGCTGCCTCACCAACCACGAACAGCCCCGGCAGGCGTACGTCGCCGCCACCTCGGCCGCCCCCGAGCCGCTCCGCGCCTTCCTCACGTTCCTCGACACCTACCAGCGGGTCACGACTTACGTCGCCCTGCTGCCCGTCGGGAACCCGACGCTGCCCGCGTTCGAAGAATGCGGCTTCACCCAGGTGGGAACCCTGAACGACCACTGCTTCCAGTCCGGCCGGTACCGGGACGTCCTGGTGTACTTCGCGAGCGTGGAGGTCGCATGTCGTCCGTGACGATCAGGCACTTCACGGAGGCGGACATCCCGCTCCGCAGCGAACTCCTCCGCGAATCCCGCTTCCAGGCCAACCTGACCGACTTCGCCGTGGTCACCGGCGACGATGCCCTCGAAGCCAACCAGCGCCACTGCATCGCCGAGGAACACCGCACCAAGCAGATCTACACCCTCTGCGGCCCCCGCGAACAGGTCGTCGGCTTCGCCTGGATCACCTCCATCGACTGGCGGGCCCAGGTCTGCGAGATCTCCTTCGGCATCCTGCCCCGGTACCGCGGTCTGTACGGCGCGGCCGCGGTCACCGCAGCGCACACCTACATCCGGCTGGAACTCAACATGCAGGTCACCATCAACCAGGTCCTCGAACACAACACGATGATGCACAGCGCCGAGGGACTCGCCGCCCAGCGCCAGGTTCGCACCCGGTACGACT
Source organism: Streptomyces sp. NPDC053673 (assembly GCF_055585225.1). Taxonomy (NCBI): domain Bacteria; kingdom Bacillati; phylum Actinomycetota; class Actinomycetes; order Kitasatosporales; family Streptomycetaceae; genus Streptomyces; species Streptomyces sp. NPDC053673. The sequence continues at coordinate 4,854 of NZ_JBVJKN010000046.1, read as the reverse complement.
CGTACACCGTGGGGGAGTGGCGCGCCTCCTGCTACTGGTCGGAGACCGAGGACGACGTCCGCGCTCACCTCCGCCAGGCCGAGGAACGCAGACGGCAACTGGCCGACCGGATCCGGACGATGACCCAGCCGGCCTCGTGACCGGAGCCCTCACCCCCGGCGGCTACCTGCGCCACCCCGCCCTCCACGGTGACACCCTCGTCTTCTGCTACGAGGACGAGCTGTGGCGGATGACGGCCCCCGCGGGCCCCGCCGCCCGGCTCACCGCCGGCGTGTGCGAAGCGAGCCACCCCCGACTCTCGGCCGACGGCCGCCACGTCGCTTTCATCGGCGCGAACGACGGGCCCGCCGAGGTGTACGTCATGCCGCTCACCGGCGGCCCCGCCCGCCGCCTCACCTACCAGGCCGCGGCCCGCTGCGCCGTCGTCGGCTGGCATCCGCACACCGGGGAGATCGTCTACGCCAGCACCGCCGAGCAGCCGCCCGGCTTCGGCTTCCGCCTCTTCGCCGTCCCCGCCACCGGCGGCCGCCCGCGCCTGCTCGACCACGGCCCCGCCAACGCCGCCGCCTTCGCACCCGACGGCGGCACCGTACTCGGTCGTGCCAACGCCGAACCGGCCCGCTGGAAGCGCTACCGGGGCGGCGCCGCCGGCGAACTCTGGATCGACCCCACCGGCAGCGGAAAGTTCCACGAGCTCGTCGAACTCCCCGGCAACCTCGGCTCACCCTGCTGGGTCGGCGACCGCGTCCACTTCATCAGCGACCACGAGGGCGTCGGCAATGTCTACTCCTGTGCCGCCGACGGCACCGGTCTGACCCGGCACACCGACCACCGGGACTACTACGCTCGCAACCTCTCCACCGACGGACGACGGCTCGTCTACCACGCCGGAGGCTCCCTCCACCTGCTGGACCCCACCACCGGCCGGCACGAGCCGATCGACGTCCGGCTGACCCCCTCGGGCACGCAGCACGCCCGACGGTTCGTCGCCGCCGCCGACTTCCTGGAAAGCGCCCGCCTCAGCCCGGACGGCTCCCGCACGGCCCTCGTCGCCCGCGGCAAGGTCGTCACCCTCGCCCACTGGAACGGCCCCGCCTACCCCTGCGGCGCCCCCGACGGAGTCCGCTACCGCCACGCCGCCTGGCTCGCCGACGGGCATCGCCTCGTCGCGGTCGCCGCCGACGAACGCCCCGAGGAACGCCTCGTCGTCCTCGCGGCCGGCGGCACCACGGACGGCCCCGCCACCGGCCCGGAGACCGAACTCCCCATCCACGGCGTCGGCCTCATCACCGAACTCGTCCCCGCCCCCACCGGCGGCCTCGTCGCCTTCGCCACCAACCGCCAGCAACTCTGGATCGTCGACACCGACGCCCCGACGCCCGAAGCCCGCCCGGTCGACAACAGCGAACACGAACGCATCGAAGACCTCGCCTGGTCCCCGGACGGACGCTGGCTCGCCTACACCTACCCCGACACACCGCGCACCTCCGCGATCCGGATCGCCGAGGCCGCGACCGGCCGTACCCACCCCGTCACCACGCCCGTGCTCCGGGACTGCATGCCCGCCTTCGATCCGGGCGGCCGCTACCTGTACTTCATCGGCCAGCGCGACCTGCGGCCCGAGTACGACCAGGTCAAGTTCGACGTCGGCTTCCCCTTCGGTGCCCGCCCCTACCTGGTCCCGCTCCGCGCCGACGACCTCCCGGCCTTCGTCCCCGGCCACGAGCCGGCCGGACAACCGTCCACCCGCGCCGGACACGTCACCGTCGACCTCGACGGAATCCAGCACCGCGCCGTCCCCCTGCCCGTCCCCGAAGGCCGCTACGCGGGTATCACCGGCCTGTACGACAAGGTCCTCCTGCTCTCCGTACCCGTGGCCGCCCCGGACGCCGACGCCCCCGAGACCACCCCGGACGGCACCGTCACCCACGTCGACCTCACCACCGGCGAGGTCACCGAGGAGTACCTCGGCCCCGTGGACGAACTCGCTGCCGACCCCGACAACGGGATCCTGCTGTACCGCTCCGGAAACCGGCTCAGAGTCCTCGACGCGGCCACCGCCCAGGAGACCGCCGTCGAACACGACGCACCCCACGAGCCACCCGGCCGCCGCAGCGGATGGATCGACCTCGACCGGATCAAGATCGCCCTCACCCCCGCCGCCGAATGGCACCAGATGTTCCGCGAGACCTGGCGCCTCCAGCGCGAGAATTTCTGGAACGCCGGCATGGACGGCGTCGACTGGCAGGCCGTCCACGACCGCTACCTGCCCCTCGTCGACCGCGTCGCCACCCGCGCCGAACTCTCCGACCTCCTCTGGGAGATGCAGGGCGAACTCGCCACCTCGCACGCCTACGAGAAGGGCGGTGACTACCTCCGCCCCGAAGACCACGCCCAGGGCTTCCTCGGCGTCGACTGGGACGACGACACCGACCCCGCTCAGGACACCGTCCCCGGCTGGCGCATCCGCCGCATCCTGCGCGGGGACCCCTGGCACCGCGACGCTACCTCACCCTGCGGACGCCCCGGCCTCGACATCCGCCCAGGAGACCTCGTCACCGCCGTCAACGGCCTCCCCGTCGGCCCGGCCGGCCCCGGCGAACACCTCGTCGGACAGGCCGGCGCCGAAGTCGAACTCACCCTGCTCCGGTCCGCGGAACCACCCCGCCGGGTCGTCGTCCGCGCCATCGCTGACGAAGGCCGCGCCCGCTACCGCGACTGGGCCGAACGCAACCGCGCCTACGTCCGCACCGCCTCCCAGGGCCGGCTGGGCTACATCCACGTGCCCGAGATGTACAGCACCGGATACGCGGAGTTCATCCGCGCCTTCATCGCCGACCTCGACAGCGAGGGCCTCGTGGTCGACGTCCGGTTCAACACCGGCGGCCATGTCTCCCCCCTGATCCTCGACCGCCTCGCCCGCCGTAGGTCCGGCGTCGAACACGGTCGCTGGACCGGCGGCGCACCCTACCCGGCCGAATCCCCGAGCGGCTCCACCGTCGTCCTCGTCAACGAACAGACCGGCTCCGACGGCGAGATCTTCAGCCACCTCTTCCGCGCCCGCGGCCTCGGCCCGCTCATCGGGAACCGCACCTGGGGCGGCGTCATCGCCACCTGGCCACGCCACCCCCTGGTCGACGGCACCATCACCACCCAGCCCGAATTCCGCTACTACTTCCACGAGGTGGGCGACCGCCTGGAGAACCACGGCGTCACCCCGGACATCGAAGTCATCTACCCGCCCCAGAGCGCGACCACCGAAGAGGACCCCCAATTGGCCGCAGGAGTACGTCACTTGCTGTGGATGCTGGACGGGGGGACGGGCGGGCTGCGGTCGTGACGGGGGAACTGGACGCGGGTGAGGCCCCGGCGCCGCGGGCCGCGCCGCGGAGTCCGGTACCGGGGCACGGGGTCGCCGGGCCGGGGATACCCGCGCCCGGCGAGTGCCACCTCTGGTACGTACCCGTACGAGAGCGCCCCGACTGGCTGACCCTCCTGGACCAGGAGGAACGCGCATCCGCCGACCGCTTCGCCAGCGGTCCCGCACGCGACGTCTTCCTGACCTCCCGCGCGGCCCAGCGCCTCGTCGGCGCCCGCTACCTCGGACTGCCGCCGGGCGACGTCGTGGTCACGCGCGACTGCGTCCACTGCGGAGCCGCGACCCCCACTCCGCACGGCCGGCCACGCTTCGCGCACGACCCCCCGGCCCCGGTCGACTACTCCGTATCGCATACCGAGGAGCACCTGCTCATCGCCGTGACCGGACACGGAGTCGTCGGCGTCGACATCGAGAGCCGCACCTCCCTCAGGGACGTCGACGGCCTCGCCAGGACGACACTGGCGACGGCCGAGCAGACACACTTCGCGACGCTGCCGGCCCCCAACCGGACCCGCTGGTTCCTGACCGCGTGGACACGGAAGGAGGCGGCGATGAAGCTCACCGGCCTCGGACTGCGCGCCAGCCCCCGCCACCTCGACGTGAGCGGCCCACTGGTGTCCGCAGGACCGGTGACCGGCTGGCCGGACGCCCCTGTCCACCTGTACGACCTGCCGGCTCCGGAAGGCCACGCCGCAGCGCTCGCGTCGAGCGCTCCGGTGACCCGGGTGCGCACCTACGAACTACCGGAGGCCGCGGCCTCCGGCTTCACCGCAGAGGATTGACACCATGTCTGGAAACGACCCCAAGGTGATCGAGGCGCTCCGCACCTCCCTGAAGGAAACGGAGCGCCTGCGTAAGGAGAACCGGCAGCTCGCCAGCGCCTCCCGCGAGCCGATTGCGATTGTGGGGGTGGGGTGTCGTTATCCGGGTGGGGTGGTGTCGCCGGAGGGGTTGTGGGATCTGGTGGCGGGGGGCCGGGACGTGGTGTCGGGGTTCCCGGTGGACCGTGGCTGGGACGTGGAGGGTCTTTACCATCCTGACCCGGACCATGTGGGGACGAGTTATGCCCGGGAGGGTGGATTCCTCCATGACGCGGCGCTGTTCGATGCGGGGTTCTTCGGGGTCTCGCCGCGTGAGGCGGCCGCGATGGATCCGCAGCAGCGGCTGCTGCTGGAGGTGTCCTGGGAGGCGGTCGAGCGCGCGGGGCTCGATCCGCGGTCACTGCGCGGGTCCCGTACGGGTGTGTTCGCCGGTGTGATGTACCACGACTACGGCACCCGGCTGGGCGTGAGCGCGCCGGAGGGTTTCGAGGGTCTGATGCTCAACGGCAGTGCGGGCAGCGTCGCCTCGGGCCGTGTCTCCTATGTCCTGGGTCTGGAGGGCCCGGCGGTGACCGTGGACACGGCGTGCTCGTCGTCGCTGGTGGCCTTGCATATGGCGGTGCAGGCGCTGCGGCAGGGTGAGTGCTCCTTGGC
>NZ_JBVJKN010000045.1:0-49268 GCF_055585225.1 Streptomyces sp. NPDC053673 | reverse complement strand
CCAGAAGGGCGTCCAGGTTTGTCTTCACACACTGACCAACGGGCGCCCTTCGCCATGGTCGCGACCAGCACACACATCGGACTCATTCATCTAGTGCTGTGTCTGCGAGGCACCGCCGGGGCCGTGCGCGTCCGCGGACCGGTATCGCCGAAAGCTCGGCGCGCGTACCATGTTTGCCGTTCTGCGGGGCTTGCGCTGCACCGGCAGGCCGGGCGCGGCGACGAGGCCGGGCGCGTAGGGCTACAGCCCGAAATCCCTCTACCTGTGGCGCTGTGGCCCTGGCTGTGCGGGGCCCATGTGTTGAGCCTGCCGGGTTCCCAGCGGCGGGGTGAGCCGCGAAGGGGGCCGCTGTATGCCGCTGGGTCTTCCCGACCAGGTGGCCGCGTAATGGCCCCTACGACCTCGACGTGGACGGCCCACCTCCCACTGCCTGGTGCCTGCCCAAATGACACCGGGTGGTCGCTCAGCCCAGCCAGATGACGTCGATCAAGCCGGTGGCAGGTTCCGTGCCGCCCGCATCGGCTTCGAAAGCGACCAGCACGGCAGGAGTCTCACCGACCTGCCGGGACACGGTCCGGACCTCGTCGGGTGTCGGCTCACGGAACGCCGGGGCGTGGAAGGCCGCCGGACAGGGCGAGCCGATCGCTGCCGCTGCCTGCCTCGACGGCCGGCCGCTCTGGCGGGCGGCCGGCCGTCCCGCTCTCAAACGATCTGGCCCCGGCTCAGCCCTATGACGTTACGCGTCTCGGTCGGCTTCCTCAGCTGCACGCTCCAGTCGGCTTCGATGGTTCTCCCACCATGCTGAGTCGCCCGGCGCCATGCTGTCGTTGCCCTTGTTCATCCCCACGGCACCGTCTGTGAGTTCCCGGATGATGTCGGCGTGCCCGGCGTGCCGGTGCGTATCAGCAATCACTCGTACCACGGCATGATGCAACGTCACCTCGTTCCTTCCGCTGGCCCACCACGGCACCTTGCCGATCGTGTCCAACGCCAGCGCGTCGATCGTCGCATCCGCGTGCGCCCACGCCCGGCGATAGAGCTCGACGATGTACCCGTGTGACTCGTCGGCAGTGGCCCACATGTCCGCGTTGGGTTCAGCACCGTCTTCGAGCCAGGGCAACGGCTCGCCGAACGGCCGTCCGAAGGTGTCGCCGAGGTAGCCCAGCTCCACACTGGCCGCGTGTTTGACCAAGCCCAGGAGGTTGGTGCCGGTCGGCGTCAACGGGCGGCGGCTGTCGTACTCCGAGAGGCCTTCGAGCTTCCACAGCAGGGCATCGCGGGCGGACTGCAAGTAGAAGTGAAGGTCAGCCTTGGGATCTGATGCGGTCATGGGGCCAGTCTGCCGCGCACCCGATCTGTGTCCACCGCCTTTTCCACCGCTCGAGGCGAGCCCGATCATCTGAACGCAACGAGCGAACCGGATACGTGCCGTGCCGTCTTTCTCTTCGAGATTGGCGGGCCGGTTGATCACCCACTGCCCTCGCACCGCATCGACAGGCCTGCGACGGGCAGGCCCACCCTCTGGCGGTCGTGGTCACGGTGGCACGGCCTGGCAATGTGCCACCGACAGGCTCACCCTGGCCTGCCAGGCGGCACTCCACCTCGCGGCCATCCTGATGTGGGCCCGGCGCTGAGCGGTCTCCGCAAGACCGCCGACGTGCTTGTCGGTCCGCCCGGATACGGTGCGCTTGACGCAGACGACCAGGAGGAGAAATGGCAGGTCGAGACGATGTCGACGCGCTGCTCCGCATCATGCCCAACGATTACGGTGCCGACGAGCATGTCGACTGGGCGGCAGCTGAGGCACACCTGGGCACTTCCCTGCCCGGCGACTACCAGGCCTTCATGGCCCTCTACGGCGGTGGCTCCATCGATGACCTGGGCATCCACTCGCCCCTGCCAAGTGGCAACGGCTGGGCGGGATCGATCTCCGGCCACATTGAGGGGCTGCGCGAGCTGTGGGACAGGGAGGGGGGCGTTCCCGGGGTTCAACTGGGCGCGGACCGAGTGCTGCCCTGGGGCAGCGGATGCAACGCAAACGAACTGGGCTGGCTGATGACGACTCCGGATCCGGACCGGTGGCCGGTGGTGGTCTGGCGCCGTCACGGATCACCGCACTGGGCGGTGTTCGAGTGCGGCATGGCGGAGTTCCTCCGCAGGCTCATGACCGCCGAGTTTGACGAATGCCCCCTCAGCGATCTGTCACTGTGGGGACGTGTGGGAACCTTCGTTCACCACCTGGAGCAGGAACGCCGATTCCACACAGGCCTCGACCCTATGACCGGCGAACCTGACCCCTACGCAAACATGTTTGACTGACAGGCATGGGACCCGAGTTTCGCCCTGTCCCTGGGACGGAGCCGTGAGCGGGGTTGCGCCCGGGCGGCTCGCATCGGACACGGCAGGTGTCTTGGCTACTCAAAGAGACAGTGCCTGGACATGCAGGAAGCCAGGTGCGGATTGCTGTCCCCGGCGTGTCCTTTGCCTCGGCCGGACGTGCCATGCCCCTTGCCGCCCTCGCCGTGGTCCCCCTGTTGGCGAGGGCGAGAAGCCGCTCGCGGATGTCGACGTCGTTGGTCTTGTGGTCCTTCGAGATCCGGTGGACAACGTTGGGCAGGCCAGTGCCGATCTGGTCACCGAAGGCCTTCGTCGCTTCGGTCGGGCTTCCAGGGCCTTGTAGGTGACAGGACCGATCGCCTCGGCGACGCCGGGCCGATGCCGCTTCCCCCCTCTTTGATGTCCGTTGGGCCCGGGGATCAGCTGTCCAGTGACAGTGCGGACTTGGCGTGCGAGACGGCTGCCTCGGAGGCGGGTCCGCCGGGATTCTCCGTGGCCAGGGCCTGGTTGAGGGTCACGAAGACGCGCATCCGCTGCTCGTAGCGGGAGTAGGCGGCGCGGTGATCGCCGTGCGCCCGGGCGAGGCAGTCGGCCAGCACGTAGGCGCCCACGAGAGCCAGGCTGGTGCCTTGCCCCGAGAGCGGGGAAGGGCAGTAGCCGGCATCTCCGAGTAGGGCCACCCTGCCCTGCGACCAGTGGTTCATCCGGATCTGGGCCATGGCGTCGCAGTAGAAGTCGGGGGCGTCCTCGGCGGCCTTGGCCAGGCGGACCCCCTCCCACCTCAGGGAGGCGAGCTTGTCGGCGACAAGTTGCCGAAGGGCGCCGTTGTCGCGGAGGTCGTGGGCAAGGGGGGCTGAGTGGAAGCCGAAGGCGATCCTGAGCTCGGTGTTGTCGCGAACGGGCATGATGCCGAAGCCTGCGTCGCCGTCCCGCAGCCACATCTGCCAGTGGTCCAGTGCGAGGAAGTTGTCCGCGCTGAACACCGAGAGGTAGCTGCCCAGGTGATGGGCGAAGCGGTCCTCGGGGCCGAAGGCCAGGCGCCGTACGGTCGAGTGCAGGCCGTCGGCCCCGATCACAAGGTCGAAGGTGCGGGACGCACCGTGAGCGAAGTCGACGTGTATACCGGTCTGATCCTCGTCGAGCGCGGTGATGCTGTTGCCGAAGAGGTACTCGACGTCGGCGCACGTGTGCTCGTACACCATCCGCACCAGGTCCTCGCGCAGCAATTCGATGTCGTCACTGTCGAGCCGACCGCTGCTGAAGGTCGCCTCCGTGGAGCGCTCGATCTCGTGGCCGTCGGGGTCGAGGATCGACATGCCGCGCATCCGGGTGCGCACACGCCTGGCCTGTTCCAGCAGGCCCATCCGCTCGACGACGTCGAGCGCGACGCCGCGGACGTCCACGGCCTGGCCGCCAGGGCGTGGGCCCGGGGCGCGTTCGACGACGGTGGTCTCGAAACCGTGGCGGTGAAGCCAGTAGGCGAGCACGGGCCCGGCGATTCCGCCGCCGGAGATGAGTACGGTCTGCATGGGAAACTCCTCCAGTACGCTGTACGCATCGTGAACGTACGACGTACGTGCAGGCCTCTCAACTGGTCAGATCTCCGCCCTGTACTAGTGCAGTTGACGTCCGTGCGACGTCGCCGCTGCTCGCCTCTGCACTAGTACAGGCGAGGAAGGCAGCAGGACGTGACGAACCCCACAGACGCATCCGATCAGCCGCCCTATCTGCGCATCGTCGCCGGGATCCGCCGACGCATCGCCGACGGCGAACTCGCCCCCGGAGACCGGGTTCCCTCGACCCGTCAGATCGCGAGGGATTGGGGTGTCGCGCTCGCCACCGCCGCCAAGGCCCTGACCACCCTGCGCCTTGAGGGCCTTGTAGAGACCCGTCCCCGGACCGGCACTGTCGTCGCCGGAACCGCTCCCGTCACGCCGCCCCGCAGGCAATCGCCACCCGCCCCAGCCCCCGAGCAGGAACTGACCCTCGACCGGATCGTCCGCACAGCCATCGACATCGCCGATGCCGAAGGGCTGTCAGCGCTCTCCATGCGCGGCGTCGCGGCCCGGCTCGGGGTCGCCGCCATGTCGCCCTACCGGTACGTCCCCAGCAAGGACGACCTCGTCCTGCTCATGGCCGACGCCGCTTTCGGCGAGGAGACCTACCCCGTCGACGTGCCCGAAGGATGGCGCTCCCGCGTCGAGTTGGGAGCTCGGACCCTCTGGACCCTGTACCGCAGGCACCCGTGGCTGGCCCAACTCGGCTCTCTCACCCGCCCGTTGCTCGTACCTCATCTGATACGCCACGGCGAATGGGCGCTGAGTGCCCTCGACGGCCACGGCCTCGGTCCCACCACGCTGTTCGACATCCACGTACTGATCTACAGCCATGTCCAGGGCCTGGCAGTGCACCTGGAGTGGGAGGCGCACGCCGAAGCCTCCACAGGCCAGTCAGAAGACCAGTGGATGGACAGCCGTGCCCCCGCTCTCCGGGAACTGCTGGAATCCGGCCGCTTCCCGACCTTCGCCAGCGTGGTCGGAGCCTTCGACGACGGCTATGACCTGCGTCTCGATGTTCTCTTCGAATTCGGCCTTGCGGCACTCCTCGACGGCCTGACCCCCATCATCGAAGGCTAGTGCCGCGACAGGGCAAAGCTTGCCGGGAGGGGCACTAGGAAGCCCCGACGGCGGATATCCGGGCGCCGGACCGGCGATGCCGCCGTTGGTACAGGCCGGCCGACGGCTACCGCCTGCGCCTGGCACGGAGTGGTTCGGCGATTTCAGCGCCCGGTTCGCACCAGGTGTCTCCGACGAGCCGGCCGCGCTCTCCCGCACCCGGCCGACGATCAGCCTCAACCGGATTGACGCGCTCGCCGACCCACCTCGGCATGCAGGGCGCGTCCCTGTCAAGGCTGATGGCGAAGTACCGACACGAGAAGCCGGAGAACATCCGCCGCTACTTCGAACCGTCGCCAGAGGCGGTTGCCGAGCTCACGAGCCTGCTCGCGCCCGGCGGCAGCGACCGCTGAGCCGCGTTCCTCGATCCTTCTCGGGCAACGGCGGAGGCGGAGAGGAGCGTCGCAGCGGCGAGGCTGCCCCAGAGGGTGGCGGGGCCGCGGGGAGCGAGAGCGGTGATGACCGCCGGGGAGACGGCGAGGCCGAAGCCCGTGGAGAGCTCGAAGCGGGCGAGGACGCGTCCCAGGACATGGGCCGGGGCGAGGGCGGTGACGAGCGCGGTGGCGCTCCCGGCATAGATGATCTCGCCGATGGTGCAGACCACGGACACCGCGGCGACGGCCGGGGCACCCCAGCCGTGTCCCAGTGAGGTGGCCGCGAGGAAGCCGAGGTAGGACGCGGCGAGTACCACGCCGGCGAGAGCCAGCACGGTCCGCCGGGAGAAGCGGGACATCAGGACGGTGACCGGAACCTGCAGGGTGACCACCAGCACCGTGTTGGCCACGAAGATGGCCGCCGACCACACCGGGGATGCGTGCAACTGTGTCACCAGGATCAGAGGGAGAGCGATTTCGGGAACGTTGAGGCAGAAGACGTAGACCACGTTGGCGGCCAGCAGCGCGCGCATCCGGGGTGCGGGCCCGTCGGCCCTGTCGTCGGACGGCGTGGCGGCCGTTTGCGCGCGCAGGCGGACCGACCACGCCAGGGCCGCCGCGGCGAGATAGGCGAGCCCGGTGACTGCTGCCAGCGCCCGCAGTGCGGTGGTGCCGCCCGCCAGGGATACGGTGGCGAGCAGCGCGCCCACGCCCAGGCCGGCGTTGCGCAGGGCGCGGCCCGCCGCGAGAGCGGCGTCGCGTTCCCGGCCGTGGGCGACCGTGGCCACGAGAGCCGCGTGAGCGGCCGGCCATGCCTGGTTGCCGATACCGAGGAAGAGCGCCGCCGTCGCGAACAGCCAGACGTGCCCCGCCGGGGTGGCCAGTAGCAGCGCCACGCCCAGCACCCGCACCAGCATCGACGCCGCCACGACCGTGCTGCGCGCGCCCCGGTCCAGCCAGCGGCCCACCGCGGGCATGCACACCAGACCCACGACGACGCCGACGGTCATGGCGATGCCGGTGACCGGCGCGGACAGCGTCAGCACCGTCACCCCGTAGAGCAGCAGGAAGGGCCGCAGCAGGCCGGTGCCGAGCGCGTCCACGGCCAGGGCGGCGGCATAGCGGGGGCCTCCGGAGGCGCGGACGAGGGCGCGGGGCTGGATCTTGGTGATGGTTGCCATGGCGTCAAACGGTGCGTTCGACCACCGGGCTGGGCACGTCGGTTGACGGACACCGTCAACCGACGCCGTCGCCGTCCATCCGGTCAGGGATGCTGAGGGGATGACGTTGAAGATCGACATCAGCGGCCTGCCATCCGAGCGACTGCGGTTCGCCACCTCGCCGCTGGCCGAGCTGACCGCGATGCTGCATGTGCTGGCCGAACCCGGGCATCATCCGCAGCACGCCGGCTGGGCCGGGGACGTCTGGGCCGGGCTGCGGCCGGAGCTGGCCGAGCGGTTGCGGGAGGCGGAGTTCCTCTGGCGCTCCTCACAAGCCGACTTCCTGCTCCCCGCCCGGCCTCGGCCTACCCTCGCCGAGGAGTTGGACGACGTGGACCGGATCGACGACGAAACGTATGTGACCGCCGCGCTCGTCACCACGTGCGGCAGCAACCGGGTCCACTCCGCCGCGCCGTCGCCGCTCACCGACGCGACTGCGCGCGAGCGGGCCCTGGACCTGGCCCAGGCCCGCGGCGCGCGGCAGGAGGCCTTCGCGGAACGGCTGCTCGCGGACCCGGCCGCTGTGCGGGCGCGGGTGCGCCACACCCTCGAACAGTGCGCCGAGGCCTTCTTCGACGCGGCATGGACGGGCGTCGCCGTGCAGCTCGCCACCGACCTGCGTCTGAAGAACGACCTGCTGAAGCGCAAAGGCCTCGGGGCGGCACTCGCATCGGTCTCCGGCGCAGTCACCCTGGCACCGGACGGCGACTGCATCGTCGTGGACAAGTTGCAGGACAAGGCGACCGCGGCCCAAGGCACCGGAGTCACCTTCATCCCCAGCGTCTTCGGCAGCCCGCACCTTGTGGTGGTCCACGCACCCGGGTGGCAGCCGGTGGTGCAGTACCCCGTGGCCGAGCCGAGTCCATCAGAGCCGGTATCGCTGGAAACGGTCACACTACGGCTGGAGGCACTCGCACATCCGGTACGGCTGCGGCTGCTGCGCACCCTGGCCCGCGGCCCGCACACCACCGGTGAGCTGGCCCACGCCTGGGAACTCTCGCCCCCGGAGGTTTCCCGCCACCTCGCTGTCCTGCGCCGCGCGGGCCTGCTCACGGCCCGGCGGCACGGTCGTTACGTCCGTCACTCCCTCCATGTGCCCGCTCTTACGCCGCTGGGGACCGACCTGCTGGCGGCCGTGCTGCGCTGAGTAGCTTCGGTCTGCCGGAACGCGGGCGACCGCCGGTGGGAAACCTCCGGGCCACTTCGCGCGTTCGGCATCCGGGTGGGTCCCGACGAGGAGCCGCCCACCTTCGGCCAGGGCTCCGCCGCATCATCGACAGCGACATCACCCCACGCGCACAACGGCCCAGCTCCCGCTTCCCGGCACCCGCCGCATGTTCCACGGGCGCTTCCTTCAGGGCATCCGGCTGGAGGGCGGCCGCCCAGGGCTACGAAGGACTCGGAGCGGGCTTCTCCGCCGTCGCGGCGTCAGTCGTCCCGGACGCCCGGGAAGCGCGCGAACGTACGGCCTGCGTGACGTTCCATGCCGCGACGAGCAGGCAGAGCAGGCCCGTGCCGCCCGGTATGAGCCAGACGTCGTTCTGGCTCTCGACCGCCGTGGTCGCCGAGGGTCCGTCAACTGTGACGGCCACCGGCTCCGTCGGCTTTTCGTCGAAGGCGGTGTCGACCTCCACTTGCGCGATCCGGAAGGAGCCGTCCTCGGCCTCGAAGGATCCGGAGCACGTCACACCGTCGTCGTCACGGCGGGACTCATAGATCTCGCAGTACTCGGCCCGGAAGTGGCCGGGCGTCCCCGTCAGTTGTGTCTCCAATCGCATCAGGCTGCCGCCGAACAAGTAGACCCCGGCGCCCAAGGCCACAACAGTGGTGATAATCCGTCTCGGTCCCATGCGTCCCGTCCCCCCGATTTCCCCCCCGCCGCGTACGCAGCTGACGGGCAGCCTAACGCCCTTGATCACGGAGGCCGGATGCTGGGGTCGTGACATCGCCGGCGAGCACGGGTGCCCAACCGTCGGTGTGGCTGTGGAGATGCACGGAGTATCCACCTGCCGCTGCGCCCTTGACCCCGCCGGGCCGGCCCTGCCGTCAGAGCGTGTAGTGCGCGACGCGAACCCGGTGCAACCATGCCTCGACGGGCGCCTCGTCCGGCTGGGTCGGCAGGACGCTCTTCGTCCGGTCGAACCGCTCCTCGAAGCGCTGCAGGAGGGGCAGCGCCGCCATCGCGTCCGCAGCAACCACCTCGCCGAACTCGTGGAAGGCCTCGGGGTTTTCGACGCGGACGTTCAGCCGGCCGGTGGCGTACAGCTCGAAGCCTTGATGACACAGACGCATGAGGTGCCGGGCATGCTTCGCGGTCCGCTTGCGCGTGTCGGCGGAGACAGATCCGTCGCCTCGGTCGTAGAGCCGCTTGAACTGCTGGGTGGCGTAGCCGAGGTAGGCGTCCCGGACTCGCTTGGCGGACAGGAGCGAGCTGCGGATCTCGATCAGTTCGTCGCCCAGCGGGGTGCGTACTTCGTACAGGTCGTCGGGGAGCCAGACCAGTTCCGTGACGGTGGGGTTGCCGCCGAGGGCGAGACGGCACCATTTCGCTGCTTCGTGCAGGGTGCGGTCCGGGTTCATGGTGACGTGCGATTCGGCGGGGCCGTGCAGGCCGTGGAATTCGATGGTGTCCGCGGCGAAGAGGCCGAGGCGATCGATGTCGGACCCGGGCTTGGACAGTCCGTAGGCGGTGGAGCCGACTATCCCTGCAGCACGTTCATGGCTCGCGTCTCCTCCGCGGGTGTGGATCGGATGAACGGTACGGCAGGTGACCCACACGTCGTCGGGATTTTCGGGGCGGCGCAGGATGGATCCGCGAACTCCCGCTCGATGGCGAGCTTCGGAGCCCGGCACGTGGCGGCAGTGGGATCCGCTCGGGGTACGCCGAGCTGTTGCTGGCGGCAGACCAGTCCGCGGCGCATGCTGTGCCCGCTGTAGCGGCGCTTCGAGTGCCGCAGCAGCCGACGGGCCCGGCGTCGGCCGGCGGCGAACGCCTCCCGCTCGGCCCCGGCCTCGCATTCGGCCTCGGCCCCGGCCTCGGCGCAGCATCTGGACGTTCGTATCGCTGACCAGTCGTCCCCGGCAACGGGAAAGCCGGGGACGGGCAGTGTCGTTGGGGCCGGTCAGCCGAGCCAGACGATGTCGATGACGTACAAGCGTCCGGCCTTGCGGTTGATGAAGTAGACGGCGGTGAGCTGTCCGACCGAGGCGGCTCGCACGTCCTCGCCTTCGGGGTCCCGGTTGTTGAAGGCCGGGAAGCTCCACGGGTCGCGCGAGGCGATGTCCACGACGTCGCGGAGCATCTCGCGGGCATGCTCGGGCAGCGCGTCGAGCGCGGCCAGGGCGTGGCGCGACAGACGAGCCTGCCAGGCGGCGTCGCTCACCGGCGTGCCCCGAGCGCGTCTTCCAGGGCTATGCCGTCGGAGTCGTCGCAGCCGGAAGCGAGGAAGGCGTCGACGGCCGGGGCGGCGGCAAGGCGGGCCTGCCAGATGCGCACGACCTCGTGGAGCGGGGTGAGGCTGTAGCTGTGACGGGAGTCCTCCAGCGCCTTGGCCCAGTCCCCTTCGAAGGCCGGCACCCACTGCTGGGCGCGGCGGTCGGCACGGATCCGCGCGAGCAGCTGCGCGGCCGCGGTCGGCGCCGGCGCGGGCGCGGGGCTGGTCGTGTGCTCAGGCTGGGCGGTCATGGGCTCCTCCAGGCGCGGGTCTCTTCGCAACGGTAAGGGGGTAAGCGGCGGCGGGTACTCCGCATGGGGTTATCCGTCCGAGAACACGGAGTCCTTGTTCTGGGCATAGTCGGCACAGCCCTCAACCCAGTCCGCCCGGACGATCTCCTTGCCCTCGTACTTGCCCACCAGGCCCCTGAAGAGGTCGTCGCAGTCGGCCTCGATGTCCTCGCGGCTGCGCTGGTCCGTGGGGATGTACGCGCCACCGAAGGCGTCCTCGTAGCCGGACAGGTAACTGCGCTTGTCGACCCCCTTGGTGTCGCTGCCGCATCCGCTCAGGACTCCGAAGACGACGAACAGTGCTGCTGCGCCCACCCGGCGGTGCTTGCGCATGAGCGCTTCCTCCCTCGAGAAGGTGACAAGGTGCTGTCTGCCCGTCGCGCGGGCGGCAGATGCGCTCGGGCTCAGAACTTGGAGCGCCGGCACTCCGGCCGTAGATCGTGATCTTCATGGGAAGCGACCTGGGGGAACGGCCGTGACAGCTGCGGGGGTTGTTCAAGCTGCCTTCGCTCTTAACCGAGTTCGGCGATGTCTTCCGTGCTCAGCTTCAGCGCGCCGGCCGCGATGTTCTCCTCCAGGTGGTCCAGCGAGCTGGTGCCAGGGATGAGCAGGATGTTGGGCGACCGGGCCAGCAGCCAGGCCAGGGACACCTGCGGCACGGTCACACGGTGTCGGGTGGCGACGGCTTCCAGGCGCTCGGCCGTGACCGGCTGGAAACCGCCGACCGGGAAGAAGGGGACGTAGGCGATGCCGGCTTGCGCGCAGGCGTCGACGAGTGGGTCATCATCGCGTCGGGCGACGTTGTAAAGGTTCTGGACACAGGCGATCGGGGCGATCTTGCGGGCCTCGGCGAACTCGGTGGCGGTGACGTTGGAGATGCCCAGATGGCGGATCAGGCCCTCTTCGCGCAGCGCGAGCAGCGTTTCCAGGGGCGCGCTCAAGGGTGTCTCCGAGCGGTCGAGATCACCCATCCGCAGGTTCACCACGTCCAGGCGGTCCAGGCCGAGCGAGAGCAGGTTTGCTTCGATGCCTCGGCGCAGATTGTCGGGGGTGAGGCCGGTCTTCTCCGTCGCCGGCAGGGCGAGATCGGCCCCTTCGACCAGCGCGCCCACTTTGGTCACGATCACCAGGTCGTCCGGGTAGGGGTGCAGGGCCTCCCGGATCAGCTCGTTGGCCGCCACTCCGTCACGCGCGTAGTAATGCGAGGTGTCGATGTGGTTCACCCCGAGTTCCACGGCCCGGCGCAGGATGGCCAGTGCCGTGTCCCGATGGGGTTGGTCACCCCTCGGCCAACCGGTCAGCTTCATCGCGCCGTAGCCGATCCTCGCGACGCTCAAGTCGCCGCCCAGCGCCCATCGTTCTGTCGTCACGGTCACCACCCTAGTGCTCCGGACACGGCATGTCGTGATCTTGCCCGTGGTACCTGCTTCAGGGAGCGACGGCCGTGGTTGAGCATCGTGACGTGTGCGGAGCAACGATGAGACGGCAGCCACAGGTCACAGCATCGATCCCGCTCGCCTGCGGGAGGCGTTCGACGTGGTTCGACCTGGGCGAACCGGCCCGCGATACGGCCCATGGCCGGCACCCGCTGTGCCCGGCGAGGCGAGACTCCTCACCAGCCCCGCTGCAGGCGTGCCGCTCGCTCCCGCAGGGACGGCGCCCGCGGCTGCCCCTCACGTGCTTCTCGGCTGTCGCCGTGGGGCTTGCGCAGGTGAGGTGCGCCGTGGCCGAGGGGACGTCGGCGTGGCTTCGTTTCCTGGCCCATGCTCATCACAACGACCGGAACGCGATGGCGATGCGGGCCGTGACCCTCGCGAGACGTAGCGTCTTGTGAGGCTGGGCGGCCCTCCAGCTGATCCGGGACGACCTCACCGCCGAGGGTCGACGCTCCCGAGTTCGCCGCGATCCTGCGCGAGTTGCGCGAGGACACCGACCCGCCCGGGCGGGTTCATGGCGTCCGTCGCTCAGCTGTGCTGACCGGCGCGGGTCGCGCAGCGCATGCCTTCAGGACTGTCACGTTGCGTGATCAGGATGCGTCCGGACGCGTTCGGATGGACCCTGGTGACATGGCTGGAGAGGCGCCCGTGGTCGTGTATCCGCTGTCGCCGGAGGGCGGCAGGCGGGTGGCGATCCGCGGCGAGTCTGTCGGCGTGGCGTACCACTTGCTCGATGTGCTGGAGTTCCTGCGCGGGGCGAAGCTGCCCGAAGCCGACACCGCGATCGACGACCCGGAACTGATCGAGTGGCGCGGCGGCGGCCCGGAGGTGTGGTCCGAGCCGCCCGGGCGACCTACGCGGCGGTGACCCCGCGCTCAGTCCACCGCTCCCCGCGAGTCCTGCACCGGGCGCAGCGCCTCGCGCACGCCCCTTCGTCGTTGCGGCGAGAAGGGCCTTGCCGCTGCAGACGGTGCGCTGGTCGGCCCGGACCGTCAGGGTGCGTCCGGCCAACGCCTGAGGGATGCGACCTGCGGTCTGCCGGCGACGAGGACGAACTCGCCGCTGGGCGGCACACGCCGGCACACGCCCCTCGGACTCCACCGCCGTCCCGTGCGCCGGCAGAACCGACGGTTCGACTGCGAATGGCCGAACGTGCCGGCAACCGCGGCGCGCGGCTCCCTCTCACCAGTAGCGGAGCGGGCGCGCGCGACAGCGGTACGTGAGCGCTGACGCGGGGTCCCGCTGTGCAGCCGATACTGGACTGGAACCACGGCCGGGCCGACGCGTACTGCTCGGGGCACGGCTGTGCGGCCTCCACTCGGACGCGACGAGGGCGGTGGGGATGAACACGCGGGTGACCACGTTCAGCGAGGGTCCGGAAGACCCGTTCTCCGTGGATCGCGCGGCCTCGACGGTGCTGGACGACCACGGCAGGGTCGTCGGCTGGAGCACGCTGGCCGAGTCACTGCTCGGCTATTCGGCCGAGGACGTGCTGGGCCGACCGGCGCTCGACGCCCTGGTCGACCCCCGAGACGCAGCCGTCGTCATGGACGTGGTCGCGGCCTGCGTGAGCAATCGGGGCTGGTTCGGGGTCGTGCCCGTCCGAGACCGCGACGGCAGCCGGGTGGAGCTGGGGTGCCGGGCCCGGGCAGTTGTGAGGGCCGACGCCGGTCGCGAGTGGTTCCTGGTCGGGGCGCCGGCGGAGGAAGTGATCCAGTGGGAGACGGACCGGGCGATGCTGGACGGGCTGTTCCGCCGGTCCCCCATCGGTCTTTCCATCCACGCTCCGGACCTAAGCATCCTGCGGGTGAACCGCGCGATCGCCCGGTGGGGCGGGGTCCCGACCGAGCAGTACCGTGGGCTGCGCATCGGCGACTTCCTCATGGGCCCCGACGCGGAAGGGAACGAGGCCGAACTTCGCCGCGTCCTCGAAACCGGTGAGCCTCTGATCTTCACCGAGCTGCCATGCCGACTGCGACGGGACCCTCACCGGGAGCTCGTCGTGTCCGTCTCGGCGTTCCGGATGCAGGACGCCTCCGGCCGGGTCCTGGGAGTCACCCAGACGGTGGAGGACGTCACCGACCGCTTCCGGGCGCGCCGGAGACTGGCGCTGCTCAACGAGGCCAGCGCCCGTATCGGGACCACGCTGGACGTGACAAAGACTGCGCGCGAGCTGACCGAGGTGGCGGTCCCCGACCTCGCGGACTGTGTCTCCGTGGACCTGCTCGAGCCGGTGACCCGTGGCGAGGAGCCCGCGCAGGACCCGTCCGGGCCGGTGGTCCGGGCGGCTGTCCGGAGCATCTCGCCCGAGGCGTTGCAGGTGGTGTATCCGGAAGGCCACGTGGTGCAGCTTCCTCCGTACTCCATCCGGGTGAGGGTGCTGGCCGAGCGGCGCCCCGTCCTCGACCCGATGGTGGAGGTCCCCTCGGAGTGGGTTCTGGATGAGCCGGCCAGGGTGAAGGCATTCCATGAGCTGGGCATCCACTCGCTGATCGCGGTGCCGTTGGTCGCGCGCGGGCTCGTCCTGGGGATGATGAGCCTGTGGCGGTGGCAGCGGCCCGAGCCGTTCGAGGAAGACGACCTGACACTGGCCGAGGAGTTCGCCTCCCGCGCAGCCGTGTGCATCGACAACGCCCGCCGCTACACCCAGCAGCACGAGGCGGCGCTCACCCTGCAGCGCAGCCTGCTCCCGCAGGAGGTGCCCGAGCACCCAGCGGCCGAGATCGCCCATCGGTACCTGCCGGCCGACCCCACCGCTGGGGTCGGCGGCGACTGGTTCGACGTCATCCCGCTCTCCGGGCTCCGTATCGCCCTCGTCGTCGGCGATGTCGTCGGGCATGGCCTCCATGCCACGGCCACCATGGGCCGTCTGCGCACCGCCGTGCACACCCTGGCCAGCCAGGACCTGCCTCCGGACGAGGTCCTCTCCCAGCTGGACGATCTCGTGGACCGCCTGGCGAGCGAGCAGGATCCGACCGCCAGCACCACCCCGCAGGTCATCGGCGCAACTTGCCTGTACGCGGTCTACGACCCGGTCTCCCGGCGCTGCACCCTCGCCCGCGCCGGCCACCTGCCGCCGGCAGTGGTCGAGCCTGACGGACGGGTCCACTTCCCCGACCTGCCCGCCGGCCCGCCGCTCGGCCTGGGCGGCCTGCCGTTCGAGACCGCCGAACTGGACCTGGCCGAGGGCAGTCTTCTCACCCTGTACACCAACGGGCTCGTCCAGGCGCAGCGCCGCGATCCGAACGAAGGGCTGGAGCTTCTGCGCCTGGCACTGAGCGATCCCAGCCGCTCGCTGGAGGACACGTGCAAAGCGGTCGGGGACGCGTTGTTGCCGGCCTGTCCGGACGACGACGTCGCGCTGCTCATCGCCCGCGCCCGCGGCATGCCACCCGACACGGTGGCCACCTGGACCCTGCCCGCAGAGGCGACGGCGGCCGGCCGGGCCCGTACTCTGACGGTCTCCCAACTCACCGAGTGGGGGCTGGAGGGCATGGCCTTCAGCACCGAACTGATCGTCAGCGAGCTGGTCACCAACGCCTACCGGTACGGCGGCGGACCGGTGAGGCTCCGGCTCATCCGTGACCGCCACCTCATCTGCGAAGTCTCCGACACGAGCAGCACATCCCCACACCTGCGACAGGCCCGCAGCACCGACGAGGGCGGCCGCGGCTTGTTCCTGGTGGCCCAGATCGCAGAGCGGTGGGGCGCCCGCTATGTCCACGACGGCAAGACCATCTGGGCCGAACAACCACTGCCCTCCCCAGCGGTACCGGACAGCCCGGACCGGCCCCCGCCGACGACGTGACTACAGCACATCAGGCCAACTGCCCGTGTCGCGGGCAGCCACCGCCTCCCTGATCGTCGGGAAGCTGTCCGCCTCGTCCCGGCAAAACACCCTGGCCGCGGCGCTGAAGGAGTACGGGGGCTTCGCCGCACGGTCTACGCCGCCCGCTGTCCGGCGGACGAGATTTACCGCGGGAAGATCGCCCGGCAGCTCAACAAGGGCGAATCCCTGCACTCCCTGCGCCGCAGCCTGCTGTACGCGCACGAGGGTGCAATCCGGCACCGCCGCCTGGCCGCGCACCGAACAGGCGTGGTGCCTGACGCCGCTGACCAACTCAGTGGTGACCTGGACCACGGAGTACTACAGGCTGGCCATAGCGCAGATGCGCGCCGAAGCCCGCGCGGTCGACGACGAGTTGCCGGCGCACATCTCCCCGGCCCACAGCGAGAACGTGAACTTCTTCGGCACGATCAACGTCGAGGTCGACACCGAGCTCGCCAAGCTAGGCGTGTTTTGGCTGGTCAGGAGCTTCTTGCCTGGTCAGGGGGTGGGACTGGGGTGGTCACTGTGTGGGCGTTTTCGGTGCTCCTTCCGCCGAGGAGGCGGTGTCGTCACCGAGCCACGCACCCGGCGCGGGACGGATCCAGGCCCCCGGGATGCATCGGCGGCAGATGGGCAACTAAGGTGGATGTACATACCCATCGGGAGCTTGAACAAGGCGGAGGCTGTGTCGGCCGCCCCACGGCCCGAACGCATCACGGCACTCTTCAGCTCCCGCGCCCCTCTCCCTGCGCTACTCGGATTTCCCAGGGAGCATTCCCATGGCTGGTCAAACCACCTCAATCGTCCTCGAGCCCGAGGCACAGGAGCTCGCCGACGCAACCTCACAACACCCGTTCCTGTTCGAGCTGGATCCGACCACAGCGCGCAAGGTTCTCGACGACCTCCAGGCCGCGCCAGTCGACAAGCCGCCGGTCGTCGAGGAGTGGGTCACCGTTCCGGCGGCCGCGGGCGACGTACGGGTACGCATCGTCAAGCCGCAGGGCGCCACCGGAACGCTGCCCGTCGTGTTGTACATGCACGGCGGTGGCTGGGTGCTGGGCAACGCCGGTACTCACGACCGCCTGGTGCGCGAGTTGGCGGTCGGCGCCCGCACGGCAGTGGCCTTCGTGGAGTACACGCCGTCGCCCGAGGCGCACTACCCCGTGGCCATCGAGCAGGGCTACGCCACCGCGCAGTGGATCGTCCGCGAGGGAGCGTCCAAGGGTTTGGATGCACAGCGCATGGCGGTAGCGGGGGAATCGGTCGGCGGGAACATGACCGCCGCACTCGCCCTCATGGCCAAGGAGCGCGGTGACGTCACGTTCGTACAACAGTCGATGTACTACCCGGTCACGGATGCGGCCATGAACACCGGTTCCTACGACCAGTTCGCCACCGGGTACTACCTGAGCCGCAAGCTGATGGAATGGTTCTGGGACGCTTACACGACCGACCCGGACCAACGCGCGGAGATTACCGCGTCTCCCAATCAGGCCACCATCGAGCAGCTCTCCGGTCTGCCCCCCGCCCTGCTGATCGTCGACGAGGCCGACGTGTTGCGCGATGAGGGCGAGGCGTACGCCTCCAAACTCCGGGCAGCCGGCGTTCCGGTGACCACGGTGCGCTACGACGGCACGGTCCACGACTTCATGATGCTCAACTCGCTGAGTCAGTCCAAAGCCGCCCGCGCAGCCATCGACCAGGCAACAGCGTTCCTGCGCAACGCCCTTGGAACCGCCCAAGCCTAGGAAAAGGAACCCTGGACCGAATCGCCGGCCGGGCGCCGGCGCCGTCTCCGGGCCACATTCCCGGACGACATCGCAAGCCACAGCACGGTCCAGGACTTCTACTTCGGGGACGACCTTCTGCTCAGGCGGCACGACTACCACGTGGACATCGCCGGCGGCTTAGCGGCCGCCCAGTACGTGACGCACAGCGACGCCCATGGCGACCAGGTCGGCATCGGTACGGCCTGCATGCCCATGACGCTCAGCAGAGATTCGACGCAGGACGGTCAGCGCGCTCTCCTCCCGCCGTCGCCCGGTGAGCCTCTCCTTCACGCCCGACCCGGACGCGCTGAAGACGAATACGAGCCGCTCGGCACGGCCGACGGAACCTGCTCCGGCATTTCCGCCGCACGTGGTGTGGCGACCGCCACCGAGACCGCCCGCGGGGGTGCCCCGCACGAAACCTGCCGACTCGCTGACGCCGGTCTCAGGACGCGCTACACACTCGAAGCGGACTACGGCCCCTACGCGCAAGAGCGGTTGCTCCGCCACGAGGAGGAGCCCCATGAGGACACACCGAACACTGACACACCCGCGCACCACCGCGACCGTGACGGCCGGATGAGCTGGAGGACGGCCAAGTGTCCTGACGGCCGAGCCCTGTTCACCCTGCAGCCCGCATATGAGAGGGGCGAGAACCGCACGTACGAGGGCCGACGCGGACCTCGCCTACGAACGTGCCACGCTCAAGGCGTTCGCTGAGCACTCGGCGAAGGCCCACGGATGCTCCGCCCCGGTCACCCCTTGACGCCGCTCCGAGCGAGGCCCGGGTCCCCTTGACGCCGCTCCGAGCGAGGCCCCGGATGGCACCACCCCCACCGGCCTCCGTGCCGCTCAGCAGCAGCGGAACCCCTCGCGGGGATCGGCCTCCCTGGCGTCCATGCGGCTGCGCTCGAATTCACGGCGCGACATGACCTTCGCGCCCGGGTCGTGCGACCTGGTGTGGGCGACGTAGCGGTCGTACACGGATTCGCCGGAGACCTCGCGGACGTACCAGCGGACCCAGTCCACCGCGCGTCGCACGCCGCTCACCGCCTTCGTACCCGTCACGGTACTCACGTCCCGCCGCTTCCGGCAGCCTCGCGGTCCGCGCCCCCTGTTCCGGCCGCCGCCAGCTCCGCCTTCTCCTCCCGCGTGGGGATCAGCCCCGCGGGCGCGACGAGCTTGGACTCGACGTACGGGACCTCGGCGAGACGGCTGGTCTCCGGGGAGCGGATCGCCTTCATGCTGACCCGGGCCGCGTCCGCGAGGACCACCACGATGAGAAGGGCGAAGAAAGCCGCGAGAATGCCGTCGACGGTCGAGTTGGTCACGATCGTGTGCATCTCGTCCATGGTCTTCGCCGGCGGCAGGATCTGGTCGGCGTCGATACCCGCCTGGTACTTGTCGCGCTGGGTGAAGAAACCCACCTTGGGATCGCCCGAGAAGACCTTCTGCCAGCTCGCGGTGAGGGTGACCGCGGCGTCCCAGGCGAGAGGAACGGCGGTGACCCAGGCCCACTTGAGGCGCCCGGACTTGATCAGCAGCGTGGTGCAGACGGCGAGCGCCACAGCGGCCAGCAACTGGTTCGCGATGCCGAAGAGCGGGAAGAGCTGGTTGATGCCGCCGAGCGGGTCATGCACACCGGCCCAGAGGAAGTAGCCCCAGCAGCCGACGACGACCGCGCTCGCGAACCAGACACCCGGCTTCCAGCTGACCTGCTTCATCGGCTTGTAGAGGTTGCCCAGTGTGTCCTGGAGCATGAAGCGTCCCACCCGGGTGCCGGCGTCGACCGTGGTGAGGATGAAGAGCGCCTCGAACA
Source organism: Streptomyces sp. NPDC053673 (assembly GCF_055585225.1). NCBI lineage: Bacteria > Bacillati > Actinomycetota > Actinomycetes > Kitasatosporales > Streptomycetaceae > Streptomyces > Streptomyces sp. NPDC053673. Next base: position 30,085 of record NZ_JBVJKN010000045.1, on the reverse strand, counting down.
TGATGGCGAAGTGGTACCAGAACGCCTTCATACCGGCGCCGCCCACCACCGCCGAGAAGATGTCCGACATGCCCAGCGCGAAGGTCGGCGCACCACCGGTACGGGACAGCAGGCTCGCCTCCTCGACGTCCCTGGCAGCTTGGGTCAGCTGCTCAGGTGTGACCGTGAAGCCGAGATTGGCGACCGCCTGCGAGGCCGACTCCACCGTGGTGCCGAGGAAACCCGCCGGCGAGTTGACCGCGAAGTACAGACCGGGGTCGAGGATGCAGGCGCAGATCATCGCCATGACCGCGACGAAGGACTCGGTCAGCATCGCGCCGTAACCGATCATCCGGATCTGGGACTCCTTCTGGATCATCTTCGGGGTGGTACCCGAGGCGATCAGGGAGTGGAAGCCGGAAAGCGCGCCACAGGCGATCGTGATGAAGACGAACGGGAACAGCGACCCCGCGAAGACCGGCCCCTGGCCGTTGCCCGCGAACTCGGTGACCGCGGGCATCTTCAGCGTCGGGCTCGCGATCAGCACGCCCACCGCGAGCAGCACGATCGTGCCGACCTTCATGAAGGTGGAGAGGTAGTCGCGCGGCGCGAGCAGCAGCCAGACCGGGAGCACGGAGGCGAAGAAGCCGTACACCACCATCCAGATGACCAGGGTGCCCGGGGCCAGGGTGAAGAACCCGGCGAGCGACGACTGGGCGACCCAGCCCCCCGCGACGATGGCGAGCAGCAGCAGGGCGACACCGATGAGCGACACCTCGGCGACCTTGCCGGGGCGCAGCACCCGCAGGTAGAAGCCCATGAAGAGCGCGATCGGGATGGTCATGCCGATGGAGAAGACACCCCACGGCGAGTGCGCCAGCGCGTTGACGATCACCAGCGCCAGCACGGCCAGGAGGATGATCATGATGGCGAAGACCGCGATCAGGGCCGCGGCGCCGCCGAACGGGCCGATCTCGTCCCGCGCCATCTGGCCGAGCGAACGGCCGTCGCGGCGCGTGGAGAAGAACAGCGTGACCATGTCCTGGACGGCACCGGCGAAGATCACGCCGACGATGATCCAGATGGTGCCCGGCAGATAGCCCATCTGCGCGGCGAGGATCGGGCCGACGAGCGGACCGGCCCCGGCGATGGCCGCGAAGTGGTGGCCGAAGAGCACCCGGCGGTCGGTCGGGTAGAAGTCGACGCCGTTGTCGAGCCGCTCGGCGGGAGTGGCGCGGGTCTTGTCCGCCTTCAGCACCCGGTACTGGATGAAGCGCGCGTAGAACCGGTAGGCGATGGCGTACGAGCCGAGAGCGGCCGCGAGCATCCAGACGGCGGAGATCTCCTCGCCGCGGGACAGGGCAAGCACGCTCCAGCCGGCCGCGCCCACCAGAGCGACGATCACCCAGACGGCGACCGACTGCGGACTCATCCGCCGGGAAGCGTTCGATGGTGCCGGCTCGGCCATGGTGTGGCTCCCGTCCCGTCGTCGTCACTGTGGTGTGCAGCAGATCCAGGGGACTGATCCATCAGCGTACCCGTGGACGCCGTTCGCGCACCCGCGCGCGTGCCGTTCGCCCACCCGTGTGCGCAGCCGCCCACCCGTGTGCACCGCCCGGCCGCCCGTGTGCACCGTCCGTGCCGGGGCGCTCCGGTGCGACGCCGGTTCTCAGGCCTCCGTCCCCTGTCGTACGTCGAGGATCCAGCGGGCGCCCGCCGCGCGGCCGAGGACGACCGGTGCCACGCGGCCGGGCCCGGCAAGGAGCTCGCGCGGTTCGCACTCGTCCGCCGACGAGTCGACCTCCCAGAAGAAGGACTCGAAGCGCGGATCCTCTCGCTGCTCAGCCGTGCGGAGGAGCGGGTACCGGGAGCCGTAACACGGGGAGGGGGTTGGTCACGGCTTCGCGTACCCGCTCCTTGGCCGATCAACCGGGACCGTAGGCGGCCTGGCGGCAGGCGGGCCGCCAGTGGACGGTATCGCGCCTGCGGCCGTCCCCGGGAGCGAACTCGGCGCCGGGGGCGAAGGCCAGGCCGATGTCGACGGCACGGCCGCCAGGCAGTGGCGCCACCAGCGACGTGGGCGGCCCTGCATGCCGGAAGCAGGACCCTGGCCCGGTGAACTCGGTCGCCCCCAGGCCGGGCCGCGGCCGCGCCGGGGGTGCGGCAATCGGCCGGGACGAACCGTCGCATCCCGTCCTTGAGCACGCCGGCCACCGCTCAACGACGCACCCGCACCGGAGGGGAACTGTCCTAGGGTTGCCCCGTGGAGACCTTCGCCCGGCAGGAGCGTCGGCACGATCTCGCGGATGTCGTCTACGTGCCGACGGGGCAGGATCCTGACCGGCTCCGCGCGGCGATCGGCGCCGAGGAGGCGCTCGTGGCGCTGAAGGTGCGCTACGGCGGGTCGGATCCGTCCCGGGCGCCCTGGCTCGTGGCTTCCCGCCCCTTCCCGCTCGGTCCCGTGCTGACCAGGCGGCTGGAGCGGCTCGGAGCCGGGATCTTCGCGCTCTGCGACGCGGTCCAGGAGCTGTACGCGGAAGGCGACGCACGCGTCCGGGCCGTACTGGACATCGGTGTTCCCGAGGACCTGCGCGGCCACGACCTCGATCGCCGCATCGAGTTGTTCCGGCTCGACGTCGTGGTCAGCCAGGGGATCCCGCGCGTGACGGAGATGGAGGAGGCCTTCGGCAACGTCGGGAAGATGCACGCGCTGGAACAGGCCTACGGCGTTCCGGCCGGGCCGCTGTTCCACGCCTTCCACGTGCGTGGGATCGACCGGATCTGGATGGACGACCAGTACCCGACCTATCGCCCCGAGAACGAGCTGGTGGCCCGCCGTATGCGCGAGGAATTCGGCCGCCCCATGGACGTGGAGTTCTTTTCCGCGTTCCGTGACGACGGACGTACGGGCTGGCGGTTCGCCTACGTCAAGGAACTGCGCCAGTACGAGACCCCGCTTCGCCGGCGGATCGTCGCGGCCGCGGAGCGGCTGATCAACCCGTTGTTCCACGGCTACGGCACCAAGGCGCTGCTTTCGCTCGTATGGGATCCCGTGATGGAAACCCGGATCGCCGACCGGCTCGGCGAGGAGGTCCTGGCCGTACTGCGCACGGGCGTGCCGCAGTCGCGAGTGCTGCCGGCCCGGCCCGACGAGGGACTGCTGGAGGAGTTCGAAGCCCACGGCAGGGACAAGGTGCTGAAGGTGATCGACGCGAGCGCCTCGGAGTTCACCTGGGGCAGCCGCGGCGTGTTCTTCGGCGACCATTCGGCGAGCAGTTGGCGTCGTGCGCTCGACGCGGCCGCGGCCGGCCACGTCCCGGGCCGTCCCGAGGCCACGGCCGCCCGCTTTCTCATCAGCGATCTCGTGGACAGCGACCGTTTCGATGTCGAGTTCCTCCACCCCGAGAGCAGAGCGCTGTGCGTCATGCCCCGAGCGCGGATCCGCCTGACCCCGATCTACGCCCGCGAGGCGGCCGGCTCCCGGCTGCTGTGCGGCCACGCCACCTTCGTCAACACCAGCCGCAAAGTCCATCTGGGCCATCACGCCATCTGCACGCCCTTCGTGCGCGCCTGACTCGTCCACGCGCATGGCCCGGACCCTCTCGCTGTCGTGCGCAGCAGCTCCGGGCACTCGTGGCCGTATCGGCCGGGCCGTGGCACATCCCCCGGTCCCCCACAGAAAGCAACCGTCCAGCCCTGCGACGCGGGATCCTGAGTGCCTGTCAACTGGCCAGGCCCTACGACCCCGACGGAGCCGGTGACCGTCTGACGAAGTCCTACGCATTGCGGCACCTCGGCTTCGCCGACCACATGGCCGGCCGCCTGGACGAGGCCCGTGCGCACTTCGAGGAGTCCACCCGCCTCGGCCGGGAACTGGGATTCCTGCCGAGGGTGGCGGCGAACCTGATCGGGCTGGCTTATCTTGCCGCTCAGCAGGAGCGGCGGGATGACGCGGCGGCGCTGCTCAAAGAAGCGACGTGCCAACCTGCGAGGCCGGGCTGGTCCCTCCGTACCGAAGGGAGCAGCCCGGCCTCGTACCACCGCTGCGGTGGATGATCATCGCCTGCGCCGGCCCGGAAGGGGCGAGTCGCAGCCCGACAGCGGCAGGGTGATGTGCGACCGCGCGGTCGGTCAGCCTCCGAACGTGCCCGTGGTCTCCGCCTTCCACGCACCGCCCGTGACCTTGTAGACGGTGAGCTGCTTGTTGGTGGCGTCACCGAATTCGTCGAAGGAGACCTTGCCCGTGACTCCGTCGAAGGAGACCTTCTGCAGGGCCTCGGCGACCTTGGCGCGGGCGTCGGAGGGCAGCTTGCCGTCCTTGGCCACGGCCTTCACCGCCTGGATGATCGCCCAGGCCGAGTCGTAGGAGAAGCCGCCGTAGGCTCCGTACGCCTCCTTGTACCCGGCCGCCTTGTAGTCCTCGATGAACTGCTTGGCGGAGGGCAGGCTCTCGACGGGCGCGCCTACGGACGTGGCCAGGTCGCCGTCGCCACGGGCACCGGTGAGCTTGAGGTACTCGTCGCTGTAGATCGCGTCGCCACCGATGAGCGGGATCGCGGCGCCCGACTTCTTGACCTGCGCGCTGAGCGGGCCGGCCGCCGGGTACTCACCGCCGTAGTAGACGACGTCCGCCCCCGAGTTCTTGATCTTGGTGGCCACGGAGGCGAAGTCCTTGGCATCCGGGTTGACGTGATCGGTGCCGACGACCGTGCCGCCGAGCTTCTTGAAGTGAGCGGAGAACGTCGCGGCCAGGCCTGCGCCGTAGGTCTTCTTGTCGTCGACGACGAAGACCTTCCTCTTCTTGGCCGTGTTGTACAGGTACTCCGCGGCGAACGGGCCCTGGATGGCGTCCGTGGTCGCGGTCCGGAAGTACGTCTTGAACGGCCGAACCTTCTCGCCTGTGTCCCACTTGTCGCCCTGGGTGAGGGCGGGGTTGGTGTTGACCGAGACCTCGGACACCTGGGCGGCGTCGAAGACCTTCTGCATCGACTGGGCCACGGAGGAGTTCAGGGGACCGACGACTCCGATGACGCTCTTGTCGGCGACGAGCTTGGTGGCGTTCTGCTGGCCGGAGGAGGGCTGCGCCTGGTCGTCGAGAGCCTCGATCTTGAAGGTGACGCCGGGCACCTCCTTGCTCTTGTTGGCCTGCTTGACGGCGAGGTCGACCGAGTTCTTCATGCCGAGGCCGAGAGCGGAGAGCTCCCCGGTCAACGGCGCGTCGAAACCGATGGTGACGACGGTGGAGCCGTCGCCGGAGGCATCGTCGGCCTTGCCTGCGTCACGGGAGCCGCACGCCGTGAGCGAGAGCGCTCCGGCGGCGAGCGCGGCGGTCACAGCTATGAGAGAACGGTTGCGCACGTTCGGTCCTTTCCCTTTCAAGACGCCGACCGCGTTGTCAGGGCCGAAGATCGTTCCTCTGGCGCGGCGGCTGGCGTGACTCTATGTGGCGTCCACCGAAACGAGCAGAGGGGGCGAACCGATGTGATTCTCTTGTTATGGCGCCGCTCAGGCGGAGGATTACCCTCCACAAGGCCGGTCCCGAGGTCACGATGCGGCGGTGAAGCGTGTCAGTGAACGCCGTAGCGGGAAGCGGCGGCTGCCCGGTCGGGCCCTCAGCGGGAGTGCGGCCCCGATTCCAGCCGAGCCCACCCGTCATTCGCAAGATCACCCCGCCCCACATCGACCGGATCGATCACCAGGTGGGTCACACGGTCCATCGGAACTGCCTGGTACCCCGGCTTGTTCGTGTCCCTGTCCCGCAGGGTGTAGCCACCGTCGACGACCGCCATGTCGGCGGCGGGCGCCATGCACTTGGTCAGCAGGGGCGCGCCCTTGGCCGTCGCTCCGGACAGCCCGGCGCGTGCCTTGCCGTTCCTGGGGACATAGAAGCTCACGCCCATGCGGGTGTGAGGGTCCAGGTGCGTCTGCCACGGGTGGCCGGGGCTGGTGCGGACGAGTCGGCCGGTCACGGTGGCGGTGGGGCCGCCGGTGGTGAGGCAGTCGACCTTGAAATCGCCCCAGTAGTCACGGCCGTCGATGACGTGGGAGATGCGGAAGGTGCCCCAGGAGCGGGTGGGAATGCCGCCCACGGTGTAGGTGGAGTGGGCGTCGACGGTGACCCGCACCTCCTCCTCGGTGATGTCGTAGCCCAGTCGCGCTACCCCCTTGAGGGAGGAGGCGACGGTGGTGGGTGGGGCGTCGGGCGCGGCTTCGGGCGCGGGGGCGGCGACGGCGGGGGCGGGGGCGGCGACGGCGGCGAAGAGGGCGAGGACGGCGGCGGCCCGCAGGGCCTTCTTCAGACGGCGCCGGTCTCGCGCGTAAGGGCCGTTCCCGCGCGTGCCGGCCCCGGGCCATGCCGGGGACCGGCGCAGCGCACCCGTGCGGGCGGCGAAGTCAGGCCGGCCCGGGCCGCACCCACGTCGTCTGGGACACTGCCGTGACCAGTTCGTGCGGCAACGGGGGGTGCCCGATGGACGGGATAGCAGGGTGGGCGCAGCAGCTGACCTGGCAGGAGGCCGCCGCGATGGCGCTGGCTCAGAACGGCTTGGTACTCGTGCTCGCCGTGGCGCTCGGCGTTGCACTGCGGAGATGGGGGGCCGGTGAAGGGGAACCGAGTGCCGCGGCCAGGCGGCTGTCGCCGTTGGAAGCCACGCTGATCGCGACAGCCGTCCTGCTCAACGCCGCTGTCACAGTGGCCGGTTGGTGGCTGTGGCAGCAGGGCTGGCTGGTGCTGCGGCCCGGCGTGGACCTGTGGGCGGTCCTCGATCTGGTCGGATTCACCCTCATCATGGACATGGCCATGTACCTGGGGCACGCAGCCGCTCATCATCCTCGGCTGTACCCGCTCGTTCACCAGCTGCACCACCGCTGGGTCGATCCGCGCCCCTCGACACTGTTCGTCCTGCACCCTTTGGAAGTCGTCGGTTTCGGCAGCACATGGCTCGTGGTGCTGTGTCTGTATCCGCTTCACGCCTGGGCCCTGGTCGGCTATGCGGTGATCAACCTCGTCATGGGGACGCTCGGACATCTGGGTGTGGAACCGTGGCCGCCACGGCTGCGGCGGCTCGAGGTCTTCCGTTGGTTCCCCCTGTCGAGCTTCCACGGCGCCCACCACGCCAACCCCGCCGTCAATCTGGGTTTCTACACCACCGCCTGGGACCGGATCTTCGGCACCCTGGACCCGGCGTACGACCGGGAGCGGATGGGCCTCACGAACAGAGCCGACCACGGAGCCCCGGAGGCGGCCGAGCCGCGGTAGGGCTGGCGGCGCCCGCCGCGTCACTGCTGTCCGGGTGGCAATCGCCCACGGTGTGCGCCTCGTCCTTCGGGCGCTTGCAGCGTCAAGTCGGGCGGCGCCCACGGTGTGCTCCGCCCTGATTCCCACACGGGGACGGAGGCCTTCCAGCCCGGCCCCGGAATCGCCTACCAGCCCATCCTGCCCAGCCGCGCTCCGCGTACGAGGCCATGGGCCGGACCGCGACGGAGAGAGACGTCTCGGCCAGATGAGCGGCACACTGCTGTTGGCGGTGTTCTTCCTGGTCGACGGCCTTCGGGTCGACCTGTCCGGGCTCGACGCCAGTGGGCTCGGTGACCTGGAGCTGATCCTGCTGGTGGCCGTGGGCGGCAAATGGCGTCCCGGCTTGTGAAGGAGTTCGGCCGGACGGGCGACGTGACTGCGCCGTGGGACCAAGCGGGCGGGTGAATGCGACCGGTACGAGGAAGATGGCTGCAAGCGCCGCGCCCTGAAGGGAACGTGTCCATGCTCAAGCCGCGGAAGGCAGAGCTACGCCGTACCTCCCCTCGCGCCGCTGACGGAAGCAGCAGTGCCCTGCAGCATCGCGCCGCGACGGAGGCAGATTTGAGCGGACGAACGCTTCGCACGCTCGTGCCGACGATGCTCGCGCTGGCCCTGACAGACGGATGCAGCACCGCGGGCGCGCGAGGCCCGGAGGCCGCTGCCGTGGCCGAGAGGTTCGAGAGGGCCGTCCGCAAGGGGGACACCGCAGCGGCCTGTACGCTCCTGGCTCCGCAGACACTCGCCGAGACAGAGCATTCCGGGCAGACGCGGTGCGCCTCGGCGCTGAAGGAAGAGCAGCTTCCTGACGGGGGCGCCGTACGGGACAGCACGGTCTACGGACAACAGGCGATGGTCACGCTCCAGGGCGACACGCTGTTCCTGTCACTGTTCGGGAGCGGCTGGCGGGTGGTCGCAGCGGGCTGCGTGCCTGAGGCCGGCAAGCCGTACGACTGCCAGGTCAAGGGAGGCTGAGACCGGTGCGGGTCTTGTTCACCCTCTGTCTGGTCACGGTGCTCGGAGGCCTGGCCTACTTCATCACTCTGGGACTTCTGCACCGGTGAGTGTGGGGAGGGCCGCAGAAGATGCGCCGGTTCGTGCATGACAATTCGCTGACATTGGTGTTCGGTCTCGCCTTCCTGCTGGTGCTGTACGGCCAGGCGATCGCAGGTCATTTCGAGTTCAACCAGCAACTGGCCGTGGACGGGCTCGCCCAGATCGGATTCGGCGACTACCTGATGTCGTCGGACTTCGCCGTGGACGTCACCGAGAACTGGCAGTCGGAGTATCTGCAGTTCTTCCTCTACGTCTTCGGCACCGTCTATCTGCTGCAGCGCGGTTCACCGGAGTCGAAGGAAACACACAAGGCCGGCGTGGAGTCGGAGAAGGACCAACTGATGGGCGAACATGCCCGCCGCGATTCGCCGCGCTGGGCGAGCACCCGGGACTGGCGGCAGGCCTTGTTCTCCCGCTCCTTGGGGCTCGTCATGGCGAGCCTGTTCCTCCTTTCCTGGCTTGCCCAGTCCATTGCCGGAGCCGCCGCGTACAACGGGCAACGCCTGCGCCGGCTCCAGGCACCGGTCAGCTGGGGCGACTACCTGATCTCAGCGGACTTCTGGAGCCGCTCCCTGCAGAACTGGCAGTCGGAACTGCTCGCCGTGGCCTCCATGGCCATCCTGTCCGTCTACCTCCGCCAGCGCGGCTCGCCCGAGTCCAAGCCCGTCGGCGCCGCCCACACCTCGACCGGTGTCGAGGGATAGCCCGGCCGCTGTGGCCGCCGGCCGCCGGCAGGCAACAGGCGGCAGGCGGCACCATGGAGGAGCTTTTGACTCGGGACGCTGGAGCGGGAGCACCGACCCGTCACGACGGCGTCGGCGCACCTGAAGGTGATACACGGCGAAGGCACGGCCGATCACGGGCTGGGCCACGTTGCGTACGCGGACACCGCCCGCCGTCATGCCGTGCTCGACACCCCGGTGCGCATGACCGTGCACCGCCAGGTCCGCGCCCGACTCGTCCACGGCCTCGGCCAGCAGATAGCTGCCGAGGAAGGGATAGATCTCGGGCGGCTCTCCGGCGAGGGTGTCCGGCACCGGCGAGAAATGCGTCAGGGCGATCCGTACCGCGCTGCCCTGCGCGACGAGCATGTCGAGCGCTCGGCGCAGACTTGTCGCGCAGCGCCGGGTGTAGCGGACGAACTCCTTCATCACCGGTTCGCCGAACTCGCCGGCGCTCCGGCCGGTGTAGCCTCCGCCGAAGCCCTTGGTGCCGACGATGCCGACTTTCGTGCCGCGGATGTCCAGCATCGTGGCGTCGCCATCGAGGACCGTCACGCCGGCCTCGGTCAGTACGGCCGTGACTTCGGCCTCGCGGTGGTACGCCGTGCGCGTGCGCCGCGACGCTGCCCGCGAGAGCGAAGGGGTATCCGGACGCCTTGAGCAGCGCCGCCACCTGCTTGGTCGTCTCCAGGATCGACTGGGTGCGGTCCGGGGGAAGGTCGTGGGACGCGTCGTTCGCCGGGTCGCCGACGGCATGTGCGAAGTGCGGCCGACGGCTGACGTCGCGGGTCTCGCTCATGTGGTTCATGACCACCGCTCCGTCCTGCCGGCCCATCAGTCCTTGCCGCCACCGGCCTGGGTTCCGGCGCCGCCGCCGGGAAGGAACTCCTGCATCTTCGCCTTGACGCCCTGACGGATCACCGAGCCCCTGTCGCTGTCACCGCGCCATACGGCGGTGGCCGTCGCCCGTATCTGGTCCCACGTCGCGTGCGGCGGTATGGGCGGGACGGCGGGGTCCGTGCGGAAGTCGATGACGAAGGGCCGGTCGGACGCGAGGGCCTGACGCCAGATCTGCTCCACGTCGCCGGGGTCGGTCACGCGCGCCCCGTCGAGGCCCAGCTCCCGCGCGAAGGCGGCGTACGGAACGTCGGGCAGGCGCTGGGACTCCTCGAACTGCGGCGCGCCTTCGAGGGTGCGCATCTCCCAGGTCGCCTGATTGAGGTCCTGGTTGTTGAGGACGGCGACGACGAGACGGGGATCCGACCACTGCGGCCAGTACTTGGCGGCCGTGATCAGCTCGGAGAGGCCGTTCATCTGCATCGCACCGTCGCCGACGAGCGCAATCGCCGGCCGTAGGGGCAGGGCGAACTTGGCACCGATGGCGTACGGGACGCCCGAACCCATCGAGGCCAGGGTTCCCGACAGGGACCCGCGCATGCTGCCGCGCATCCGCAGGTGGCGGGCGTACCAGTTGGCCGCCGATCCGGAGTCCGCGGCCAGGACGGCGTCATCGGGCAGCAGACGGTCGAGCGTGTGCACCACGAGCTCCGGGTTGATCGGATCGGCGGACACGGCGGCACGCCGCTCCATCACCTCCCACCAGCGGTGCGTGTTCCGCTCGACGGCCCCGCGCCAGGACCGGTCGTGCTTGCGGACCAGCAGAGGGATCAGCCGCTTGAGGGTCTCCGCGGCATCGCCCAGCACATTGAGCTCGAACGGGTAGCGCAGCCCCGCCATGGACGGCTCGATCTCGACCTGCACGGCCCTCACCCGCCCGTACTCCGGCAGGAACTGGCTGTACGGGAAGCTGGAGCCGATCACCAGGAGCGTGTCGCAGTCGCGCATCAGCTCGTACGAGGGCCGGGTGCCCAGCGGCCCGATCGCGCCGGTGACGTACGGCAGCGTGTCGGGCAGAACGTCCTTGCCCAGCAGCGCCTTCGCGACACCGGCCCCCAGGACGTCGGCGAGCTCCTCCACCTCGGCGCGCGCGTTCCGTGCCCCCTGGCCGATGAGCACGGCGACGCGCTCCCCGGCGTTGAGGATCTCGGCGCAGCGGGCGAGGTCCTCGTCGGAGGGCACCGGTGCGCAATGGCCGGTCCCCAGGCTGGACGGCACCATCTTGAAAGCGTGCCCGGGCGCCTCGTACTCCAGGTCCTGCACATCGGCGGGGACGATCACGGCGGTCGCGGTGCGGCGTGCGGCCGCGACGCGCATGGCCCGGTCGAGGACGTTGGGCAGCTGCTGCGGGACCGTGACCATCGCGCAGAACTCCGAAGCGACGTCCTTGTAGAGCGACACGAGGTCGACCTCCTGCTGGTACGAGCCGCCCATCGCGCTGCGGTCGGTCTGCCCGACCACGGCCACGACGGGGACATGGTCGAGCTTGGCGTCGTAGAGACCGTTGAGGAGGTGGATGGCCCCGGGGCCCGACGTGGCGGCGCAGACTCCGGTACGGCCCGAGTACTTCGCGTAGCCGACGGCCTCGAACGCGGACATCTCCTCATGGCGGGACTGGATGAACTGCGGGGTGTCGCCGGCGCGCCCCCAGGCGGCGAGCAGTCCGTTGATGCCGTCGCCGGGATAGGCGAAGACGTGCTCGACGCCCCATGCGCGAAGCCGTTCGAGGATGTGGTCGGAAACCTTCATCGTGGTGGACTCCGTTCACAGCGGGTGACCGGCCGGACTTCGGGGGACGGCCGGCCGAGGACTCGCTCACCCGTCGGCCGGACGGGTGTCAGGCGGCACGGGCCGTGACTCCTTGCCCTTCGGGCCCAGGTAGGAGGGCTTGTCGAAGAAGATCGGATCGACCTCGTCCGGGTCGACAAAGGCCCCTGATCTCCAGGGACCGGGAGCGGCCCGGGTCGATGTCGTCCAGCTCGCCGGGCTCGACGACGACGTGCGCGTCGCCGGTGTCGAAGCCCTTGACGATCTCCTCCGGCGGCACCTCCCCGTCGGTGCGCTCGTTCACGCGCTTGTTGCGTACGCGGTCCGACGTGCCGCGCTGCAGCCGGTGGAAGTGGACCGTGCGGCTCTCGGTCGCGCCGAGCATCTGCACGGGCACCGTGACCAGCCCGAACGTCAGCGCACCGCTGCACACCGCCCGCGCCATGGATTCTCACCTCCGGCCCCCTTCTGGTGGGTACCCGGCCGGTGGCAGGTGACACGCTGGACGAAGGGGGCCGGCGTGTCGATTCACTGCAGCCCCACGAGTGGGCCGCCGGTGTCTGCCGGGGTATCTGCCCGACAGGCCGTGGTCCGGCAGGGGGAAGCTCCTACGAAAGGGGTGCGCCATGTCCGACCAAGGACGAGGCGACGATGTCTACCAGCCCCAGCACTCCGATGTGCAGAACCGTCCTGACGACGAGCTGGACCTGCAGAACGCGCTCGACGACGCCCAGACCGACGACAGCCTCGACGACGGCTACTCGCCTCCCGAGCGCCCGCTGGGTGTGGAGAAGTACGGCACGACGGGCGCGGAGCAGCAGGCGGGCGAATCCCTCGACGAGCGCCTGACACAGGAGGTCCCGGACGCCGACGTGCCCGTGTACGAGGAGGAAACGCGACGGCGCGCAGAGTGAGGCCCCGCAGGCCACCTCGAAGCGGGACGGGGGCAGGGCTGTGCGGTCGTCAGGCCAGCAGGATCACGGCGTACGCGAGGAAGAACGCGGCGATCAGCAGGACGACGACCGCGATCACAAATATCGGGCCCTTGGCCCAGCCGCGTGTGCGGGTCTCGTGCGGGCCGGTGCCCGAGGCCGTGCCTGCCTCGGCGGGCGGGGTCTCGCCCGGAGGCACCGAACCACCGGGCTCCAGGCCGGGGGTCACGCGAGGATCAGGATCGGGATTGTTCGTGCTCATATCGGGTGGGTGCCCCATGCGCTCCGATGTAATGACGTCGGCGACGCATCGCGTTGTTTCGGCCGGCCGGCGCCGCGCTCAGCTTTGGCAGTGCGGGCACCAGAGGGTACGGCGGCCGGAGATACGACGCGATCGCAGCGGTTCCCCGCAGCGCGGGCACTCCGGCTCGCTGTCGTCCCGGCGACCGGTGAGCCAGGTACGCCGCGGTGGGACGCGCTCGGCTTTCACCGAGGACTTGAGCACGCGGCCCATCGCGGCGTACGCGCGCCTGCCCTCCGCCGCGCTCAGGCCCCGCGCCGGGCGCCCCGGCGCCACGCGCGCCCTCCAGAGGATCTCGTCGCTGAGCAGGTTTCCCAGACCGGCGATCACGGACTGGTCCATGAGCACGCCCTTCACGGCTCCCCGTCGGCCGGCCAACAGCTCCAGGAACGCCGCTCGGTCCACGGCGAGGGCGTCGGGACCGAGATCGGCCAGGATCCGCTCGACGGCGGCGTCGTCCCCGGCGAGCTGGACGCCCTGGAGCTTGCGCTGGTCGCGGTAGCGCAGTTGCCGCTTGTCGTCGAGCGTCAGCACGACGCGGTCGTGGGGATCCAGGGGGTCGTCCACAGAGGCGCACAGCAGCGCTCCCGTCATTCCGAAGTGCCAGACGAGTGCGGGTCCGCCGTCGGTCGGCGCGATCAGCCACTTGCCGTGGCGCCAGGGTTTCCCGAACCGCGCCCCTTTCATCTCCTTCCGCAGCCGCCTCGCGGTGACTCCGCGCAGCACACCGGCATCTCGTATGTCGACGTTCGTGACGCGCCGGCCACGCCCGCAGATGCTCAGTACCTTGCGGAAACCCTCGACGTCCGGCAGCTCGGGCATGTTCTCCTCCCCGCCTTTCGGGAAGTGCGGCAGCGCCGTCTTCGACAGCCAGAAGGTGCCGTACGGATTCCTTCACGATCAGCGGCCGAGCGACCGCTTCAGCTCGGACTTGTTCATCGAGGACCGGCCGTGGATGTTGCGGCGCTGGGCTTCGGCGTAGAGCTGGTCGTAGGTCGGGCCCTGTGAACCCTTGCCCGATCGTTCTCCGCCTCGCTGGGAGGACGACTTGTCCTGGATCGAGCTCTTACTGGCGGTGCGGGACTCGCCCGCGCGCGCCCGTTCCTTGTTCACCGTACGGGCTGCGATCTCCTTGGCCCGCTTCGTGCTCTCCCCGCGCTTCTCGGCGCTTTCCTTGATGTGCTCGTACTGTCGCTCCCGCTTGGAGCTCGATCCCCTGGGCATGACAGCTCCTTTACGCTTGTGTGCTGTTGGTAATCGCCGGTGGCCCTGTCTTCGATGTCCGTCATCCGGTGACACCATTCGGGTCACCCGCGCGTCAGTCCAGCTTCACCCGGACTTGCTGTTTTCGCGATCGGTTGCTGCATGGGGCCTCCGTATTGCGCTGGACGGTTCGCATCCGGGGCATTCCGGCGGCTGCCCGGCTGCGCCGGTGTCAAACCGTCCGGTCGTTCCCTACGGACCTGGTTTGCGGTTCCTCGCCGGCGGGAGCGCACACCATCCCGGAGAGGCGTGACCACGCCGGACACCGCACCCACTTTCTGACCTCGTAGCCGTCCGCCGAGGGTGTCGCTCGCCCGAGGTGCCGGAGTCCTCGGTGATCATCCGAGGGGTCGGGCCGCGTTCCACCACCACGTCCTTCAATCGCCCGCCACACTCGTACGTGCACGTGCCCCGCGGGGCCCTCCACGGCGTCCCCTACGTGGACGGACGGAGGTGCCGGGTTGTTCCGTGCCCTCACCCCCGGGTGCCGCGCAACGTTCGCATCGACGTCAGCGAGCGAACTTCTCGGCCAGGTATTCCTCCCAGGTCCGCTTGCCCACCGCGCGGTCGGGCGCGGTCAGAGCCCCGGAACGAAAGCCCGCGCCAACCTTCCCCGGGATGAGCACCGGCAGGACGAGGCGGCGCTTGCCCGCTGCCCGCAGCCAGTTCCTGGCCAGCCCGTCTGCCGTGTACACCGTTGGCCCGGCCAGGTCCGGCACCTGTCCAGCGGGGCCTTCCAGCGCCAACTCGACGAGACGGTCCGCGACTTCACCCGGGTCAATCGGCTGGCAGACGGTATGGGCCGGCACAATGACCACGGGCGGCTTGGACAACACGGAAAAGCTCCTGTCCAACAGCTCGTGGAACTGAGTGGCGCGCACACTGCTCCAGCCGATTCCCGACGCCGCCAGCAGTCGCTCCCCTTGCAGCTTGATCCGGTAGTACGGGTACGGGATCCGGTCGATGCCGACGATCGAGATGTTGACGACGTGCTCGGCCCCGACCCGCTTCGCGGCCTCCAGCAGGTGGTGGAGGGCCGGGATGTCATTCTTGAAATGCCGGATGTCGGTCGCACAGTGAATGATCGTACGGACGCCGGCGAACGCCTCGTCCAGACCCGCACCGCTCGTCAGGTCACCGGTGAACCAGGTCACCCCCGCATCGCCCGGCAGCACGGCCCTGCGGCTGAGCGCCCGCACCGGCACCCCGGTCCGGCGCGCCCGCTCCAGCACCACTCGGCCGAGTACGCCCGTCGCCCCGGTCACCATGATCCCGTCGTTGTCCATCAGCCAGCCCTTCTCGTATTGCTGTCACTCATGAAGAACCGACGACTCAGGTGTTCTGTGACAGCTCCCGCAACTGACCGGACAGAAAGGCCAGTTTGTCGGGGTTGCGGACGATCCGAATCCCGATGATTCCCGCCTCGCCGACCTCCAGCGCACCCAACGAAGTCAGCTCGCCGTCCTCCCAGCCGAGCACCACCGCACTGCCGTTCGCCTCGGCGATCTCCATCCGCACCCCACTCGCCCACCGGGCGGACAGGCCTGCCAGGAACCGAGCCACCCTCTCCCGGCCGACGACCGGCCGCCGCGCCGCACCGACCTTGCCACCGCCGTCCGACCACGCAACCACGTCGTCGGCGAGCAGCGCCTCCAACTGCGCCATCGCCCCCTGAGCCGCCGCCTCCAGAAACCGGGCCAGCAATCCGCTGCTCATCTCCGGGGACGACACGAACTTCTGCCGACCGTCCGCCAGATGCTGCGTCGCCCTTCGGTACAGCTGCCGCGCGTTCGCCTCCGAGCAGTCGATCACGCCCGCGACGTCCCGATGGCTGTATCCGAAGGCGTCACGCAGCACCACCGCCGCGCGCTCCGGCGGCGTCAAACGCTCCATCAACACCAGCACCGCCAGCGACACCGCCTCGCGCTGCTCCGCCGTCTCCATCGGCCCCAGTGACCCGTCATCGGTCCGCACCGGCTCGGGCAGCCACGGCCCCACGTACTCCACACGCCGCACCCGCGCCGAGGTCAGCCGGTTCACGCACAGATTCGTGAGCACCTTCGCCAGCCACGGCCCCGGCGCACTGACCTGCCCGGGCTCGGCCCCGTGCCACCGCAGGTACGCATCCTGTACGGCATCCTCCGCCTCCGCCGCCGACCCAAGCATCCGGTATGCCAACGAGAACAGCCGGGGCCGGTGCTCTTCGAACTGCTGCGCCTTGTCCATAAGCGTCTACGCTAGAAGATCATTGAGGATCTCGGCCGGGTCGGCGACGCTATGGTTGCTGCGCATGACCCACACCGAGATCGAGATCACAGCGGAGTTGGTCCGGGACCTGCTGCGCGACCAGCACCCTGACCTGGCCGATCACCCCTTGAAGCTCGGCGCGCGTGGTTGGGACAACCAGCTGTGGCGGCTCGGTGACGACCTCGCCGTCCGGTTGCCCTGGGCGACGCAGTCTGCGGACGCCCTGCTGCGCAAGGAGCATGCCTGGCTGCCGGCTCTCGCCCCGCACCTTCCGCTGCCGGTCCCTGTCCCGCAACGCATCGGCGAGCCCTCCGAGCAGTTTCCGCGGCCCTGGATCGTCACCACCTGGGTGCCGGGCGAGCCCGCCGACCGCGCCCCCGCCACGCGCGCTGCGGAGGCGGCCGACGCCTTGGCCACCTTCCTGACGGCTCTTCACCGACCCGCTCCCACCGGGGCGCCCGCCGGTCGTGATCGCGGGGGGCCGCTGGCCGACCATGCCGAGGGGTTCGCCAAGCAGCTCACCTCGGCCACCGAGCTGGGGCTGATCCCCGATCCGGACGCCGTCCGCGCCGTCTGGGAAGACGCCGTTGCCGCACCCGAGTGGACGGGCCCGGCACTGTGGCTCCACGGCGACCTGCATCCGGCCAACATCCTCACCACCGACGGCACCTTCTGCGGCGTGATCGACTTCGGTGACCTCTGCGCGGGCGATCCGTCCTGCGACCTCGCTGCCCCCTGGACACTGCTGCCGGACGGCGCCGCCGACCGCTTCCACGAGGCCTACCAACCGACCCCGGACACCGCGACCCTGCGCCGCGCCCGCGGCTGGGCGGCGCTGCGCGCCCTCGGCGGCATCCTCATCGGAGAGGCCGGCGTCCACGGCCGCCCCGGCGGCAAGCCCACCTGGGGCCCACCCGCCCAAGCCGCACTTCGACGCCTCATCGCAACAGCCCGCTGAACGACCGGCCGAGCAGGCCGTCGGAGCAAGGTCGCCCTTGGTACGGAACATCGGAGCGAACACCGGCGCCACGTCTTGCGGTCCCATTCGATCGCTCGGATTCGCGACGGCGGACGGGTCGGCCGAGACCGAACCGCCTGTGACCCTTGTTCTCCTCGGCCGGCGACCGAAGTCTCATCCGCGCTCGCGGAGGTACGCCTCCAGCTCGGCGGCCCCGGTCAGCATCGCCCGCCCGCGGGCGGACAGCCGGCCGCGCCAGTCGCACAGTGCGGCCTCCAGCGGCTCCAGTCCACCGGCCGTCCGCACCTGGGCGATCAGCGGGGCGATCTGCTCCAGCAGGTAGCCGCCCCGCCTGAGCTGGTGGGCCAGCCCGGCGTCCCGCACGTCGGCCTCGTCGTAGACACGGTACCCGGTCAGCGGGTCACGGCGCGGGCGCACCAACCCGGCGCACTCCCATTTGCGCAGCGTCGCGGGCCGGATTCCGAGCTTCCCTGCCAGCGGCCCGATGAACATGTCGCCGGGCTCGGACTGCGCGGCCGGCTCGGACCCCACTCCGGGCTCGGGCGCCGTGGTGGGGCCGGGCGCCGTGATGGGCTCCAGGTCGCGAAGGGCGCTTTCCACGGCCTGGAGGGTCCGGCGGTCGTCGAGCAGCTGGGCGTGGCTCTCGTCGATGAGGCGGAACGCCTCATCGACCGTGCCCTCGTTCACGGCCCGCATGATCGACGCCGCCGTCCGGTGGCCGTGGCCGGGCACCAGGGCAAGAAATGCGCGCAGAGCCCTCGCGTGCAGCGAGGTGTAGGTGCGGTAGCCGTGGGGTGTGCGATCGGCAGCCGGAAGGATGCCGGCCTCCTCGTAATTCCTGACCGCCTGCGTGGACAGACCATGCCCGCGCGCCAGATCAATCGGCCTGAGCTGCCCACCACTTTGAAGGTTTCGTCCCACGGACCTGACGATATCGCGGGAAAGTTTCAATCGAAAGTTCAACGATAGCGTTGAAGGCATGGCTACTGACATCAAGGACACCGCCCATGCCGTCGAGGCCGTCGCCGTCATGAGGCTGCTCCCGGCCCGGCCGCGGGTGCTCGCCCTGGGCGAGCCCACCCACGGCGAGGACGCTCTGCTCGACCTGCGCAACGAGCTCTTCCGGCAGCTCGTCGAGCAGGAGGGCTACCGGACGATCGCGATCGAGAGCGACTGCATGATGGGCCTCGTCGTGGACGACTACGTCACCTCGGGCACGGGCACCCTCGACGAGGTCATGGAGGGCGGATTCAGTCACGGTTGGGGCGCGTCCGCGGCCAACCGCGAACTCGTGCGTTGGATACGGGCGTACAACGACGGCCGGCCCGCGTCCGAGCGGCTCCGCTTCGCCGGTTTCGACGGCCCGCTGGAGATCACCGGCGCCGCGAGCCCCCGGCAGGCCCTCTTCGCACTCCACGGCTACCTCTCGACCCGGGTGGACGCGGACCTGCTCCCCTGCTCCGCGGAAACGCTCGACCGCCTGCTCGGCGCCGACGACCGGTGGACCGATCCCGCCGCGATGATGGACCCGTCGCGGTCCGTGGGGCAGTCGGCCGAGGCCAGAGAGCTGCGACTGCTCGCCGACGATCTGGTGGCGCTGCTCGACGCGCAGACGCCGCACCTGATCGAAGCGACCTCGCGGGACGACTGGGACCGGGCGCGCCTGTACGGGCGCACCGCCACCGGCCTGCTGCGCTACCACTTCTGGATGGCCGACGCCTCAACGAGCCGCATGACGCGGCTGGTAAGCCTGCGGGACCGGATGATGGCCGACAACCTCCTCGCCGTCGCCGAACGGGGGCCGGCGCTGGTCCACGCCCACAACGGCCATCTCCAGCGGAACAAGAGCACGATGCGGATGGGCGACCTGCCGCTGGAGTGGTGGAGCGCCGGCGCGCTCGTGAGCGCCCGTCTGGGCGAGGAGTATGCCTTCCTGGCCACGGCCCTGGGCACGATCCGGCACCAGGGAGTGGGCGCCCCGCCACCGGACACCGTCGAAGGACTCCTGTACGCGCTCCCGGAGGACCGCTGCGTCGTCGACGCCGCCCGACTGGCCACCGCCCTCTGCGACACACGGCCCACCCCCCGCGTGTCCCCCTACTACGGCTACAGCCCACTTGACCCAGCCCACCTGGCCGGAAACGACGGGATCGTCTTCGTCAAAGACGTCCCGCAGAGCTAGGGTCCGTTGCGAAAGTCCCGCCTGTCGCGGCGCCTCGGAGGGGCGGGAGGCACCCCGGCGTCCCGGCGTCCCGGCAGTGAAGTCTCAGCGGTCTCATCGAAGTTGGAGCCCAGATCTCGACCGGGCCGACTCCTGCGACGGCGACGTCGAGGGAGGCCCCGGAGGCGGGTCCACGCCGGACACCATCAGCCCGCGGTCGGCCAGCATCAGCGCGAACGTACCCGTCCCGCACCCCACGTCAAGGACCTGACGCGCCTTCAATTCCTGGGCCACGGCCACGTATACGTCGAGATCGCCGCGGTCCGGATCGATCGGATCGTAGAGTGCCGCCAGCCGTGGACTGTCACAGGCCTCGTTTGCCATGCCCGCCACGCTACCGTCGGCTGTGCATCCCCCCGCGCCCACCTGAGTGATTCCGGTACGCCGGTCGAGACCTGCCCAACGTGCCGCCGGAGGTTCGATGCGCCTGCTCGATACCTTCCAGGAAAGCCGACCGCCGGCCCCGCCCGGCTGTCCGTGAAGCTACGAGGAGCTGATCATTCATGGCTGTGTGCGAGGTCTGCAACAACGACTACGAGATGTCCTTCGAAGTGCATGCCGCAGGAGCCGTCCACATCTTCGACAGCATCGAGTGCGCAGCACAGAAGATGGCACCGATCTGCGAGAACTGCCAGTGCCGCATCCTCGGCCACGGCCTTCAATCGGACGGGCAGTTCTTCTGTTGCGCGCACTGTGCACGCCAGAGGGGCGTTGCGCAGCTCGTGGACCACGCCTGAGCGCCGGCAGAGCCGGAATGCCGGCGATTCCCCGCTTGACGACGGCCGAATGCTGACCCTCTGACCGAAGTCTCCGGCCGGACGATTCGCAGTCCTTGTCTCAATGTCCATGGTCATCGTCGTCGGACGCCCCGAAACCAGCCCATCACTCGACCGGCGAACGTTCCCCGGTCACAGCACTAGAGGTTTTGCTCGGCCCAGATGGTCTTGCCTGTGGGGGCGTGTCGGGTACCCCAGCGTTGGGCGAGTTGGGCGACGAGCAGCAAGCCTCGTCCGCCTTCGTCGAAGGTGCGGGCGCGACGCATGTGGGGCGTGGTGCTGCTGGAGTCGGAGACTTCGCAGATGAGGGTGCTGTTCTCGTGGATGAGGCGTAGCTGGATGGGTGGACGGCCGTAGCGGATGGCGTTGGTGACCAGCTCGCTGACCATCAGTTCGGTGACGAAGACGGCCTCGTCGAGTCCCCAGGCGGTGAGTTGATCGGTGGCGTACTGGCGGGCCTGGGCGACGACGGCGGGGTCGGAGGCCAGGTCCCAGGCGACGACCCGGTCGGCGTGCAGGACCCGGGTGCGGGCGATGAGCAGAGCGACGTCGTCGTCGGGGCGGTGGGTGAGCAGGGCCGTGAGAACCCGGTCGCAGACGGTGTCCAGGGTTTGGGCGGGGCGGGCGAGCGCGGCGAACATCTTGTCGAAGGCGTCGTCGATGTCGCGCTCGCGGGGTTGGAGCAGGCCGTCGGTGTAGAGGGCGAGGAGGCTGCCCTCGGGCAGTTCGCTCTCGACGGTTTCGAAGGGCAGGCCGCCCAGGCCCAGCGGTGGGCCGGCGGGCACATCCAGCAGATACACGCCGCCGTCCGGGCTGACCACGGCGGGCGGGGGATGACCGGCCCGGGCCAGCGTGCAGTGGCGGGTGACCGGATCGTAGACCGCGTACAGGCACGTGGTGCCGATCCCCCCGGCAGCCTCGGCACCGCCTTCCGCATCGCCCTCGTCCGCGGAGAGGTGCATGACCAGATCGTCGAGGTGGGTCAGCAGTTCGTCGGGCGGCAGGTCCACATCGGCCAGGGTGCGCACCGCAGTACGCAGCCGGCCCATGGTCGCAGAAGCACGGATGCCGTGGCCGACCACATCGCCCACCACCAGGGCCACCCGCGCCCCGGACAGCGGGATCACATCGAACCAGTCGCCGCCCACACCCGCCCCGCTCCCGGCGGGCAGATAGCGGGAGGCAATCTCCAGCCCCGCCTGATCGGGCAGCGTCTGCGGGAGCAGACTGCGCTGCAAGGTCATGGTGCTGGTGCGCTCCCGGGTGAAGCGGCGGGCATTGTGGATGCTGACAGCAGCCCTGGCCGCGAGCTCCTCGGCCAGGGCCAGATCATCCGGACCGAACGGCTCCGGACGCTGGTGACGCCCGAAGAGAGCCGCACCGAGAGTGACTCCACGAGCACGCATCGGCACCGCCATCACCGAGTGCGTCCCCGCCTCGCGGATCCAGGCGGCCCCCGGATCGTTCGCCACCCACTGGACGAGCGCCGGATCGGCCACCTCGTACACCGCGCCATGGCCCGCGACCAGACACTCCGCCGCAGGCGAAAGCGCCGGATAGACCAAGCTCTCCCCCACCTTGCCCAGAGACTCCCGGCTCCCCTCGAGCACCGATCGCGCAGCGAGGCGGCTCACGCGAACAGGCTGCCCGGCCGGCACGGCTGCCGGCAGTTCGTCACCGTGCCGGGGAGAATCAAGCAGGTCGACAGCCACGAAGTCCGCAAAGCCAGGGACAGCGACGCCGGCCAGCTCCTGCGCCGTACCCGCGATATCCAAACTGGAACCGATCCGCGCGCCCGCGTCATGCAGCAACAGCATCCGCTGCTGGGCAGGATCCTCCCCCGGTCCGCGGTGCGCCGCCACGCACACCGCACACACCCGGCCGTCCGCATCCCGCAACGGAGCAAGCGAAGCCGACCAGCCACCCTCCGGGCTCACACCGGTGGGGCCGATGAAGGCCTTCACCTGCTGCGACTCACCGGTGTCCAACGCCAGGCGCATCGCTGCCTCGGCCTCCACGCTCGCCGGATACGGCGCGATCTCCGGCAACCGCAGCCCGCGCATCTCGGCCTCCGCGAAGGACAGCACCCGCTCCATACCGGCATTCGCCCGCACCAGCCGGAGATCTGCGTCGAACACCGCCCCGGCACAGGGGGACTGCACGAACACCCACTCCCCCAGCGCACCGCCGCCGGGCGTCACCGGCCTGCCAGCCACCGCGGACACCACCAGCCATTCCACATCCCCGCCGCCACCCGCCGCCCGCCGATGCGCGAGCACCCCCACCTCCAGCCGCCGGCCGTCCTGGTGCCGTAGCGCCACGCTGCCGCCCCACCGCCCCGGCCCGGTCGCCGCCCGCCACGCACTCTCACCCTCGTCAGCGGCGTCGTCGGCGAGCAGGTGGGCGGCGGGGCGCCCCACGACCCCGGAGGGCGCGTAGCCGAGCAGCCGCGAAGCGCCCTCGCTCCACCCCGTCACGATGCCCTGCCCGCTGATCGTGGCCGTGGCCGTGTACGTCGACTCGAGCGAGGCCTCTGCCTCGCCTCGCCGCTCACCAGAAGGGGTGGGAATCCGCTCCATCACCACTCATCTCACCCTCGCCAAAGCCCGCACGACCCAACGAACCAGCCCAGCCACCACCCCTCTGACAAGCATGATCCTGCAGGGCAGCCAGCACCAACGCAGCGATGCGACGGGGCCCCGGCCCGGCCGCGGACCGCCGCCCATGCCAGCCCATGCAGGACGAGGCCGCGAACAAGCCGGCCCCCGGCCACCCGCCCCAACCTCCGATGGGCGTCGCCCGAACCTCGCCGACCTGGGCGGATAAAGAAAACTTCAGAGAATGTGCCACGTCGTGGAACCGGGCCCCAGTCTTCCCGCGTGATGGACGGCAAATACCCGAATTTCGCCATTTCCATCGGATATGCACTGCTTCCGAGAGTGCGAGCAGTGATGGCCGAGCCGATCAGGCGGAGGAGGTCCGATGAGTCCCACGCCCACGCTGTACGCCGAAGCCCCCGAACCCGCGCAGCTCGCGCAGCATGTGCTGGCCCCGCGCGAGCAGGAGACACTGCGGCACATCGCCGCAGGACGCACCTACCTGCAGACCGCCCGCCACATGGGACTCTCCAGGCACACCGTCGACGCCTACCTCCGCCGCATCCGCGCCAAGCTCGGCATCCACAGCACCGCGGAACTCACCCGCCTCGCCATCACCCTCGGCCTCTGACACCCGGCCACCCAAGCCACGGCAAGCAGGACACTGCCCGCATCCGCGTTTCGGGAATATGTCCCGTGCCGCAGGAGTAGTCGGGCGCCTCCCGTGAGCGGGGTGCAACTCGCCTCTTACGGAAGGGAAATGGCGTACTGACGGCCGGTCTCTAACGTCGTACTCCGTGACCGAAAAGGGGCATGTGAAGCCCAGTGAACCCAAACACACCGACCGAACCGAACCCACCAGAGCCACCAGAGCCACCGAACCGGCCGAATCGGACTCACCGGCCTTCCCCCAACGCCTGGCCCGCCTGACCCCGGGCTGGCGCACCATCCGCGGGCGGGTGGCGGTCGTGCTGGCCGTACCGACGTGTCTGCTGCTCGGGCTCACCGGGCTCGCGGTCACGGACCGGGGCACCGACTGGGCCGCGGCCCGGGAGACCAGGGACCGGGTCGACGTGGTCCTCGGCGTGCAGGCCCTCGTGCATGAGCTCCAACGCGAACGGGGCCTCACCAACGGGCTCTTAGGCGGAGCCGACGAGTACCGGGACGATCTGGCCGCACAGCGGGAGCGTTCCGACTCCGCGCGTGCCGGCCTCACGGCCGTACTCGCCGAGGACGCCGCCGACACCGAGTCCGCCGTCGAGGCGGCCGACGACCGGCTCGCACGGCTCGTCGCCGTGCGTTCCGGTGTCGACGCGGGCAGCGCGGCCCGCACCGAGACCTTCGACTACTACACGGCAGTGATCTCCGCGTTCATCCGCGCGCAGTCGGCCGACACCACCGACGCGGCCCGCGGCGACCGGACCCTGGTCGACGGGATGGCCGCGCTGCAGGCGCTCGCCGACGCCACCGAATCGGTGGCGCTGGAGCGCGGCGCGCTCAACGGCGTCTTCGCCGCCGGACGCTTCCGCGGGGACGAGTACCTGGAATTCACCGAGGTTCGGGCCGCCCGCGTGGCGGCTCTGCGCCAGTACGAACAGTCGGCGACACCGGCCCAGCGCAAGGCGCTCAAGGGGGCGTTCGCGACCAAGGACGCCCGGCGCGCCCTCGCCCTGGAGGACCGGGCCTCCGGTGCCGCGGACGGCTCACGTCCCGGGGTCGACCCCGCGCAGTGGTGGCAGTCCATGACAGTCCTGGTCGACGACCTGTACGGCGTACAGCAACGCGTCGGCGCGGACGCACAGGCACGGGCCGGGCAGCTCAGCGACACCGCGACCAGGCAGCTCATCGGGTTCATCGGGCTGGGAGTCCTCATTGTCGTGGTCGCGGCCGCCCTCGCCATGCTCTCGGCCCGTTCCATCACCCGACCGCTCGGCGCGCTCGCGGAAGAGGCGGACGACGTGGCCGGCACCCGGCTGCGGGAGGCGGTGCGACGGATCCAGGAGGCGGAGCCGGACCCGGCCGGCACACGACCGCTCACGCCCGTTCCGTACGAGCCGAGGTTCCACACCAGCGCCCAGGAGATCTCCCAGCTCGCCGCAGCCCTGCGCAACGTGGAGCGCACGGCCGTGGGCCTCGCCGCCGAGCAGGCGGCCCTGCGCCGCAACACGTCCGAGTCCCTCGCCAACCTCGGCCGCAGGAACCAGAGTCTGCTCCGCCGCCAGCTCGGACTGATCACCACGCTGGAGAGCCAGGAGATCGACCCGGACGCACTCGGCGAGCTGTTCGAGCTCGACCACCTCGCCACCCGGATGCGTCGCAACGCCGAGTCGCTCCTGGTACTGGTCGGCGAACAGGACCCGCCCCGCCCTTGGTCGGGCACCGTCACGACGCTCGAGGTGGTGCAGTCGGCACTTTCGGAGGTTGAGCAGTACCGGCGGGTCGTGCTGCCAGACGTCCAGTCGTGCCGCATCCGCGGCCACGTCGTCGCCGATCTCTCCCACCTGCTCGCCGAGCTGATCGAGAACGCCCTCTGCTACTCATCGGCGAACCTGCCGGTCGAGGTGTACGGCTGGCGCGATGTGGACGAGTACTGCCTGGCCGTCGTGGACCGCGGCACAGGGATGTCCGCCGAGGGACTGGCCCGGGCGAACGCCCGGCTGGCCGGGGAGGAGAGCTTCCTCGTCGCACCGACGGGATTCCTCGGCCACTATGTCGTGGGCAGGCTCGCCGCCCGCCTGGGCGTGCAGGTCGAGCTACGCCCGACCGAGGGCTCCGGCACCACCGCGTACGTGGCCCTGCCGGCCTCGCTGCTCGCCGTGTCGCCGCCTGCGCCCGCCTCCGAGCAGCCTCTGACAGTGCAACCGTGACCGGGCTGCTGCCGCCTGGCAAGCGCGCCGACGCGCGACAGTCCCTCATCCTGGCGGGCCTGCGGCAGGACCGCGGCGGGTCCGCGACGGGTGCGTGCCGGGGCCGCGGGTGGCCCGGCGTCAGGAAGCGTCCGTCATGACGACTCCGCCGTCAGCACGGAGTCCCCGGGTCGGTGTACCGGAGCAGCGCGCCGACGCCTTCCCGCAGGCGCAGCACGTGCTCCGGTGCCACGACCAGTTCGGCACCGGTGCCCACGAGGGCGCGGACCAAGGCCTCGTCGGCAGGCTCCTCCCTGGGTGCCCGTACCCCGAAGGACAGCAGTTCGTCCTCCGTGAGGGCCAGCTGAGTGGGCTGTGAGCCCGTCCAGAGACAGAGGGACGACGCCGGCGGGCGGTTGAGCAGCAGTGCCGCGACCTGGCCTCGCTGCAGTGCGGCGACCGTGGCGGCCAGGCCCTCGGCCGCGGCTCCGTGCCGGGCCCGCCTGGCGATGAACGTCTCCACGAGTACCCGGTCGTGGATGGCCATGCGTCCTCGGAAGACCGTCTCGAGCTGCGGCTCCAGGAGCGCCCGCCCAGTGTCCGTCGGCGTCTCGCCCCCGACCCGTACGACCCGGTCCCGCAGCCTGTCGGGCAGTCGGCGCACCAGGACGCCGCAGGCCCACTCGTCCCCGCCGATCACGAAGGCGTCGGCGCCGTCCTGCCGCGCCCACTGGTCCAGTTCGTGGCCGAGCCGTACGGCCGTGTCGTGCCACTCGCCCACCGGGACCCGCCGGTGCAGCCGCTCGCCCGGGGCGACGTTCGAGACCGGCCAGACACCGGTCTCCGCCACCACCGTCACCGTGCCCTCGGTCTCGGCGGTGGGCAGTCCGCCGTAGTGCACGACCGCGGTCAGATACGGGATCTCCGGAACGTGCTGGGCCACCAGTGGCATCGCGTCGGGCAAGGTGCCGTAGCGCGCCGAGTCGTGCGCGGGCGGCTTCGGCAGCTCGCCGTCCAGCACCAGTGCCCCGTGGGCGGTGAAGATGGCCTGCCCGTGCATGCCGGGCAGCTCCGCGTCCGCGCCCACCACCTGCTCCACGGCCGTGATGGTCGACCGGTCGACGCCCTGTCGGGTCAGCTCGTCGCGCAGGCGGCGCCAGCGCAGCGCAATCGCCCGCTCCGGATGGTCGATGTCGCGCGAAGTGTCCAGGTACACGGACACGAAGGGGCCCGGCTCCGCATAGAGAGGCCCCAGGAACGACAGCCTCATCACCACTCCTCGGCGCTTTTCTCCCTCCTTCTCCTTCGATGATGCTGCAGTCGTACGGCAACCCACGATGCGAGGAAGAAGACGGGCAGCGTGGTCCCCACGAGCAGCGCGCCTCCCGTGGCCGCACTCTCCAGCAGCCGGCCACCCCGGCTCGCCACACCTTCGTAGGTCACGGCCACCACGGCCATCAGCAGCACATAGCCGCCCACCGCGGTGCCGGCCACCTGGCGGATCAGCCCCGGCCACCCGCGCCACGCGGCCATCAGAGCCGGCCGCCGCGCAGGCCGCCGGGAGCCGTACGGCTGACGGCGCAGGATGCGCAGGCCGAGGGCGAGATATCCCATGACCAGCGCATAGCCGATCAGCATGAGCGAGATGTTCAGCGGCAGGGGGAGCATGGCCGGTCCCTTCCCCCGCGCCGACGGATCATCACGACGCGTCCCGGAGCAGGAAGTGCCAGCCGCGGACGAACGTGTGCCAGCCGAACCACAGCCACAGGGCGAAGAGCGCCCATCGCCCCGCTGGACGGCGTATGACGGCGCCCATGGCATCGCTGAGGGTGGGGAAGGCGTCGTCGGCCCGGATCAGGCCGATGCCCTCCCAGGCGAAGACGGCGCCGAACAGTACGGCCCAGACGAGATACCCGATCACCGGATGCTCCGCCACCGCGACCTCCCGCACGCGTGTGTGCCACTGCCCCGCCGTACCGGGGCGGTCAGGCCGATCATCCGCCACGACCGGCCCGGAAAGCCGGACGCGCCACGGGAAGGCGCGGTGGGCGTGGCATCGGACGCTTCGTCGGGCCACCCGGCGGGTCCTGGCCGGTGCACGGCAGGCCATCCATCTGTGGCGTTCGGCGGGCCTGCGTCTCCTCGGCTCGGCCGCATGCCGCCCAGGACATGGTCGTGTGATCTCCGGTGCCGAACGCGGCTCGAAACTGGCATGTTCGGCAACCTCGAAGTGCCAGGTCACAGGCCGTCTCAGAGGTTGACGAAGGTCTGGACCTCGCGCGTTGCAGCGTGATCAAATAGGGGATGGCATCGTTCTGGACCGGCAAACGGGTACGCCTGCGCGGTATCGAGCCCGACGACTGGAGCGCGTTCATGCGCTTCGCCGAGGACGAGGAGCGGTTGGGAGACACCCTGCACCCACCCCGTTCCGCCGAGAGCTACCGCACCTGGGCGAAGGAGCAGGCCGCTGCCAAGTCCGACGGCAACAGCTTCCAGTTGGCAATCGAAGCCGCTGACACGGGGGAGACAGTCGGTGCCGTCGGCTCGCACCACGCCGACCCATGTGCGGGCTGGTTCGAGTACGGCATCACGATCGGCGCCGATCATCGACGCAAGGGCTACGCGGCAGAAGCTGTGGTGATGCTGCTGCGCTTCATGTTCGCCGAGCGGCGCTTTCACAAGTGCGGAGCGCGGATCTTCGCACACAACGAGGCATCGCTGGCACTTCATCGTCGGCTCGGCTTCGTCGAGGAGGGGCGCCTCCGCGATCAGGTGTTCTTCGCCGGTCGCCGCCACGATCTCGTCATGATGGGCATGCTCGCCGACGAGTTCGCCCAACTGCACTCGACGAGCGCACTGTGAGCTTGTCATCTGGGCCCGGTGCCGAACGCGAGAACGAGATGATCGCCGTCCCGCCGGGGCAGGTCACGCTGTCGGACCGGCGGACGCAGCGCAATTGGTCGGTGGAGCTTGCGCCTTACCGGCTCTCGGCGTTCCCGGTCACCCAGGCGCTCCACGCACAGATCACCGGCCGGCGGCCAAGCACCGCTCGTGGGGACCAGCTACCCGTCGAGGGTGTTTCCTGGTGGGACGCGGTCAGGTTCTGCAACGCCCTGTCCCAACGCGACGGATTCGCGCCCGCCTACCGTCTTCATGCCGACGGAGAAGGCATCGACTGGGACGCATCCGCCGACGGGTACCGGCTGCCGACCGAGGCGGAGTGGGAGCATGCCTGTCGTGCCGGTACGACAGGACCGCGTTACGGGCCGCTTGACAAGATCGCCTGGTGCCGCGGCAACTCGGGCGAACGCATCCACGATGTGGGCGGCAAGCAGCCCAACGCGTGGGGCTTTTACGACATGCTCGGCAACGTCTGGGAGTGGTGTTGGGACATCTACGACCCCGAGGTCTACGGCGCCTACCGGGTGCTGCGTGGCGGCGGGTGGTTCGACGAGCACTGGAGTTGCCGCGCCTCGGTGCGGCGCCGCAGCCACCCGACTTTCCAGGTCGATGACGTGGGTTTCCGCATCGCGCGTTCCGTCATGCACTGACAATGACGTGCGCGCCACGGCCGCGTCCCACACCGCGTTGACCACCTGCCGGTGATCACGCCACGGACGACCGCGCCAGTCGAACTGCGGAAACAACGGCGCCAGCCCCTCCCACGCCGTATCCGCCGGCTCGCCTCCGCCTGGCACGTGATGATCTGTCAGTGGCGGTCATGCGCGGCAACGGGCGCAACGGTCGGCACGAACAGACTCAACCGATAGGTCGTCGGTTGGACCAACCGCCCACAGAGCGTGTCCATTCGGACCAGTGTCCAGTCGATCTGCTCGTTCTCAGCTCGCAGGCGCCGAACCTGAGCTCGCCATTCCGCCTCATCCTCGGTCTCGAAGAGCACTTCCCAGCGTCCCGCCTCAGGGGCGAAGCGGGAAGCATCCCGCTGGCGCCTCTCCCGCTCCTGTCGCTTCCGCTTCCTCTGCCCAGGCACGCGCCCAGCATCGCCGTAACCCCCGCACCCAGCAAACCCATTACCCGCACACCAACCTCAGCGGGGTGTCACAGGCCGAGGGAGATGGCCAATCGGGTGAGTTCGGCCGTGGTGTTGATGTTGAGCTTGGCGCGGATGCGGCGGAGGTAGGCGTCGACGGTGTGCTTGGAGAGTCCCATGTGGCGGGCCGTCTGCAGGTAGGTGCGCCCGGCGGCGA